>CAZING010000008.1:24841-33355 GCA_964540505.1 uncultured Cellvibrionaceae bacterium | reverse complement strand
AGCCGTCCACCGCCTTATGAAGCCATTGCCTACCAAAGCCCAAATACGCCAGGAAATGGAGCGACAGATCGAGCAATATCTGGGCTCGGGCGGCAATGTGCAGGAAATCCCACGCGGCCTGAGTGGTCGCACCGACAACCTGAACCCGTTTACCTCTTACAACAGTGAGAAACCAGCAGAGTCGCGCACGCCACTAACCGACGTGATCAAAACCATGGAAGAGCGCAAACAGGTACAACCGAAAACCCCGCCGAAGAAGCGACCGTCGAAACGGCTGATAACAGACGATTTCGGCGAGCCTCTGCGCTGGGTTTGGGACGATAAATGAATTATTGGCTGGTCAAAACCGAGCCGGATGTCTTCAGCATCGAAGACTTAGCGAACGCTAAGGCCTCGACCGCTCGCTGGGATGAAATCAGAAACTATCAGGCGCGAAATTACCTCCGAGATGCGCTAAAAGTCGGCGATACCGTGTTTATCTACCACGGCCGCTGCAAAACCCCTGCGGTTGTCGGTCGTGCGAGCGTGGTGCGCGCGGGCTACCCCGACCCATCGCAATTCGACCAAACCCATGCTTACTACGACCCCAAAAGCCGCATAGAGGCCCCCAGGTGGTACTGTGTCGACCTACGCCATACCGCCACCTTTGCCAAGCCACTGTCGCTCGCTACCGTAAAACAAATACCCGAGCTTCGGAATATGGCCCTGGTAAAACAAGGCAGGCTGTCGGTGCAACCTGTCACCGCAAAAGAAGCGGCGATCATCCTGACAGAAGTTGGCGGTTGACCGGGCCCGGCTGCGTCGGGCGCGCGGTAAAGCCGCCAGAGCCAGGTCTCGTCGCCATCCGTGCCCCCTCGTCCGTCCTCTGACCTCAAGAAAGGGCCCGGATAGGCGCGATCGAATCGGCTAAGGGCCTATTTCAAGCTTCCCAGCGCCCAGACGAACGCTCTAGCGCCGCAAACAGTTACCTAATTCCGCATAGCGCATTAGATCATCCCGTGGCGAAGCGCGATAAGGTAGCTGGCGGCGGTGATAACGCCCAGCACGACGAGCAAGATGAGCAGCAGTCGCCAAGGTTTGAACGGCTTGCGGTCGACGCCGTACACACCTGTGGCGAGCACCTGATCCACTCTCGCCTGATCTTCTTTGTATAGCTTGGGCATTTTTTACCTTCTTAATAATCGTCAGCATTTTCGGGCGGGCCGCAGGCCCTGGGTCGACTTACACCATCGCCTTGCCCGACGGCCGTGTCAATCGGCCGGGATCGCGCGCTCTTGCGCCCAGGCGCGCAACCACGCGACTTTCTCGGCCATAACCACCGATAGCGGCTGGGTATTGACGCACGCATAGGCCAGATGCGTCTGGTCGAGGGTTCTCTCTTGGGCGTGGGCCGCGTAAGTGGCCGACACCACCGCTTGCTCTATCTCCGCACCGGTAAACCCTGACGTCGATTCGACCAGTGGTTCGAGATCGAATTCCTCGGCCACGTAATCGCGCTTACGCAGGTGAATTTCAAAAATTGCCCTGCGCATTTCGGCGCTTGGCAAGTCCACAAAGAAGATTTCATCGAACCGACCTTTACGCATTAATTCGGGCGGCAGTGCGCTGATATCATTGGAGGTTGCGACCACAAACACCCGCGTTTTTCGCTCTGCCATCCAGGTCAGCAAAGTGCCGAGCAGCCGCTTGGCAAGGGCACCGTCGGAATCGCTTTGCGCGAGGCCTTTTTCTATTTCGTCGATCCACAATACGCAAGGCGCCATAGTATCTGCGAGCTTCAAAGCGTCTCGCAGGTTTTTCTCGGACTCGCCTACGTATTTATTAAACACCGCTGCCATATCAAGCAGCAGCAATGGCAACCCCCAAATCCCGGCGATAGCTTTGGCCGCGAGACTCTTGCCGCCACCCTGCACGCCAAACAACAGCACGCCTTTAGGCGTGTCTATACCGACCCCCGCCTCGTTCAACATAAATTTTTGCCGCTCGTCCAACCATTGTTTTAAACGGGTGAGCCCGGCAACATCCGCGCGCCGCACCGAAGAGAAGTCGAAATGCAACACGCCGTCCAAATCCATCAACGCGAACTTCGCCTTCAGCAGGCTCGGTAGATCCTCGTCATTGATGATGCCATCATCGACTATCGCGGCCGCCGCCAAGCGCCGGACGTCCTGATGCGGCAAACCTTTAAGGTTATTGACAAGTTTTTGCAGGGTGGCGCTGTCGGTCCTAATACGGACCTTGCCGTTATTCTCCGACCACTTCTTTGCCTCTTCGCGAACGATGGCCAATATCTCTTCATCGGTGGGCAAACTCATGGGCAGTGAGGCCGTATAACGGGCGATCTCCGGTGGCAGTTGCAACTGAAAACTGAGCAGAATCACCTTGTGCGCCGACGCTTGCTTATTTAACGCAATGTCTTTAAGCAGCCGCACTATCTTGGGTTCATCCATGTAGGGGTGAAAGTCGCAAAGCACGAACGCGCCGGCCGGGCGCTGTCTTTTTATGTGATACAACATCGCTTCGGGCTTGAGCAAATCGCCCTGCTCATCCAAAGTCAGGCCAAAGCCGAGCGGCTGCATGGCTTCACTCGCACTCCAGTACCAAGCCGACAAAGAGGCCTCGCGAAAATATTTACCGAGCAGGTTGAGTGCGCGAGTTTCATCGTAGGATTCGATCACAATCAAATTGATATTCGAGCGCAATAGGATTTGCAGATCGGCGTGGTTCATTTTTAAACTTCCGTTCGATTGTGCAATCTACCCAGAACTGCCTGCCATTTAGCGTTCGCCAAGCGTTACACTGGGGGCCTATTTCATTGTAACCGACACGGAGCAACCATGACGTTCGATCGGCATTTAAATGCTCGCGACAGGCTTATTGGTCAACTGGACCGAGCCCTTCGAACCTTGTCGCCCAACACCCAGCTCGCCAACCGCGCATCGCCAGCGAGCGAACTGAGCGAGCCTGAGCTGACACCCGAGCAAAGGCGCCACGCCGCCGGTTTAATGCGCGTGAACCACGCCGGCGAGGTCTGCGCTCAAGCGCTGTATCAAGGGCAAGCGTTGACGGCAAAGCGCGCGCGCGTGCGCGCCGAGATGACCCTCGCGGCCGAAGAGGAAGTGGATCATTTGGCTTGGTGTGAAACACGCCTTCGAGAGCTTCAAGACCGCCCGAGCCACCTGAACCCGCTTTGGTACGGCTTGTCGTTTTCGCTGGGCGCAACCGCGGGTCTCATCAGCGATAAAATCAGCCTCGGGTTTGTCGCGGCCACAGAGGAACAGGTATGCGAGCATCTGCAGGAGCACCTTCAGAAGTTACCCGCGTCCGACCACAAATCTCGTGCGATTGTCAGCGTCATGCTCGAAGATGAAAAGCGCCACGGGCAGGCGGCGCTCCGGGCGGGCGGTCTGCGGTTTCCAAAACCGGTAAAGCAGCTGATGAGTTTGGCATCAAAGGCCATGACCGCCGCCAGCTACCGGGTTTAAAGGTTGATTAGTTGGCGTCGTCTCGCACTTCGAAGTCGTGGCTGAGCGCCACGCCCGCGGCCGCAAGCATAATAGAGGCGGAACAATATTTTTCCGCAGAGAGGTCGACCGCCCTTGCCACTTGCGTGGCCTTCAAATCGCTGCCCGATACAATGAAATGCAAATGGATTTTAGTAAACGGCGACGGCACGCCCTCGGCTCGCTCGGCGCTTATCTCAACGCGACAATCGGCGACTTTTTGACGAGACTTTTTAAGAATACTGACGACATCGAAAGATGCGCAGCCCCCTAAGCCCAACAGTATCATTTCCATCGGCCGCACGCCCATGTTGCGGCCACCGTGGTCGGAAGGGCCGTCCATTACCACCGCGTGGCCGCTACCGGACTCGCCAACGAACATGGCGTCTTCGACCCACTTGACTGTTGCACGCATTGATTAACCTCTTAAACATTAATTGATTCAAATATCTGACAACAAAGCGTATCCAGTCGACACTTTCGGAACACGGATTGCTGACTATACTGTACAGAAGGCTTGGCTCGGGTTTCGGATTTAGCCATGGGCGAGTTATACTGCTTTGCGGGCCGCCAGATAAGCGCTCGGCAGTATAACAATAACGTACAACTCATATTAACGAAGATTCGAGGGTTACTATTTTGGTTTCCGTCACGCTATCTCCCCATGTGAAAAACCTGGAGGCTTTTTTAAGCCATTGCCATAGACGGCGTTATCCGGCAAAAAGCACCATTATTTACGCTGGCGACAAGAGCGATTCGCTCTACTACATCATCAAAGGTTCGGTCACCGTCCTGATCGAAGACGAAGAGGGACGAGAGATGATCGTCGCCTATCTCAACGACGGTGATTTCTTCGGTGAAATGGGGCTTTTCGATGAGAAAGACGCTCGCAGCGCTTGGGTTCGGGCCAAAACTGAATGCGAAATTGCCGAAATAAGCTACAGCAAGTTTCAGGAGCTCTCGGAAAATCACCCCGAGTTTCTGTTCGCTTTGGGCACGCAAATGGCGCGTCGGCTGCGCGCCACGACCCGCAAAGTGGGCGACCTCGCGTTTCTTGATGTGACCGGACGGGTCGCGCGCACCTTATTGGATTTGTGCAAAGAGCCCGATGCAATGACTCATCCCGATGGCATGCAAATTAAGATCACCCGCCAGGAAATCGGCAGAATCGTCGGTTGCTCTCGAGAAATGGTGGGCCGGGTGCTGAAAACCTTAGAAGAGCAAGGCTTGGTTTCCGTCAAAGGCAAAACCATGGTGGTGTACGGCACCCGCTAAACCTAGGCCGTACCACCAGGCCACGTGCCCCTGCAAGGGGCGGCGGCCGCTAGTCACGGGCGTAACCGTCGCTCAACCACCACACCGAAACTGTAGCAACTTCCTGCGACTGGCGCCTACAGGCCGCCATTGCAGTCCCAATGGGTTGCAGGTCGACGACCGGGCTTTGTCACAAGTGCCGCAAAAGCCGTAGGCTCGGCTAAAAAAACAGCTCCTGCAACTTCGCGCCAGGATCGTCCGAACGCATAAAAGACTCACCCACCAGAAAACCATTGACCGAGTGGCGCTGCATCAATGCCACGTCTTCCCGCGTCTGAATGCCGCTTTCGGTTATCACCAAGCGGTCTTTGGGTATAAGCGACAACAAATCGATAGTGGTGGCCAAGCTCACCTCGAAGCTGTGCAGATCGCGGTTATTTATGCCGATCATTGGATTCGGGATGGTCAGGGCTTGCTCCAGTTCGTCGAGGCTGTGCACCTCGACCAGAACATCCAGACCCAACTCAACCGCCTGCCGATGCAAACCGCGCAACTGCGCGGGCTCAAGGCCCCCGACGATCAACAACACACAGTCGGCACCCAACGCCCGCGATTCGATTATCTGATAGGCATCGATGATAAAATCTTTGCGAATTACCGGCAGTTTGGTGGCCGATTTGACCACCTGCAAATAGCTGTCGCGGCCCTGGAAGAAGTCGACATCGGTCAATACCGAAAGGCAACAGGCGCCGCCCGCTTCATAGCTTCGCGCGATAGCTTCAGGGTCGAAATCCGCCCGAATCACGCCTTTGCTAGGCGACGCTTTTTTGATTTCGGCAATCACTGCCGGGCGCCCCGATGCCGCGACCGCGTTGAGCGCTCGAGCGAACCCTCGGACCGGTGCCGCGGTTTTCACACGAGCCCACAGCTCACTTTCGGGGCAGAGACGTCGACGCTCGACAACCTCTTCGCGTTTTCGGGCAAGAATGGTTTTCAATATCGTTGGGGTGCTGCTCACAGGATCGGTCTCACGGGTTGCAAGTGGAACTTAGTCGGGTATCAATTCGCGAAACAGGCGGTGAACTCCGCAAGTTCGACAATTTTTTCGAAGGCGAGGCCACTGGCGATTATGTCCTCTGCGATGTGCACGCCCTGCTTCAAACTGTCGGCGGCGCCACCGACATAAAACGCGGCGCCCGCGTTGAGCGCGATCAGGCTGGCGGCATTCTGGGCGCGCTCTGACTTCGCGCTCTGCAGCGCCTCGCGAATCAACGCCAAGGATTCGCTCGCCGAGGCAACCACCAAATCCGACATAGACGCCGGTTTCACACCAAGGGCCTCGGGCGTCACTGTGTACTCACTGATAACGCCGGCTTTCATTTCGGCGACAAAGGTTTCCCCTTCGAGCGCGATTTCGTCCAAACCCGAGCGCGCGTGGACCACCAAAACGTGCTCACTGCCGAGCCTTAACAGCACTTCGGCAAGCGGACGACACAGATCGATATCACAGACGCCGATCACCTGGCGCCGGGCACCGGCCGGGTTGGTCAAAGGTCCCAGGACATTGAAGACGGTTCGTATTCCCAGCTCTTTTCGCGGACCGATTGCATGCTTCATTGCGCCGTGATGGGCGGGCGCGAACATAAAACCAACGCCGACTTCGCGAACGGTTCTGGCCACTTCCATAGGCGTCAGCGCAAGGTTGACCCCGGCCGCCTCGAGCAGATCGGCGCTGCCGGTGGTGCTGGTGACGGAGCGATTGCCGTGTTTGGCGACTTTTATTCCGCCCGCCGCAGCCACAAACGCGGCTGCCGTCGATACATTAAAAAGATTGGCGCCGTCGCCACCCGTACCGCAGGTATCGACCAGGTTATCGAGGTCGAGCTCGACCCCGCTCGCGAGCTCTCGCATCGCGGCGGCGGCGCCGGTTATCTCTTCGACGGTTTCGCCTTTAACCCGCAACGCCACCAGCAAACCGCCTATCTGCGCGGGGGTCGCCTGCCCGGTCATCACTTGGTGCATCACTTGGTGCATCTGCGCCCGCGTCAGGGAGACGCCCGAGACCAAGGTGTTGAGCGCTTGTTTAATTTCCATTGCTTTTCTCGTTAATACTTAAAAATCGAGCTAATGCGTTTGCAAAAACTGTTTTAGCAACAGGTGCCCCTGCTCACTGAGCACCGCCTCGGGATGAAACTGAACGCCTTCAATGGCCAGGCTCTTATGGCGCACCCCCATAATCTCATCCATCTGACCTTGCTGGTCTTGCGTCCAGGCGGTGATCTCGAGCGTCTCCGGGACCGACGTCTTGTCAATCACCAGCGAATGATAACGGGCCGCGACAAAGGGGTTGGCGAGCTTCGCAAACACGCCTTTGCCGCTGTGGTGAATCAATGAGGTCTTGCCGTGCATCACTTTCGCGGCTCGAGAGATCACGCCCCCGAATGCGTAACCTATGCACTGATGCCCGAGACACACGCCCAGAATCGGCACTTCGCCCGCAAACGCCCGTATCACCGCAACGCTAATTCCAGCCTCAAGGGGCGAACAGGGTCCGGGCGATATCACGACCCGCTGCGGTTTCAGTTCTCGTATCTCCGCCAGACTCAGTTCGTCGTTGCGCACGACGCGCACATTGGCGCCTAACTCTACAAGATACTGCACTATGTTATAAGTGAAGGAATCGTAGTTATCGATCATTAACACCATCACGAATTCCCCGCTGCTACACCGTTGGCATTATATAGAGGATGCACAACGATTGCCGCTCGCGCGCATCACTGCCTGATCAAAAATGTCGGCATCCTTTACACATCAGCGCGCCACAGTGCCTTTTTTGTGACAGCCCTCGCACCGACAAGGATGACGGGTTAAACTTTATTTGGAAATAATCGTAAATAACGACTGAATAAAGCCGTTTGTCATAAACAACCGGACTGGCGCGGTTTTCAATGATTTAAGGAAGCTGCGAGCTGAGATGTTCCTCCCACATTCGAACGAATCACAAGCAGCTCCGACCCGCCAGAAGCCCGTTAGGCACAATTTTTGCGGTTGTTTAGGCTTGTGCGAACGGGAGATCGATTGAATTAGGGCCGAGATGGCGTGCGTTTTCGCCATTTCACGATTATGACTTTGGCAATTTATATCTGAGAAACACAAAGACCATGTCCTATAAAACCTACAAACCGAGCCACCTGGAACTCATTAACCAGAAGGGCCGTGAGCCTATCCAGCCTCCGCGTTTGTTGGACCACATCAAAAAAACGACCATAAGCAACTGCGAACAACTGCTCGCGCATTTATTCTCCGCCACTGACGATCTCTTTTACGATTTATCCAAACGCGCCAGCAGTAATAACGAACAGAACCTTTATTTCGAAGCCATGCGCGAGATTCGCGTCAAGCGCGAGGGCATCGCCAACCAGTTTTTGCGCGATGTCTCCGACAGTTTTTCGAAATTACTGGATCGCCCCTTCGAGTCGCACTTCGACGACCACCACGAACCGGCCAACTTATCCATAGTAGAAGGCGACGACCTCGAGGTGGATCTGGCCAAGGCCAACATGGTTGGTCGCGCGCGTGATCTCTTCTACTCGGAACTCAACGAGCTGACTTTGCGGCTCGACCACCTGCTTTTGCAGGTCGAAATAGACGAAGACAGCAACCCAGTCGACCCGCAACAGCTGGCCGACGCCTTTATTGCGGCCTGCCAGGTCAAATTGCAGATCGACATTAAAGCCAAACTGATTTTATACAAACT
>CAZING010000008.1:0-24741 GCA_964540505.1 uncultured Cellvibrionaceae bacterium | reverse complement strand
CAGGGTCACCAGGCGTACCGTGAAAGCCACGGCACCTATAGCTACACCCTGCCGACCGGTTATAACTGCTTTGTTTTCAGTGCCAACCCAGGGCCGGTTATGGCCTCGCCCGAACTGACGTCGCTGTTAACTCAAACTCAAGCGCAATACGACTCCCAACTTACAGGCGCGACGCCTCGCAATATAGTGGCCGAGGCGGTTGCCCAGCTGTTGGCTGAGAAAGACCCCCAAGCGCCGCAAGCGCTGGAGCAGAGCGATGAGTACGCCATCAACCTGGTGGCAATGTTCTTTGATGAGATATTGTCCGACGAATCTCTGCCTGTGGCCGTACAAAGCTTGATTTCTCGAATGCAAATCCCCATCCTAAAGGTCGCGCTTCGAGACCAGAGCTTTTTTAACAACCCGAACCATCCAGCGCGAGAACTGATCAACGCCGTTACACGGGTGGGTATCAGCTTCGATGAAAGTAAGCCCATAGAGAAAGATCCGATATACCGAAAGATCGCCGAGGTGGTGCAATTGCTGAACCGGCAGTACAAGACGGACGATCGAATTTTTACCGAACTGAAATCAGACCTCGAAGACATGGTGGAACGAGAAAGCCGCAAAACGGCGATGGTTGAGCAGCGGACGACTCAATCCGAAGAGGGCAAGTCGAAAATTAAACAAGCCCGCGCCGCTGCCCAACAGCTGCTGTACCAGAAGCTTAAGGATATTGAACTTCCCCAGGAAGTCACCGATTTCCTTACGCGCCACTGGTTGCAGGTGCTGGTATTTTCCTATCTAAAACACGGCGCCGACAGCAATGAGTGGATCAACCACGAGCAGACGATTACAGACCTTATCTGGGTCAGCTCGCCGCACGATGACGCGCGCTCTATCAGCCGACGCGAACGCCTCTTCCCAGAGTTAATGGACCGCTTGGAGTTTGCGCTCGAATGCTCGATTGACGACGCAAGCTCGCGCCGCAGTACCGTCAACGAACTCGAAGACGCGCTCAACGCGCTATTTAAACCAAGCTCCAAATCCGGGGCCACGCCGCCGGCGCAGTCGCCCTTCGAAGAATTCGAAGACTTGGCCCAACCAACAGCCGCTGAACGGTCGCAAAACGAGCACGCAGCCCCGTTGTTTGTGCCTTTGAGCGAAGAACACAAAGAGGCCTTGGGCAAAGGTGAAAATGCTCCCAAAAGCTGGGACGAGATGACCGCGGTCGAGCGACAGCAAGCCCGCTACGAAGAGCTTTCCAGTCATTACTTTGAAACCGCCAAGAACATGCCCACGGGCAGCTGGTTTGTGTACTATGAGCCGGAAACTGCAAAGACTTTGCGCTGTAAGTTGGCTTCTAAAATCGACGCGGAAACCTACGTTTTCGTCAACCGTATGGGTTTTAAAGTGCTCGATAAAACGCGCAAACAATTTGCGCTGGACATGCAGTTTGGTCGCGCCACGCCGCTCGATACCACACCCGCTTTTGACCGAATGATGTCGAAGGTGGTCTCGGGGCTTTCGGCGTCTTCCGATAAATCAGACAACGGACTGACCGATTGACGCCAGCAAAGCCACGCTTCGGGCGCTATAATCGGATCACAAACATCCATAGAGGGCAACCTGCGGATGCCCTGGGGCGATTACCCTAAATGATAAGCAGGAACCGTTGATTCAAGCCCCAATGACGTCTGATTTTTACAAAGCCCTCCTAAATAACACATGGTTGCGTTAATGGCCTTCAGCGGTGTCACGCAAATCGCGTTTCTCAGCGCGTGCATTTTATCGGTTATTGTCACGGGGCTGTGGCATTTCAAATCTCGCACCAACCCATCGTTACTACCTTTGGTGTTTGCCGGTGCGTTAAACAGCGTCTGGTGCTTAGGAATTGGCCTGCACGGCTACTGGCAACAAACCCCTCAACTTCTATTACTGCTGGAATTCGCTCGCTACGCGGGCTGGCTGGGCGCGGCGGTTTTGGTAACGCGCAACTATTGCTCCGATTGCCTGCCTCGCGCTTACCAATTTTGGTTCTGGGCCGTCTTGGTGGGCTTTTTGATTCTCGACTTGTTCCACCTGGTCAAGCCGAGCCCATCGCTGCAGGTGATCTTGTCGGTTCAAGGGCTCGTACTTTCGATTCTTGGCCTGCTGAACATCGAGCAACTGTATCGCAATATCGCAGGCATTCGTCTGATCAAGCTCTTGTGTTTGAACCTGGCGGCGGTGTTTATATACGACGTGTATTTTTTTTCGCAAAGCCTAGTCCAGCCGACGCTGGACATCGGCTTTTTTCAGATCCGCGCCGCTGTTAGTATCGTCACCAGCCTTTTTATCGGTCTTGCGGTGATCACCTTGGACGACAAAGCCGGTCCACCGGCGCGCTTGTCCTTTTCGCGTCCGGTTGTCTTCTACACTACAAGCTTGACCATGGCCGGGACTTTGCTCGCGGTAGTCGGTATGGGCGGCTACTACGTCCGCGCCTATGGCGGCGACTGGGGGAGCGTGGTTTATGCGCTGTTGCTGGTCGCATCGCTTATGGCCATAGTCTCCGTTTTTGCCTATCCCAATGCCCGTGAAGAACTTACGGTGCTGATCAACAAGCACCTGTTCAGCCACAAGTATGACTACCGCAGCGAATGGCTTAAATTGATCGAGCGGCTGTCGCAACCAGCCTCTGCGGAAGATGTTCACAGGCGCGCTTTCCGAGCGCTCGCGGGCATATTTAAGTGCGATGGCGGCGCTCTTTGGCTGCAAAAAGGCAAGGTCCTGGTGCCTGTCTTCCAGCACAATATTAAGGTAAACGTCCTCGAAACGATCGAGCCCGAATCCAGCGCCTTTGTCGAGGCCCTGTCAACCTCCGAGTGGGTGTTCCTGCCTTCCTCAAAAGGTAAAAACGACCCGCTCGGTCAGTACAACGAATTTCTGCCTGAGTGGACCGACCAAATCGAGGGCATCTGGCTGATCCTGCCGCTAATCAGCGAGACCCAGCTGATAGGCTTTATGATACTGACCTCGCCCAAAGGCGACGGCTCTTTAAACTGGGAAGACTTGGACTTGCTGAAAACCGTCGGTCGGCAGGTGGCCAATTTTTTACTGCGTCACGAACAGACAGAGCAGTTGGCCGAGGCGAGGCAGTTCGACGCGTTCAATAAGCTTGCCGCTTACGTGATGCACGATTTGAAAAACCTGATCGCGCAGCAATCCCTAGTGGTCAAAAATGCGGAAAAGCACAAAGACAACCCCGCGTTCATTGACGACACGATTCAAACCATCACCAACTCGGTCGCAAGGATGAACATGCTGCTTCGCAAATTGCAGCGAAATGAGCCCGAAAGCGTCAGAGTGCTCAACATCAATGAAGTCTTGCTCGAGGCGATAAAGCGCTGCCAGAAAACACAGCCTCAGCCCACCTTGCGCAACGAATTTAAAGACCTCCGCATCAAAGCCGATTGGGACAGTTTAGTCATGGTGTTTGTCCACCTGATCCACAACGCCCAGGATGCAACCCCGGCTACCGGTTTTATCGACCTGGAGGTAACCACAGAAGGCGGGGTCGTCAACATCACCATTGAAGACAACGGCGCAGGTATGGATGAGGCGTTTATCCGCGACTCCTTGTTTAAGCCGTTTGAAACCACCAAAGCCGGCAAAGGCATGGGCATAGGCGTGTATCAGGTGCGTGATTATGTCCAAAACCTCAGCGGCAATATCGCGGTGACCAGCGCGCCGAACGAAGGCACCACCTTTACCGTCTCTTTGCCCTATCTGGATAGCTAAGTGCTGCGGCCCGCCTATTCGACATTCAAGGCCCAGCAAAGACTCGCTATATGAATTACCATAGTCAGAAGCTTATTGATTAAATCTGTGTTGCGCGGACTGACCTGTCTCTATGAATAAATCTTCCGAGAAACAAAAACTGCTGATAGTTGAAGACGACACCGGCCTGCAAAGCCAGTTGCGCTGGCATTTCGATCAATACGAAGTGATTGCTGCCACCGACCGAGAAGAGGCGCTGGCGGCGGTGCGCTTACACGAGCCTCCCATCATTTTGCAAGACCTCGGCTTACCGCCGGACGATGAAGGTGTCGAGGAAGGCTTTCGCTGCATTCGCGAAATTGCCGCGCTGAGCCCTCAGGCCAAAATTATCGTAATGACCGGCAATGCCGACTACGAAAATGCGGTGCGCGCCGTGGCCATGGGCGCCTATGACTTTTACCAAAAGCCCGTCAACGCCGAAACACTCGATCTGATACTGCAGCGGGCGTTCAACATTTTCAATCTGGAGGAGCAAAACCGCAAACTCCAAGAGCAACACGCAACGCCTCTAAACGGTATCATCGCCTGCGACCCGGCCATGCTTAAAATCTGCCGGACCATCGAAAAACTCGCGCCAACAAACGTCACCTGTACTTTGACCGGCGAAAGCGGCACAGGTAAAGAGGTGCTCGCCAAAGCGCTGCACCGCTTCAGCCCGCGAAGCGAACACCGAATGGTGGCCATCAATTGCGCTGCGGTGCCCGAGAACCTGATGGAGAGCGAGCTTTTCGGCTATGAAAAAGGCGCCTTCACCGGCGCGGCCAAACGCACACTTGGCAAAGTCGAAACCGCCCATAAAGGCACCCTGTTTCTCGATGAAATCGGCGATATGCCGCTGCCTCTGCAAGCCAAATTGCTGCGTTTTTTGCAGGAGCGGACCATCGAACGGGTCGGTGGGCGCGAGGAAATTCCAGTCGATGTGCGGGTCGTCTGCGCGACCAACAAAGACCTGCAGCAAATGGTAAAAGACGGCACCTTCCGCGAGGACCTTTTCTACCGCATCTGCGAGATGGAGATCCACATACCGCCGCTGCGCGACCGCCACGGCGACAAACTGCTGCTCGCGCGGTATTTTTTGAAAATCTACGCCGAGCAAAACCAAGTGAAGGTTTCGGGCTTCAACCCAGAGGCCATTGCGGCCATAGAGGGTTACCCGTGGCCCGGCAATATCCGGGAAATGGAGAACCGGGTCAAACGCGCGGTGGTCATGGCCGAAGATAAGCTGATCAGCCCTGAAGACTTGGGCATCAACGCCGAGCAGGACCTGGCAATCAACCTGCGTCAGGTGCGCCACAACGCCGAACGCAACGCGATTCTGCGCGCGCTGACGATGACCGAGCACAATATTTCGGCGACCGCCAAATTGCTCGGCGTCACCCGGCCCACCCTTTACGACCTTATGAAAAAGTACAACGTGCAGACGTCGGCCCCTGAGACACCTTAATATTTGCGCGACCACCGCGTAACCGCTGCGCTCACCTAAAGCGCGCTATAGAACCGTTTAAGACCCGACGATTAACACTGCGACGAACTCGTGCAGCGCGGGGAAAGGCAGGAAGTTAGGTAACTAAGGCACAGCCTGCGAGTTCAGATCAGCGCGGGGAAACTCAGCAATACTTAGCTTTGCCAATGCCCAGTTAAACGCTCTGACGCAGCAAACAGTTACCTAAGGTTCCGCATGGCCCACTAAACGTGTGCCAAAGCCTCGCTGATTTTTTTCACCGGAATAACTTCAAGCCCTTTGGGCAGGTCCCGAGCAATATTCGCGCTAGGCACTATGGCTTTCTTAAAGCCGTGTTTGGCGGCCTCTTTCAGGCGCTCCTGACCGCTCGGCACAGGTCGAATCTCCCCGGCGAGCCCAACCTCACCGAAGACCACAAGGTCGCGAGGCAAAGGCCGGTTTTTGAAACTGGACACCAACGCCAACAGCATCGCAAGATCCGCGCCCGGCTCGACGACTTTCACGCCGCCCACGACATTGACAAAGACGTCCTGGTCACCAAGCTGCACGCCGCCATGGCGGTGCGCCACCGCCAGCAACATCGCCAGTCGGTTTTGTTCGAGCCCGACCGTAACCCGTCTCGGGTTGCCGTGACTGTCGTCGACCAGCGCCTGAATCTCGACCAAAAGCGGCCGGGTGCCCTCCCACACCACCATTACCGCGGACCCAGCCGCGACCTCGTCGGCGCGCTGAAGAAAGATCGCAGAAGGGTTGGAGACCTCTTTAAGTCCGGTCTCGGTCATCGCAAACACCCCCAGCTCATTGACCGCACCAAAGCGGTTTTTGTGTCCGCGCAAAGTTCGAAACCGGGAATCGTGATCGCCTTCGAGCATAATCGAACAGTCGATAATGTGCTCGAGCACCTTCGGGCCAGCCAGCGTGCCGTCTTTGGTGACATGGCCCACAAGAATCAACACCGTGCCCGTTTCTTTCGCGAAGCGCGTCAAGCTGGCGGCGCTTTCGCGCACTTGAGACACGCTGCCTGGCGCCGAGGCTATGTCCGCCAAGTGCACAACCTGGATCGAGTCAATCACCATTAGACGCGGCTTGATCGCGCCGGTAGCGGCGATGATTTTATCGACATCCGTCTCTGCCAGAACGTGCAGCCGATCGGCAGGCAAGCGCAGGCGCTGGGCGCGCATCGCGACCTGCTGCAACGATTCCTCACCCGTGACATACAGCCCCGAATGCTGAGCGGCCAGCAGACACATCATCTGCAGCAAGATGGTCGATTTACCGGCACCCGGATGGCCGCCTATCAAGATCACAGAACCCGGCACCAAGCCGCCGCCCAACACACGGTCGAGCTCTTTATAGGGGGTCGGAATTCTCGGCAAATCCGCCAAGGACACGTCTTTCAACACCTGAACCTGGGCGCTAAGCTGACCCGCGTAACCGCCGTGGCGGGCCAGACCGGCGGCGCCGGCGCTCTGCGCCAAGCGCACTTCCCGCAAACTGTTCCAGGCGCCGCAATCGGTGCACTGCCCCTGCCACTTGCGGTAATCGCTGCCGCAGTCGTCGCAGACGAACGCCGATTTCGCCTTGCTCACAAAACCTCCCCAAGCTTTGTCCGAATTTCCATCCAGATGCGACCGAGCTGGTTGCGCCCGCGCTGATCTCGGCCTATACCCCAATAGTGCCCGAACTGGGACAGCTCAGCGATCAGGCGGCCCTCCGTGCTCGCAAGCAACTCGCGCAGCGGCGGATAAGTGCGTGCTTTGATATAGAGTGCGCGGGTCATCAGAACCGGCCGAACCTTGGCGAAATCGGCGCGCTTGGGCTTGAACCATCGGTTACCGAGCTTGTAGGCTAGAAGCGGTGATTCGCAGTTCGCGATCCGCTCGCTGTAGCTCCCAGCGTATTTGTTGGCTTGGTAATAGTGCTCAGCCGTTTGCCAGTTACGCCCGTCGAGTTCGATGGGGTGCGGGCTTGCGGGGGATAACCAATGCTCGGTGTCAAACCTGGAAAAGCAAATGGCGTCGTCAAATTTGGTCGGGTGCTCGAACATAGGGCTAAAAATCTTAAAAAAAATTCAGCCAATGATGGTACATTGACCTCACATATGCAGCAAAAATATAACCGACCCCCCAACAGCTTGACTCACAACAGCCTGATCCCGGAAGCGCCCATACTCGTTTACCCGAGCCTTGCGGCGACTATAGGTCTGGAGGAAGCGACCATGCTAAGCCTTCTGACCCAGTTTGCGCGTTCCCGCGAGGGCGCAGCGGGCAACGGCTATTATTGGTTCGCGCTGCACGGGCTCGAAATGGCAGAGCTGATGCCGTTTTGGCAGCCGCATGATATCCAACGGATCGCCACGAATCTTCGCGAACAAGGCTTGCTGCTGTTGGCCTCGGCGCCTTTTACGCAATCCGGTCAATTTAAGTTTGCGTTCAACGAACAACAAAGCCCACCGGCTGTCGTGCACCGAGCAAGCGCCCCGCCGCTCGAGTTAAACCGTGAGCCTGTGAGTCAGAAAAACTTCATAGCGCCGGGCTGGAGTCCCGACCCCGATACGCTCAGCCGCTTGGGGCAATTGTGTATTCCCAGCAGCTTTTCTTTGGAACAGGTGCCCGAATTTGTGCGTTATTGGCGCGAAAGAGGCGACCCCGCGCACGCCTGGGGCAGCAAATTCATGCAGCATGTGTTGCGCAAATGGCGCGATTTTGAAGCCAAAGAATATCAGCGCAGCAAAACCCAGCCAATGAGCCGCGAGTGGCGCCCGAGTGAGGATGCGCTGAACGTACTGGTGCATCACGCCGGTATCAACAGTCAATTCGTCGAGGACGCCGTGCCCGAGTTCGTGCTTTACTGGCGTGAGCAAGGCACAAGCTCCGACAACTGGAATAAGAAGTTCAGAGATCACATTCAACACCAGTGGCTGCGCTACCGCGCGGCGCTTGAGCACGACCCCACGCCACGGCCGTTACCCGCCAACTGGAATCCGTCGAACGATGTCTATGAGGTGCTGCGTTTAGCGAACATCGATATCGCCTTCGCGCAAGCGCTCTTGCCCGAATTTGTGATTTACTGGCGCGACAACAAGCAGGTCCACAGCTCGTGGAACACACGCTTTTTGCAGTACGTAAAAAAACGCTGGGCCAACCGCGCGCACACCCATACCGATACGCAAACCACAAGAGATTTAAGTCTTGCCGAACAACTTACCGACCGAAGCTGGGCGCTCTGAGCCCGAGCAAAAACACAAACTCGCCAAAATAGACGCGCTCAACCAGGTGTTTACCCTGTTTCGCCTGAATTTTCACAATCAGTACTTAAAGGCCTTTGGCAATCGCGAGGAGTTAAACGAAGTCAAACGCTTGTGGCTCGATATGCTGCAGCGGTTCTCGGCCGATACCATTCTGCGCGGCGCCAGGACTATTATCGAAAACAGCGACTATCTGCCGACCTTGCACACAATGATTCACGCCTGTGAACGGGCCGCGACCCGCGGCGTTCTGCCCGATGTGCATCAAGCCTATATTGAGGCCTGCCGAGCGCCTTCACCCAAAGCCGCTTACCGCTGGTCGCACCCGATTGTTTATCACGCAGGTAGACGCAGCGATTGGTACTTTCTGCAATCGAGCAGCGAGGCGGTCGCCTACCCGGTGTTTAAAAAGCACTTCGAAGACTTGCTTATCGACCTCCGCGCGGGTATACCGCTCGCCGAGCCCAATGCCCCGGCACTGGCCGAGGTGCCAGCCGCAACACCTATAGACCGAGGCACCAGCCGTGAACGCCTAGAGCGCCTTCGCCAAAACTTGGATCTATAAGCGCGGTGGCCGCATACGCCAAGCAAAGCCTGTTGGGCTATCTGTTTGTCGCCTACGCGCTGCTTTTATGTTGGGCCGTTTTTTATCTGAGCCACTATCAATGGTCACACGACGCCTCGGACACGGAAACACCCAGCGCGCTTATTGAAGCGGCAAGCGCGCCTATTGAAACAGAAAGCCAGACCAGCGTCGCCCTCGGCCAAGCGATCAAGCCGCCCAGCAAACCGGACTTTCGCCAAATTAAAGATATCGGCGAACGCAAACTAGCCTTCTTCGCCTATTTACGGCCTTTCGTTCAACAGCAAAACGCCCGCATTCGACTGCAGCGCAAAGACCTGCTGGCGATAGCCAAACACTGGCGTGACAACAATAGGTTATCCCGCGCTTACACCAGGCGTTTGCGCGAACTCAACGCACTCTACGATATCGAACAAACCGAAATCGACGCGCAAATCGAAGAACTAATGCTGCGAGTTAACACGCTACCCGAGGCCTTGGCGTTGGCGCAGGCGGCCTCGGAATCGGCGTGGGGTAAATCCCGTTTCGCCCGCCTAGGCAACAACTATTTCGGTCAATGGTGTTTCGCGAAGGGCTGCGGCATGGTTCCGGCCAAACGCGGACCCGACAAAACCCATGAAGTGGCTATCTTCGCCGATACCCGCGCCTCGGTGGCCGCTTACTTCCACAACATCAACACCTTTCACGCCTACAGTGAATTGCGTCAGACGCGTTACCAATTGACGCTTAAAGGCGAAGCTGTGGGCGCGCTCGCTCTTATCCCTGATTTGGGCAGTTACGCCGAAAAAGGCGAGGATTATCTGGACGATTTACGGGCAATCATCCGCCAGAACGCGCTCGAATAGCGAAGAAATTAACAAGTAAACAAAACCTCTTAGAGCGACTTCCAGTGGGTTCGCCGCAAAACTCGCCGTTTCTGGACTATACTCAAGGAGTTCCGTGATTTCACGCCAAAGATGCCCGGGGGTTTTTATGGCCAACGACACTCAACTTGCCGCGCGTATCCGCAAGTATTTCAGTTCTGCCAAAACCGCAGCCATTGTCGAAAAAGAAATGTTCGGTGGGCTTGCCTTTTTGATGCGCGGCAACATGTGCGTGGGCACCGCCGGCCAGCGTTTAATGGCGCGGGTGGGACCGGCAAACTACGATGCCGCGCTGCAGGACATGCACGCAACCGTGATGGATGTCACCGGCAAACCGCTGCGAGGTTTCGTTTATGTCGAACCCGAAGCGCTCACAACAGAAAAAGGCCTGCATAATTGGATCGCGCGTTGCGAAGCATTCGTTAAAAAATTGCCGCCGAAATAATACGAGCTTCGATTCGCGAGAAGCGAGGCTAACTTGAAAAATAAACGCGGAAACTTCGTAAAATACGCTTGCAAAAAACTGACTTTAAAAATCATCTTCTGGGGCCACGCGCCACCGAATCTCATTCGAATTTCCACCAGTAAACCGCCGAAGCGGCGAAATCCATTTAACTGGCTATGCCGGTGTTTCCCGAAACTAACCCGCCCGAAGCTCTAAGGTGCAGTGCTTTCTAGCCGCAAGCCGAAACCCACCCGACGCTTTTCTATTTTTCTGTTGTCACAATCAATCGTATTGCCGAAAGTTGTATCAAAACCTTGTTCTCGAGCGATGCGACGACTTCGGTGTGCTGTTTGTGCAACGCTTCGATTTCCGCTTCGGAGACATTGGGGTTTTGCCGGGCGAGTTGCCGCAGTCTTTCGATTTCTGCAGTATAGAAGGTGTTGGCCGCGGTCAGCGCTTGCGCAATCAGCGCTTGCTTTTTTTGCTCAGTGAAGCGCTCGGCCTTTTGGTACCAGTCCGGGATTTGCTCTTTGCGCGACCCGATGATTTTGCGCGCGAGCTTTTTATCGACGCGCGTAAGTGCGCTTTCAAGCGCCGCTTCGCCGAGGGTATCGGCAAGGTCCTTGTCACTGATTTCCAAAACAAGGGAACGCAGCGACAGCGCGTTTAAAAACGGCAGGCACCGAGCGCGATTGCCCGCCTGCACCACCAGTTCAAAACAGGTTTCAAGCAAGCACTGCCCAGCAGGCAATTGTCGACTGGGCAGCAGCGCCACCGAAGCAGAGCCGACCTCACTGTGCCGCAACAATTCCCAGAGCCCCACCACGAAATTGGCGTCCCACGAGACAAACTGAACGTCGTCGCGAGCGTTGGCGACCTCGCGCAGAAACGTGATCTCACAGCCCTCCGGCGGAATGCCCGGCAGCGTCGGGATAAGCATGTTGTCGGCCGGAATGACCGAATACACATCGGTATGGGTTTCTTCGAAATGAAAATTGAATAGATCAGAGGCGGATTCCACCAAGTCTTTCGGTGTCTCGGCTTCGAACTCGGCAATGCGATTGGCGAGTATCTGGGCTTGCGGCAGTCGGCAGCTGTTGCGCTCAAGCAACGCGTCGCGACCTTCGGCGATCCTCCGTTCAAGCGCGCGCACCCTGTCCTTGGCACTTTGCGCGATTGCGTCGTCGCAATTTGTGCTTTGATACTGGGACCAAAACTCATCGTGGACAGCGCCTGCTGCGGGGTTCTGGCGACCGACGCAATCGAGTACCTCACGATACCAATACACTTTCTGCTCGGTACTTGAGCCCTTCGCGCAAGGGATATGAATTTGCACTTTTTGAGACTGGCCGATACGGTCCAACCGACCTATCCGCTGCTCCAAAACATCCGGATGGTTGGGCAAATCCAAACACACCAGAATGTGGCTGAACTGGAAGTTTCGCCCCTCACTGCCGATTTCCGAGCAAATCAGCGCCTGGGCGCCCATTTCGAGATCGGCGAAATAAGCCGCCGCCCGGTCGCGCTCGACCAGATCCATGTCCTCATGAAAAACCGCGACATCGAGCCCGTGCTCTTGCCAGAGGTAAAGCTCGGCGGCCTTGACCTGTTCCAACGAGTGGCCGATCACCAACACCTTGTCGCCGCTCTTGTCTTTCAAAAATTCTGCAAGCCATTCGTGCAAGCAGGTGGGGCTGTCACTCGCCAACGGATGCGTCACCGACACCCGCTCGGGAAAGCCGTGTATAGAGGCTCGCGTATTGCGAAACATCACCCGACCTATGCCGTGACAATCCAGCAATTGATTGATCAATGCCTCGTCGGATTCGGCATTAAGCTGATAGTCGTCTACCAAGCTCTGGCGCCCTTCGGGCAAAGCTTTGATTCTGTTATTCAGAGATTCGTACTGCTGTTCCTGCTCGCGGAATTTTTCCAGCGAGACAAACTTGGCCGAGTCCAACAACTGTAGGCGAGCGAAATGGCTTTCGATGCCGAGCTGTTCCGGCGTTGCCGTCAACAGCACCAGATGCGGCGCCTGCGCGAGCTTTTGCAGGTAGGTAAAGCCGCGCGAATCGGGCAGAAAGTGGTGCGCTTCGTCGACAATGACCAGATCGGTGGCAAACACCGTTTGCGGAAGTTCCTCTTGCTCGAGCAGGCTGTGCGGCGCCAGTTGAATGGCGCCCATTTCGAATTCATGGTCGCGGCCGCCGTATAAGGTCGGCTGAATTTGAAAACGACGAATCATTTCCACCAGCCACTGCACCAGCAGCGCGTCCGGCACCAGAATCAATGCGCGGTTGATGCGCTCGGTGCGCAGCAGTCGCGACAAAATCATTCCGGCTTCCAGGGTCTTGCCAAGGCCGACCTCATCGGCAAGCAGCACTCTGACCTGCTGACGGTTGCAGGCTGATTCGGCGACATACAATTGGTGGGGGATCAGGTTCGCGCGCGCGCCGAGCAACCCCGTCAACTGCGACTGCCACAGGCGGGCCATGGCCGCGTCCATACGCCGGCGAAGCGCAAAAAATCGGGGTTGTTCGATCTGCCCGGTCATCAACCGCAGCAGCGGTTGATTCATTCTGACTTCGGCGGCGAGTTGCGTTTCCGGCAGCAATTGCTCGTCGTCGAGCTCGTAGATGACAAGCCCGTTTTGCGACAGTACCGTTTTTACCAAGCCGGTGCGACCGTCACTGGCGTGCACACGGTCGCCTTCGTTAAAAACAATCCGAGTCAGCGGAGCTTTTGCCCGCGCGTACATTCTTTCACTGTCCGACTCCGGGAAGAGTAAAGTGACCGCACGATTACTGACGTCCACGACCATTCCCAAACCCAATTCCGGCTCGGCATCCACCACCCAGCGTTGACCTAATACAAACTCTTGCATAACACCTGCGACTGACTGCAAAAATGGCGGCAATTGTACGCGTTTTTACAAAGGGAATCTCGGATCAAATATTGAGAGATCTAAGCAGCAGCTAGCGCCTCACGTTTAATGCGCACATCAGCGGCGAAATCTTGGAATACAGGTATCCCTTCGAAGAATTTCTGGCTTTTTTGCGGACGCGTCTCGCCAGAACGTGAAAATATCTGCAGAATACGGCCTTAATCTCAAAGTGAGCTGAAGAAAACCGGTTGGCGTCGTCCCGCGAGACCTTGAATAAATAGGCTTTCGGCACCGCGCCAGTCAGCCGGGGTTCAGCCTCGGCGCGCGATACTGCCACCTGGCCGCGACTTTGCTTATTGGTCAGACGGTGGCGTTTCGCATCAATTTCTAACCACAATAACACTGCACTACCGCCAACTCGGTGGTGCTCGCAACTCTAACCCGAAGGAGCACGCTATGCGTTTTTCACGCTTGGTTATACCCACTTTGCTAATGTCCTGCCTCGCGCAACAGGCTGCCGCCGAAAGCGGTTGGTACGCCGGCGCCTCGATCGGCAACGCCCAAGTTGGCATCGACACCGTCAGCGGAGAAGACTTCGACTTTGATATAGACGACAGCGATATCGGCTATAAAATTTTTACCGGCCTTAAATTCACTCTCGCTGCGGTTGAGGCGGGTTATGTGGATTTCGGCACCATCGAAGGCAGTGACGGCTCGGTTGACGTCAGCGGCTTTAACGCGTTTGGCGTGCTGTCCATGGGGCTCGGCCCTGTCGAGGTCTTCGGCAAACTCGGCGGTTTCGTCTGGGACGCCGACATAGACACAGTCGGACAAACCTATAAAGACGACGGTTTCGACCCCGCCATCGGCTTGGGTGCCGCGTTCAACCTGGGCGGGGTGGGTATCCGGGCGGAATACGAATACTTCGATATAGGCGATTTTGACAAGGTCTCGATGTTGTCGGTGGGCGCCCAATTCTGGTTATTCTGATACGGCCACCCGTCAGCGAGCAGGTTAGCGCCCGCTGGCGGGCTTGGACAAATCGACCATTCTGCGCCATTTAACTTCCGTAAACGGTCTTGAAATGTAATCCGTTTCACACTGTGAAGATTCTCCCCACAAGATCAATAGACAGCCCCCTCGACACACAACAGAATATATCGCCATATACATGCGAATAATAACTCTTTGAAACGAGGAAGGTTCTATGCAACGGTTTTTGGCTCTGGCTTTAATAGCCTCTTTGACAGCTTGCGGTGCTGGCAGCCGCGATGACGACTCGGGCAGCAGCTCATCCGGTATCGCAGCATCCAGCAGTTCGTCGTCAAGCTCCAGCTCATCGAGCAGCTCGAGCTCTTCCTCGTCCAGCTCCAGTAGCAGCAGCTCGTCTTCCAGCAGCTCCTCGTCGAGCAGCTCAAGTTCATCTTCAAGCAGCTCGTCCTCTAGCTCCGCAGGCAGCGTGGGCGATGCGGTGGCGGGCGAAGCATTGTTTGTAAGTAAACTTTGTAGTAGCTGTCATACTCCCCACGGGGATGGCACTTTCGGCCCCCCCGGCGACTTCTTTTTCGATATAAACAATCTCCAGCACACCACGCTTGAGAACATCGTCGATTTCATCGATGAGAACATGCCCAAACTGATTGCCCAGCCAAGCACGTGCGTCGATGAATGCGCCGAGGACACAGCAGCCTACTTAATGACCTTTGTAGCAGGCGAGACGGCCGGCACCGCTGAAGATTTCGGCAGCTACACTATCGCACCGATTGACGATTGCGCCACAAGCACCACCCCAAGTGGCGACAAGCTCGCGGTGTTTAACCAGAACTCAAATCAAATTTCAGGGTTCTGGACACACGTGCCCAACAGCGCCGCAGAATTTGGCAACTTGGAGACCGCCGCTTATAACGACCAGCGCTTTAACCTCAGTCAAATCGCCGCGGCCTCTGACCCATCTTGCGGCGGCAACATGACCTACACCGGCACCTTCGTGAAAAAGTTTGTCGATTGGGACCACCAGCACTCAAACGGTGGCACCTTCGGTCTGAACAAAAACGTGGGCACACTGGATGCGGTCATCCTAGACGTGAAAGTCAACTCCGCAGACACCAACCTGCCAACGCCGAGTGAACTGGATTCGGCCTTCGGCTCATTCGCAACCGCATCCGAGCTAGACGCGGTGGACGACCAAAACGTGGCCTTTGCGATCGGCGTATCGAACGGCGGTAACGGCAGCGGCTACACAGGTCAGACCTTTATCGAAATTGATATGGCCAAATACGCAGACCAGTGGATCCGAATCACCATTCCAGTCGAAGATATGGCATTTCAGCAAGACGCCAACTGGAGCAAGGTTCGCGACGTGCCTTACAGCGAAGCGCAAACCATCAACATGTCATCGTTCTTTATAAACGCAGAAACGCTGAGCGACAGTAACAAAGGCGGCGTCTTACGCGGCACCTATGACGACACTTGGTCATGGGACGCCAACAACGGCAATCCCTGGCCGAATGAAATGTTCAAAGAACAGAACATTTCCATCAAAGCGTTCGAACTGCTGTATAAATAACGCCCTGCTCAAACACGAAAGCCCCGATAAAACGGGGCTTTTTTTATGTCCGCTAATAAGCATCTCACTGCTTTATAAATATCCGCCAGATTTCACCCCGGGTAAGCAATTGCATTCCGGCAGGCTCGCACCGCCCTCTTGGCCCGGGCTTGGTGCGCCCAACCGTTCGCAGGACAAACGCCTATCGGTGTTTTGAATTGCGCCGGCCGGGAGCGCTCGCAGGGGTTCGTTCGACTACACTTAGTGAAAAAAGCCAACAGAGGTCATTAAACGTGCCTATCTCAGACCTGATGACCACTAAACTTGTGACCATCAAGACCTCGCAGACCTTGCGCGAAATCGAACCCATGTTTGCCCGCCATCGCATCCATAACTTGTTGGTCATGGAGGGCGTGCGGCTGGTCGGGTTGGTGACGGACCGCGACCTGTTTCGAAACCTAAGCCCTTTTGTTCACACTCAGGTCGCGGACGAAAGAGACGCGTTTCTTCTAGAGCGCACGGCGGGGCAAATCATGAACAAGCAACTGGTCATCATTGAACCTCACGCCGGTATTCGCGATGCGTGCCGATTAATGCTGGAAGAAGCCGTGAGCTTGCTGCCGGTGGTCGAAGACGGGAAACTGGTTGGCGTGGTCAGCTGGAAGGATATTCTTCGTTATTTTTTGGATTGAGCGGCCCTAGCGGACCATGCGAAAAATCCGGTCACGGTCACGTTCATCTGTGCGCTGGAAAACTTGAAATAAGCCCCACCGCGCGCCTCGGCACCGAGCACGCCTCACTAAACCCTCACCGCCCGTTTGTGTATGAGCGAATAAAATAATGGCCAAACACCGGCTCGCTGCAGCATCTTTCGAAATTTAGCGTAACACCAACACTATGGCGCCATCCACTACGGCCAGTTGGGCGCCCGCTTTAATATGCATGCCTTCGGTGAGCGAGAGAAACCCTTTGGCCTGTTGCGGTAAGCCTTTATTTTTGCCGGTCAGTCGACCTTCGTGCAGCGTTTCAACTTTGACATATTCGTTGGCAAACGCCCGCCCCGCTCTCGGAGCGGGATCGTGCAGAATCAGAGTGTCGCCACCTTGATAGCCGACCAGTGTCAACCAATGGCCCCCAACTCGTCGCAGATCCTTGCCTCCATTCTGACGGGCATACCAACCGACATTAAGCCAAACCGCTGATCGGGGTGTGATGTGTTCCGTCAACCAACTTAACTGCGGGGTTCGCACGCCAGTGGCAAATTCGCTTTGATGTATTCGCCAGCCCTGGTACAACAAGGTTTTATAGCCACCGAACAACTCATTCGACATGCGCTTTATACCCTTGAGCATGCCCATAGTTCCTGTGCCGTTGACAAGGCTGGTGTCCATATACGCTTTACTGGCGAGCGTTATCGCCATTTCTATTTGAGCGCCGCGCTTGTCGGCCAGCCACGCTAGGGAATTGGACACAGCCACCGGCCCACAGAATTGGCTGCCGTCACCAAACGACCGTCCGCGTATATCGGTTTGGGTGAGGTCGGGGATTAGCTCGATAAACCGCGTGTCGGTGGCGGCATAGCAAGGCGGAAGCATCAACAACCAAAGGCATAGCGCTGCGAATGCTTTAGAGTGTTTAGCCGCCCCGCGCTTTGTATTCACATCGCTAATTCTTGTGATTGGGGCGCCCGAAACAGGCGCGCCCGCCGTGAGGGTGTTGGCAAGGTCATTCACCGCGCGCATTTAATGCAGGTCAACACCGCCAGCCTGAGTGCCTTTGTCTGGTCTAGCCGACGATTGCGGCTTATGAAGCTGCCTCTAGTGGGCCAAGTATTGGCAGACCGCATAAATGGGTCATCTGACCCAGTTATACATCTGACAGCGCGTTACAAGATTCGCCAAGTCGCTCGTCCGGCGAGTTTCGCTTGGTACATCGCCTCGTCCGCTCGGTTGAAGATATCGGTAAAGGTTTCGCCATCTTTCGCCTCGGTGACGCCTATGCTCATGGTGACGTTAAACGTTTCATGGCCGCCATCATAGGTCACACTGCTCACCGCCGTCATTAGGCGTTTCAACAGGCTTTCAATTTCGCTTGCTTCGATGCGGGTAATAACAACGAATTCTTCGCCGCCCCAGCGCCCAAAGACATCCTCTTTTCTTAGTATTTCGCTTACTACACTGGCCGTTTTCAACAAAACCTGATCGCCCACCGAGTGACCGTAGGTATCGTTAACCCGTTTAAAGTGATCCAAATCAAAAACAATGACACAAATTTTAGCGTTGGGATTCGCCGGGAATATTTGATCGATAACAGCCTCCAACCCCAGCCTATTGACGCATTGTGTCAATGGGTCAATGTTCGCGGTCTCCCGCAACTTAAGAGCTTCGGCCTTTAAACGCCTGTAATAGATATAAATCGCCTGAGTAATCATGCAAAAGATCAATACACTGAGGGCGCAATAAAGCCCCAATCGCAATAATGGCTCGGGGACCATCGGTTTGGCGACCGCCATGCGTACCAGCTCGATCTCATAAACACCAAGGGGAGGTTTCGCCGGGAAATCAACACCCATCTCGAGTACATGCGTTAATTCAGGATCTCCCTGGCCGGCGGACTTATGATAGCGATCGGCCCACCAGCTCGCGACGCGAAAATCCGTCAACTTAACGCGGATCGTCTCCGCGTTGGGGTTAAAGTTGGTATTCAAGTAATCTTTGCGTTCGTACTCCTCGAAAGTCGTGGGCATGGTAGGAGCATTCCGCACAAAGAGATTGAGCGTCGAGACCGCCCCCTCATAATTAATATCGATGTACAAGTCTTCATACTCGGATAAATCAAAGGTGCGCGCGCTCTCGAAATCGTATTCATCCTGCAATTCGGGATCGGTCGAACCCGATTGCTTAAACTTTATGACAACGCCGCAGTAGGGGTACTCGATGCCTTTGGCAAATTCACATTGAAAATGGACGTCCTCTCGGTTGATCCACCTCGCTTCGCTGTGACCTCCGGGCTCGATAGAATCGGCGTAGAGGTGAATCGCCTGGCCGTCTATCGGCAAAAGCTGCATCTCTTGCTGCGGCGCCCAGATAAGCATATAAGCGCATGCGATAGCGAAAGATGCCAATACCGAGTAAAGCAGTGCGCACAAAACCACCGGCAAATTATATTTTCGTTTCGACATTGCCATCATCAACTTTATGTACTATACCCGGCTTCAATCATTAACCTAAAAGCTTGCGGAGCAAGAGGCTGTCAACCGCTTGGCCGAACCGTAAAGGCGCGAATTAATTTTAGTTTAGACCAGCAATTTGGTCTTTGATCAGTCTAGGCAACTTTTGTGACAAACGAAAGAGAACATGGGCTCACCTGCAGGGCGCAGCGGGCGTCGGCGGCGCACGGTCAACGCACTTTGTTAACGCATTCGTAAATCGGCAGAAGAACCCGCACGGAATTGCGATTTTGTATATAAATTCGCTCCGGGCGGTAGCCGATGCGCGGACGCATCGACCAAGAAGCGGGAATTCTTGCACGCTTTCCGTATTCGCACTCGAAACCTCAACGCAACTCCTGCCATTGGCCGGTTCTTATAAATAACAGCGCCGCTTTCACTTTGTCGTAACCGAGTGCGGAGACGGCCTCGCGGTATCGATCCAGCGGCGCTCGGTAAAGCGCCGTTTCACGCCGCACAAATCCAGCGGCCGTTTCGCCTGGCTGAGGTGTCGCCGTTTTATAATCGACGATCCAGGCCACGCCTTGGGCGTCCACCACTAAAACGTCGAGCACAAATGTGAAACACTCTGCCCCCTGTTGCATTCGAATCGGATATTCGAACCGTTTATGGGGCTGTGCCAATAACCATTGAAAATGCGGACTTTCGCGGAGCCTTTCAAGGCAATCAATGACCTCGGCGAGCGCTTGGGTCCAGCGCGCTTTGGCAAGCCCCGCCGCAGCCAGGCGACTTTGCCAGGCGGCCACCCAAGGCTCGAACGAATTCGGCCAACCCGTTTCGCCGACCCGAGCCGCCATTTCATGGACCAGCGTACCCACGATGCGCGCAAAAGGGTCCTCGTCCAGTGCGGGTGTCGGCAACTCTTGGTTCGCGAACGCATAGGGCGGTACGAAGGCTTCGAGAAGATGACGCGCCGGTTTTTGGGGCGGACACCAAGTGCCTGTGACCCGCTTTAATAATGGCGGGCTGAACTCGTCGTCGCGCGCCACCGAAGCCGCCGGTTCTGCTTCGCCGTTCATGGCTTCGGCCGTGGTTGCCACCGCTGGCCAAATGTGGTGCAGAAGGCTGCTCGCGGCCGGCGGCTGCCAGCGTTGATCATCGGCGGTGGCAGGCTTTAAGCTCGCGATAAGGTACAGCCGTTCCCGGGCACGCGTACAGGCAACATAAAGCAAACGGCATTGTTCGAGCCGGTCTTTTTTTGTCTTCTCATTTAGCAGATGCTGGTAAATGAGATCTTTATCTTCGCCCTTGGCGTTTATCGGCGCCAGCAATAGCGTGTCTTCGCCCTGATGGCTCAACCGCTCTTGCCACAGAAGCAGCTCCCGGTCGGTATTGCGAGGTTTGCGATGCAAGTCGGGTAAAAAGACGACGTCGAACTCCAGACCTTTGGATTTGTGTATC
Source organism: uncultured Cellvibrionaceae bacterium (assembly GCA_964540505.1). Classification (GTDB taxonomy): domain Bacteria; phylum Pseudomonadota; class Gammaproteobacteria; order Pseudomonadales; family Cellvibrionaceae; genus CAYZQH01. The sequence continues at coordinate 4,281 of CAZING010000008.1, read as the reverse complement.
GTCATAATCTGAAGCTTGTCGTCGGCTTGAGGGTTTGGGGCTGCGTGCAAAGTGGCGATGCGACGCGCTAAGGTCACTTTGTCCGGCGGCGCCTGTTGGCTGAGCGCGTCTAAAAAGTGCCAGTAGCGCTCGAGGTTTTCACGCTCTTCGTCATTTTCGAGCAGGCAATCGCCGCCCAGCGCCTGCCAAGCACCCTCGACCCAAACCGCAAAAGGTTTTCGCTCGCGACTTTCCCGGGCGTCGCTCAAAACGCGGTAAACCCGCTGCAAACGTTGTCGGCCGTCCTCTGAAAACAAAGGTTGCGACGAGGCCCCGCACGCGTCCGCCGGTGTCTGTAACAATGCTTGCATTTGTTCGAAAACCGTTTTGGTTTTGCCACTCGGGCTCGTCAACGCGTGCAAGTCCGAAAGCGTCAGGCCGCACCAAGGTGCACGAAGCAAAGCCAACCAACTGATGCGATCGCCTGGGTCGAGCAATGCATAGGTTAAGCAAAGGGCGTCTCGCACCGAGTCGCGCTCGGCGAGACCGACCAGGTCTTGAGCGCGAAATGCCATGCCCGCTTCGCGCAAGCTCTCGGTGATCATCTGCGCGTGCGCTTTGGCTTTCACCAATATGCCGATACGCCAATCGGGGTGGCGCTGGCGCAGTTCTCGAACCTCCTCGACAAGCCAGGCGCCCGCCGCTGCGCCCGCCTCGAGGTCGAAGATGTGGGTACTGACCGCCGCCTTAACCGGCGCCCGAAACGCCTCGGCCTTGGCAAAAGGCACAGCGCCACTGGTGATATCCAACCGCTGCGGGAACGCTTGTATAAACGAGTTGTTGACCCATTCGACAAGCTTCGCTTGCGAGCGAAAATTGGTTGTCAAACGCACGGGCTCAAGCGGAATATGACCGAGACCTCGCTGCTGTGCGAATAAAAACAACCCGACATTCGCGCCGCGAAAACTGTAGATGGACTGCATCGCATCGCCCACGCAGAAGAGCGTACGACCATCGTCGGGCTGCCAGCCGTAGGTCAATTTTTTCAGCAGTTCGATCTGAGTGAAGGACGTGTCTTGGAATTCGTCGACCAGAATATGAGCGATGCTGTAGTCCAATCTCTGCATCAGATCTGTGGGCGCGTCCTCCTCGCCCAGCGCCTGACGGGCTTGCTGGCTGACTTCGGTGAAATCCAGCAACTGATGCTGCTGAAAAACCCACCGCAAGTGCACCACCGCAATCGGCAACAATTGCAGCAACGCTTCCAGAACCGGCCATTGCTCCTGCCCGAATTGAGCCGCCGGCCAATGCTCGATATCTCTAAGGGCGTTGTGCAAGCCCGGCACTTGCGCAAGCGCTTGCAGACATGATGTGACGCGCGCTTTTTGTTGTTTATAAAAAGCCGCTTCCGATTTTTCTCCGGCCGGAAAGCCTTGGTTTTTGTTCACACGTTGACGCCACTTGCCCTCCCCGGTTAACAGCCAAGCCGCCAACAACCGCCACTGCGACACCCCGGCTGCGTCCGCGCCCGGCAGGCTCTGGCTGTCTAACTCGGCGAGACCAACCAAACCGGATGACGCGTCAGCTCGAACCAGGTTATTGCCAGCAAACCGCGCCAGATCCAGCAATTCCGCACAATCGCTCTGCCCGAGTAACGCGTGAAGCTCTTTGACCCGGTCGGTTATGGCAACGTCCAGAAACCGCTCGAGCAGCTGCTTGAATTGTTCGGCAGGTTGCGCGCTCAATACGTTCATCCAGGCATCGCGGCGTTTTAACATGGACACCAGCAGTTGCTCTATGTCTTGGTAGCGATTGTCCAGGTGGCGAAAGAGCCGCTCCAGGCTTGGCGACCAAGTCACTTTCTGATCGAGGGTGTCTAGCAGATCGCGCGCCGCTTGCTGGTACAACAGATCGACGTCATCGGCGGGTGCCCAAGTGGCATCCAAGCCCGTGTGCAGCGGCAAACTCTGCATCAACCGCCGCGCCAGGCTGTCGAACGTTTTGATTTGCAGGCGGGTGGGCGATGACAGCAACTGCCAACCGGCTTGGGCATCGCGCTCAAGCACACGCTTTGCAAGCTCCCAGGTCTGCCTTTTGTGCGCGTCCGCGGGCGCCTCTGCTTGCGCTAAACGCAACGCCTCCAGGACCCTATGGCGCATCTCCGCGGCCGCTTTGCGAGTGAAGGTTATTGCCAACACGGCTTCGGGCGTTTCGACTCGCGACAGCAGCGTCAAGATCCGTTGGGTCAGCAGTTCAGTTTTGCCGCTGCCCGCCGGCGCTTCGCAGATAAACGAGCGCGTCGGGTCCAGCGCCATGCGGCGGGCGTCCAGATCACTCGGCTGCATCCTCATCCTCCTTCGGTTCTGAGCCAGAGGTCTGCCAAACACGACAGAGGCTGTGTAAATCGCAATACAGACAACTGTTCGGCCCTTTCGGCGTTACGCTGGCAACGCCTTGGTGAAACTCTTCGGCAAGCGCGCCTAAGTCCGTACGCCAACGCAGCAAAAGCGAAGGCCAGTCGGGCGCGTCGCTAAATTTTTCAACCTCCGCGGGCGAGGCCAACTCCGGCCATACCTCGGAGTTTGCCGCGACACCTTTGGCGGCGACCTCTTTAAAAGACAGCTCGGCGAAAACGGCCGCCGTTACCTGTTGCTGCAACACCGCGTAAAGCGGTACTTGCGGCTCATCGGGACGGGGGCCGAACCATTGCTTGGGATCGGTGCGCCCCGTTTTATAGTCGATTATGACCGCGGAGCCGTCGGCCAAACGGTCGAGGCGGTCCATGCGCGTTTGCAGCGTTAAAGGCCCCAACTGACCGGTGGCGTCTTGCTCAGATGCGTCCACGACAAAGGCCGAACGGGTCTTCTCCAGTTCGAGCCATTTATGTATAAGTCGGCAAGCTCGGTCGGTTTCTATGGCTTCGGTCATATCGCCGTATTCGCCTTGGGTTAAGCCCACCCAGGTGCGCTGCACCGCCTCGACTATGCGCTGGTGAAGCCGCTCATCGCTGAGCTCACACAGGCCCGCAAACGATTGGGTTCGACGCCAGAAATGCTCTAAAGCTGCGTGAATCAGGTTGCCGCGCAACAAAGGTCGAATGCCCGGTTCTTTAAGCTCGGAGTTGATCGCAGCCAACCGATGCCGGGCAAAAGCGCGAAATGGGCACGCGCCCTGATCGCGCAAAAGCGCGCTGCCGCCTCGCACTTCCCGCCCCGGATAGCCCGGTCCGTGCGAATCCGGAATGTATTCGAAGGCATTGTGCGTCACCTCCATGACCGGTGACGGCGCGTCGGTGTTACTCCCAAGCGTTTGCTCTGGTCGCAGCAACGGCGCGATCAATGTGCTCGGACGCAAGGGTTCGTCGCCTTGCCACGCGGGCCAGCTGAAGACCACCTCCCGGGCCGCGTTTCTGAATCGGTTTGTGATCTTCTCGGCCAGCGCGTGTTCGCGGTGAACCGACGCGCGCGGTAAGCCTTTTTGTTTTTGAAGCGCCGCAGGCAACAACGGGTTGGGTTCGCAAGGTGGCGGCCAAAGTTCATCGCTTAAGCCTGTCACCCACAAGGCATCAAAATGCAGCCCCGAGGCCTCAAGCAAACCCAGAACCTGCAAAGGCGATGCGCCGGTCTGCGGCAGAAATGGAATATAGAAGGCCTTTTTAAAACGCGCAAAAGCGCAGGCGAGGTCGCAGCTGTCCTCCACCAGATCGAGTCGTGCGAAGGCCCCACAGGTGTCGCACCAGCTTTGATACTGCTGAAACTCTAAAGTATCCAGCTTGCGCTGACCCGGCCAGCCCATTTCGCAAAGCCGCTCATGGAACCATTTTGCCCAGTCTCGGTGGCTCCGCTTTCGCCCCTGTACCGATTGAAGCGCCTCACGAAGCGCCTGTAAGCGGTGAAGCAGTAGGCCCGGATCACAGTCGTCGGTAATCTCTGACAGCAACGCACACCATTGCCTCAGGTTCAGCTCGATGTAACGCTCGGTCGCCAACGAGGCCGCTTTGGTACGCGAAGACAAGCCGAGCGCGGGCCATAAGAATGGGCTGTGTGTCAGTGCCGCGATACGTGCGGCGGGCAGCGCGCCCAGCAAAAGGCTAAGAAGTTCGAGGCCGGTTGCCACCATAGACGTTTGCGCGAGCGGTTGACCCGCCGAAATATTGTACCCCGGCGCATGCCGGCCCTGTTCCGGGTACGCGTAGCCGGGTTCAAATTCCCGCATCAGCAAGCGTTCGACCAAAGGTCGAAGCCGGGCGAGATCTGGGATCACCAGACCAATGCGAAGCTCACTTTTGTGTTCGCCAGCGGC
>CAZING010000007.1:11182-33424 GCA_964540505.1 uncultured Cellvibrionaceae bacterium | reverse complement strand
GCGTCGCCCGTAAAGCTCATGTAATCGATATTGCCGAGACCTGGGGCCTCCGTCGCTATAAATTCGACGCGGTTTTGACCGGCTTCCAAGGTCAACTCTACCGTGCCATCTACCCATGTGGAAAAGCTGTCTGTGGTGTCGAACGGGAAAACGCCCTGAGTGTTGCCGTTGATGACCAGGTTTGCAGGTCGGCTGGCATTGCCGCCGTTGGCGTAGCGCACGGTCAACTCGTAAACACCCGCCTCACTTGCGTTGATGTCCCATACGTAACTGGCACCCACGTAGTTATCGGCGTTCAACCAGCCGTCGCCGGTCCAGTTGTCTTCGCCCGTTTCAATCGTTGCGAGACTGAGGTCGGCGCAGTAGCCGCTGCCTTCGACTTCACTGAAGCCAACGGTGCCTTCACCACCGCCAGAGCCGGATGAACTAGAGCTGGATGAACTGCTGGAGCTCGAACTTGAAGAAACCGCCCCCGAGGAGCTGCTGGAACTGACGGCAACGCCCGACGAACTGGAGGAGGAACCGCCTTCAGAGCCGGAAGAGGAAGAGGATGACCCAATCTGGCTGCCGGAGCTGGATGAGGTCGAACCCGACGACGCGGTTCCCGAGCTTGAACCGCCGCTACTACACCCTTGCAACGCAAGGGCGCCAGTCGCCATTAGAATTAAGGCAAGATTTTTCAAGGTTAAGTCTCCTGTACTATCTTTATATTTTTAAAAATTGACGCAGCGCTTATATATTTCAGTTCACCCGAGGACAGAGGATTCAGCACTTGGAGTCTGCGAACAAGTTTTCCTTGTTTTTCGATGGCTGACGGTATCCGTGAGATTCCCGCGCAACATTTCGTATTGTGCATACTAAACGCCGAAAAGTTGAAAGACAGTGACCTAAACCCGCTAATGTTGTGACAGGGTTTGCATCTGGAAATTTGGGACAAAGCTTCCAAATTTAAAAGTTACGCAAAATTGCTTTAATTGGCATTTAATGCGGTAAGCGTCACATTTTCATCATCTGAATAATAAATTACGTTGTATGCGGCTTTTCCTGTCTGAGCGCAGCAATAGACGACTTAGCGGCCTGAACATTTTGCTCACAGAGGCGTCCAACGCCTCAACAACTATTTGCCCGTGGGGGCGCATCGCGGCAGCCACCACCTACCTTAACCACACAACTTTCTAAGGGCTAACGGTGACACTCCACTCGAATAAACTCTATTTCGCGCTTGCTCTTTGTTTTGCGCTGGGCGCCTGCGAAGGCGGCAAATCAAAACCCGGTCAGACTGCCAAGCCGCCGAAAAGCTGTCCTAAAAATCAGCACCTTGAGAATAACCGTTGCGTCGAGAACGTATTAACCCTGACGGTGGTCAACCAAACCGCCTGCTACCAACCCGCCAATGGCACAACGCGCCTGATCTTGCAGTATGTCGCCCGCGATGACAGCGGCTTGGCCGTAGCGCCCGTGCTCCCCGGCAGCGGCGAGACCGGGGCCTACAACACAAGTTTGCGTGTAAACAACCAGCCTATTGACGTCGAATCGCTGCTCGACTCCGACTCGGAGTTGCTGAAATCCGACCTGGCTATGAGCTTGGTGCTCGATAGCAGCTACTCGATGCTGCAACACTCGCCCCCCGCGTTCACACCCATGAAAGAGGCCGCGGTGGATGTGCTGCTTGAAACCGAAGCCGAATGGCGAGGCACGTCGTCCGATTTTCACTGGGATCTCGCCTGGTTTGACAGCAAGATCTTCCACCCCATCAAAAACAACGCCGACGAGCCCTGGGAAATCGAAGATTTGCACGCGATACCCGCCCCAGAAGCCGGTGGCTTCACCGCTTTGTACAAGGCGGTGGACTACATGGTGAACAAGCACCAGCAATGGTACGAACAGGGCATCGCCAGCGACGACAACGACCGCCATGTGATGATTGTGTTCTCCGATGGCAAAGACAATCACAGCTGGTTCAACGACACAGAAGAGAATGTCGAGGGCACCTTAGACAACATGCTCTTTTGGGAGGAATTGGCGCTGCCGCCGGTGCCAAGTGTTACCGACATAAGTTCATTGGAGGCCGTGCCCAACCTCCGCATCCACGTACTCGGCATGGGCTCCGCCGTGGACGAAGAGGAGCTTCAGGCGATTGCGAAAATGGGCAAGGGGCAGTTTTTCTTTGTCAGCGACAGCCGCTCACTGGAGGATTTATTCGCGCAGGTTCAGCGCGAGCTGGTCACCCAGCAAACACTGGGCGTGGAAACCCCGCTGCCGGCCGGAGACTACGAATTTGAGTTGCGCACCACCCGCATAGACGATGGCGCCGCGGCAAGCTACACCTGGACCCAGGCCGCGGGCGATACCCTGCCGGTTTGCGACTGAGCCTGCAACCGTGACCGACCGCGTCGCGGGCTGATCTCGGTTCAGCCCCTCTAGTGCGCCTCGATAAGCCAACGGCAGCCCAACCGACGCCTCAGTAGCGCCCGCGGCCGCCGACCGTCGGTCTTACTTAGGCTCACGTCTGTCGGCTTCGGCCTGTATTTCCTTGCTGAAATGCCGATTGCCCGCCTTTTCCGTATACCCATGCTTATACTAAAAGCAGCTTTGGCCTGGTTTCGGCAGGGCCGCCAAACCCGCGTCAAAATGCAAGTGAAGTTTGGGGCTATTATCCCATTTCAACTTGTTAAAGTGCGCCGGTTCACATAAACTCGGGCGATAAGTTCAAAGGAGTCGACGCCAGATTTAAGCGCATCGGCCAAAAAAAGCAAACAAGGTACCGTTCATTGGAATCGATCATAGTGAGCAAATGGCACAATCCAGATGCCATGACGCACCACAATTACGCGTGCTCTTACATATTGCGCCAAAGCCGCAACGACTTGTTCCGGGTGGACTTACACGTGGCGCACGGCTTTTTCGAACTCTCTGAATTTGTCTCCCCAGATGACAAAACCAACTTTATGATCGAGCAGATCAGTCGCGTGGGCAAGGTCAAAATCAATATCTTCGACAAATACACCGGCAACCCACTGGCGATGCTGTGTGACAATATGTTTAAAAACGAGGACGAGCAGCGACTGTTCGAACTGAGTTATCTGCACGATGTCGCGCCAGCCAAGTTGCGCGGAATCGATGAAGACTGCAACCCCGACGACTACGTGGGCATAGCGCCGGATCAGACGGCCGTCGCCCTGTTGCAAAATTTGCCCAAGCCCAGCCAAGCGCAGGCGGGTTTTCTATCTAAAGTGTCAAAATGGGCTAAAAAGCGCGGCGAGGCGCCGAAGGATGTGCTCGAAATTCAAATTTTGAAGCCGCAAAACTGCTCTTGGCGTGCCCTTTGCGCACTGGGCGTAATCGTGCATGCCCGACGCGGTTTGCAGCTGCCCACCAGCTGGCAGGACGCTGTGCCAAGAAGCGGTTCTGCCTCCCGCTGACCTTACCCACATCAACCGTCACCGACCACCAACTCCGATCTAAAGCCCGGCGTTCAGCTTTGTTCACCCGCGGTTTTCGCAACCAACATCTTCGCCGCGAGGCAGGACCTCAGAGGGTTGCCTTCGCGCGCAGCGCGAACGATTTCAGCTCGACTTAAATCCGCCAATCGGTTTTGCAGCCCGCTTTGCGCTTGAACTCCAAGCCTCGACCGGGCGCGCTTGCGTCAGTGCGCGAGTGACGCGGACCCTGCAGGTTGCTTTTCGTTCGCGCAAAGCTCGTCGAACAGGGTTTCAAACTGGCTTGTGAGCTTGTGACTTTTGGCGAAATAGATCAGTGGCTTCGAGGCGCTGTGCGACTCTTTCATTTTGACGGAACTCGGCAGATAGGCGTTCATCACCGGCAGGTGATCCTGGCGCAACTCCTCGATCAACTCGCGCGGCAGCCGAGCTTGCTGATTGAATTGGTTGATGACTATGCCTTCGACCTTGAGTGTCGGGTTGTGGTCTTGCTTGATGTCGACGAGATTGTCCAGCAATTGGTTTAACGCATTGCGGGAGAAACTGTCGCAGTCGTACGGAATTAGCACCGCTTCGGCGGCGATTAAAGCCGTTTTGCTGTAGAAGTTCAGGTTTGGCGGGGTATCAATAAATATTGCGTCGTATTCGTTCTGCAGTTCCACCAGGGCATCGCGCAGCTTGTATATCTTGTAACGCGATTCCAACTCGCTACTGATTTGACTGAGTAGAGGGCTCGCGCACAGCAGATCGAGGTTGGCAAACTGGGTTTCACGTACGTACTCGAGCGCGGGTTTCGCCGAGGCGAACCATGTGGTCGCCGACTGTCGCAGCAAGTGCGCGACGGTGGATTCCGGGTAAGGCAGGTCGGGGCTGTGAACATCTACACCCAAATACAAACTGGCGTTGCCTTGGATATCGAGATCGACAATGAGCGTTCGTTTGCCGCGACTCGCCGCAACAGCAGCTAAGTTGCAGGTAATGCTCGACTTGCCGACACCGCCTTTCTGGTTGAATATGACCCGCCGCATTTTGACCTCCAGTAACAGTGATAATAAACGCACCCGGTTATTGTATTCTGGGTGTGCGTCATCAAAGGGCCTCTTGCGGTGGCACAGCCTACATCGACACTGACTGACGCATGCGCGGTTTCAAGAAACCCTTTAATAAATCCCTGTGCAATCTGGGAGCTAGGCAAGCGCTCGCGGACCGTTTATCGTCGGTGTCGCACCGCGGGCTCGCTCTGTACCGGAAAACGCCCGGCCGCTCCCTGTATTTGCGAGCCATGTTTACATGAATCCGGGCAGCTGACAACGGTGGCGGGTCGTGATTGGGACTTTCTGTCAGCCATTGCAGCTTAAGAGGTATAAACGACCTCATTGGGCGCCACAGCGGCGGGCTGCAGCAGCGCCTCAATTTGCCGATAAGCGTTGTCGAGCCAGACCTTCATTCTTTGACGTTCGGCAAAGGTCATGCACTCCTGGCTGTGGGCGGCGGCCCAAAAGCTGTAGTTATTGAAATCAATTTTTTGCGCCAATGGTGGGTTCAGTGCCGCCAGCGGCATGATTCGGGCACCCGCTTGCCGGGCGCGTCGGTAGAGGTCGCTTGTTTCAAAGTTCGTGAAATCCGCGCCTCGTCCCTGGTTTTCCACCAAGACCCAATGCAATCGCTCGTCCTGCAAAGCCCGCAGCTCGCGCTCGAGCAGCAAGAGCGAGTCGGCGCTCTCGTCCATTACGTGCCAGTGGAAGGTCTCGTAGCCGAGCTCGTGCATCAAGTCGTACAGGTTCGTCTCTTGCGCCCAGCGCTTGAGCTTGGCAGACGTCTGAGCGGCGAGATCGACCAGGATGTGGTGACCGGGGTTGGCCTCGGCGAACTCCACAACCCGATCCAGTGTTTCGAGCTTATCGGGGTCGATGGCGCTGACGAATTGGCCATAGAAGCGACTGAAAGTCGCGTGCGAACGGTCCGTGTCGAAACCTACAAAAGGCAGGTTGTGGTCGACCATATACTGCGCCAGCAAGCGCGCGGTAAAGGATTTACCGACGCCGCCCTTCTCACCACCGATAAAATGCAAATTACCCATACAGCCTCCGTCATGAATCGATTCGTCCGTTTATTGAATAGGCTCCACGCCGCGACCGGTCTTGTAGGCCGGGAGGCTGATCTTTGCAAGATGGGGGCCGTTAAAGGTAATTGTGCCAAAATAACGCACGTCGCCGAGCGTGGCAAACTCAAATTGGAACACCCGCTCGACCGCGAACAGGCTCCGCCGAGAGGGACGTAACCGAAGCTTTTTAAGCACGACCGTTTGATCGAGCAATAGCAGCTCTTGACGTTGGGCCTCGACACAGGCGACGCGATACGCTGCGCGCCCGACTTGGGCGTGGCGCCAAACGACTAGCCCAACCAGACCCAGAACCAGCACCAGCGTTAATTCGAGAAGACTCATACTCGCCACCGCCGTTACCCCGCGATTCCGCCGATATTTACGCCATTGACAGCAAGACCACAAAGGTGTCAGTGAAATTTACACTTAACTGAACCAAATTGCTTAAATAACAGTCTAACCGGTTGAAATTCAATAACATTTAAAAACTGGCATTATCGGTGCTATACGCTAGATTATAAAGGAGATTACGCACACAAACGCCGACAGAAGTCGAAGGTGCAACCATCGGGGACGTTCGAGCAAAGGGGTTACAGCCCGAGCCGAACTCAAACGCCAGGGTCAAAAGCCCTTTTCGAGAGACGCCCCCTAAAGTGAACTTGTCTCATTCTAAAGCAGTCCTCCAAGGAGAGATACAATGCAGACTCGAAGCGGTGAACCCGCCAAAACTTATTTCCGCACGGAGCGCTTCTACACAATAGGGCCGGATTGGTTTGTTGCCACTCGCGAAGGCAACGACATTGGGCCATTTCGTAGCCGAGTGGCGGCGCAACAGGCCTTGGTTAAATATATAGTTGCCCTGAAAGAGCGACGACACTCAGGCGTCTTTGCCCGCACGCTGTCCAACGATTGTTGGGCGAACACAAACTACCGCTAGGCGATTGCGAACCTAAGACAGGCGGGTGGTCGCGCGCTTTTTATAAAAGCGCGGCGCGGCCTGTCGCCTGCGCATCGTTGCCCCAGCCATTCGCCGGCTGCCCCACTAAGCCCACCCAACACGCGCGAAACGCGACAAATCTGCCAGCCCTATCCGAAGTTTTAGCGACTAACCGCCCGCTACTGCGCGTAACGCCAATCACCGGTGCTATGCAGCAACCCTTGGCGGTAGGTATCGAGACTGCTTTCATTGTCGCCAAGTTGCGCCAACAACCTCGCCAATTCTGCGTAGGCCTCGGGCGCGGGGTGCAATTGCAGGCTGGCCTTAAAGTGGTCGCGGGCTTGCCCCCACAATTGATTACGCAAGCAAATCCGCCCGAGGGTCAACTGTAAAACACTGTCTTGCGAATGCGCTTGCTGCCAGCGTTGGGCGGTCGCCAACTGCTGTTTGGCATCCGCGTTTTGCAGCGCGCCATATAAGTGCACCAATTCTGGGTGCCACTCGGCGTTAAGCGTCTGGCTCAACACGGCTTCGGCTTTTGACTCTTCCTTGAGCAGGACCAATATCTGGACAAAGCGCGTGACAAATTTCGGCTTCTGCCTGAGAGGCTTTGGCAGAAACTGCCAATAAGAGCGGACCGCAGGCGCAATTTCGGCGCGTCGTGCCGAAGACAACTGTTCAATTTCCTGCCCATAAAGGCCCAAACGCATGTACGCGATCTTTTCTTTTAAGGCCAGTAACGCCGCCGCGTTATAAACCTTGGCCCGCTCAATTTCACCGACCAAGGTCTCCATTGCCGACCAATCGCCGGTGGCCTCATACAAACGTTGTAACCGCGTTAACACCGCAGCGCTGTCGGGCTCACGGGCTTTCACCTGGTTCAGCAGCGCCGCACAAGCTTGCCAGTTGTTCTGGCCGGCAGCGCTGTCGGCTTGCATGAATAACCGCGTGGTCTCGTCCACTCGGGGCTCGGCTTGGGTTTTCGCCAGTATGGCATCCGCTGCGGCATAGTCCCCGCGCTCAAGCGCGCAGCGCGCCGCGGCAAGCCCATGCCAGGGCGCATGACCGGGACGCTCGGACAACTGCAGAAAGCGTCGGTGGCCTGCCTGAAAATCGCCGCGCAACAGCAGCAGTACAGCTTGGTCGGCGTCGCGGCGAAGTTTGCGCTCTCGTCGGCGCTTGCCGCGACTGCCGGCGCTGCGAAGACTTCCGACCAAGGCCGCCGCCGCTTTGACCACAAGCCAGGCGAGTACCACCGCCAACACCAGCAAAACCAACGCGAAGCCCAGGCGCAACTCAATGGATTTGCCCCAAGCGACGATCAGAATGTAGCCGGGGTCGTGTTGAACGAACCGCTGCAGCAGCACGCCACCGAGAACCGCGAATGCACAAAGGATGATGAGCTTTTTCATAGCGAACCTAGTCTTCGAGTTTATGCAGCTTTTCGACGAACCCGTGCAGCAGCGCTAAAGACCCTGAAATATCCGGCATCTGCGGATCGATTTGTTGTTCCAGCAACGCGTTCAACTGGTTGAGGTAATTCGCGCGTTCCGGGCTTGGCATAAAGTGCTCCGACACCCGTTGCGATGCGCGCTCGATACTCTCGCGGTAAATTTTCGGCTCCGCTCTCAAAAGGGCCAACTGCGCCTGAGCCAAGAGCAAACGAACATTGGCCGACACCAACAATGCTTCATGCTGGCTGAGCAAGGGTTGGCCGGGCGTGTCGGTGCTCTCGATGCGGATGTATTGATCGAGCACCCCGGCCGACTCTTTCAAGGTCTGCCAAACTTTGGCATACCAGGGCCGGTCTTGGGTGGCTTCGAACTCGAAAGCGGGTTCTTCTGTGGGGGTTTGCAAGCGGTGCTGCGGCACTCTCGGCAACCGCGCCACGGCGTCAGCCAAGGCCTCCAACTGCACGAAGGTGCCTTGCTGATCCAGCACAGGCATAAGCTTTAGGTCGGTCAACTCGCGCCCGAGCGCTTTGCGAATCGCAAATAACTCCGGGTCCCCCATGCCGGCCGCCACCTGCTTGACTATCTCGTCGGCGGCGCTAAGTAAGGCGATGGCGTTGTCGGGGCGTCGCTCCAACAAGACGCGCTGGTTGGCCAAGCGCAGCAGGTATTCGGCTTCGGCCAACAGCCAGTCTTCGCGGCTGGTGGTGCTTAAACTGTTGAGGCGATTTTGCTGGCCGTCGAGCCGTGCGAGCATCTGCGCTTGGGTCTGATTCACCTCGGTCAGCGTGGCGTTGACATCAGAGCGCACAGAGGTGACTGTCTTCTGCATTTGTTGCTGACTTTGGCCCAACTCGGCAAGATCGCCGCGCAGTTGGGCGATCTCTTGTCGCTGAGCGTCTAGAAGTTCCGCTTGTTTTTGCACTTGCGACTCGCCTGACGCGTGGCTTTGCTCAAGCGATGCCTGCAGCCGCTGCAAATGGTCCCAAGCGAAATAGCCAGCGCCTGCTACGACCCCGGCAAGCAACAATACGAGCAACACCAAAACCACGACAAGCTTGCGCGCACCGCTTTTGGGCTCTGCCGAAGGCCTGGGAGGCGCGCCGTTGGTGGCGGCCGTTTGCGCGCTTGTGTATTGGTGCTCGAGCACAGTGTCGGGGTCAGAATTTTTTGTGTCGTCGGTGCCTGCGTCTTCGCTGGCGGGCGGGACATCAGCGGGCTCGCTCGTCTCCTTGTGCGCGTTCGCAGGCGCAGTAGTACCCGAAACTGCAAGGTCCGGCGCGTCGGTGTCAGGTTCTCTCGGCTCATTCATTCGCAATGACCTTGTATTAGTCTGAAAACGTGTAGTTTCGTTAACGGCGCTATGCCTTTAAGGCTGCCAGCATCGACTCTTGGGTGGCGTTCTCGGCGACCAAGACGGTGCCGTAACTCAAGGTCTTCGCCAACTTCGCCACACGCAACCCGGGCACTACCAAGGTCAGTCGTTGCGGCGACAGTTGCCAGAGCTTTAAGCGATGCGTTAGCAGCTTCAGTGTCTCACCACTGAACACCGGGATCGCAACCTTAGCTTCAGCGATTGCGGCTTTAAGCCTGTCGGTATCGGGGGCGCTTATGTCTGCGGCGGCGCGCCGGTACAGTTCGCAATAGCGCACTACGGCGCCCCTTTCGGCAAGCGCCTCGGCCATGGTTGGCAGACCGCCCTGGCCGCGGAAAATCAGAATCTTTTTATCGCGAATCGACGCGAGCGCAGGCAGCGCCAAAAGTGCAGTTGTGTCCATTACCCCTTGTGGACTGAGTACCTCGGGCGCGGCATCGGCCAGCGCGGCCGCCGTTTTATTGCCGATCGCCAGAACCGTCTGGCCATAAGGCCACTGGGGCCAGTAACGGTCGACCCATGGCATGGCGTGGGCGACCGCGTTTTGGCTGACAAAGATCGCGAACGCGTATTCGTCGAGCTTCAGAATTTCGCTTTTGATCGCCTCCAGAGAGGCGCGGTCGTCGGCGGGCTCGATCGCCATCAAAGGCGCATCCAAAAAGTCGTACCCCGCCTGACGCAAGTAATCACACCAAGCGCCATTCTGATGTCGCGGCCGACTGGCCCATATCAGCAAGTTTTCAGCCAAGTTCACGGCCATAAATACTCGTTAGGATTTTATCGGCGCCTGCGTTCAGAAGCCGCTCGGCCAATTTTGTGCCTATGGCTTGTGCTTGATCCTTGGGGCCGCGCAGCTCGTCGTAAATAACGGTCTCGCCCATCTCACTCGCGACCAGCGCTCGCAACCATAACTCGTCGTTTTGCAACAATGCGAACGCGGCGATCGGCACCTGGCAGCCGCCTTCGAGGCGCTTGTTTAGTGCGCGCTCGGCCTCGACAACCGCGGCCGTGGGCAGGTGATGCAGGGGTTTTATAAGCTCGAGTATGAGCTTGTCGTCCAACCGACACTCGATGCCGACCGCGCCCTGGCCCGCCGCTGGCAAACTTTGCTCGGGTTCGAGAAACGCGCGGATTCTCGTTGGCATTTCAAGGCGCAATAAGCCTGCGGCGGCAAGAATAATGCCGTGGTACTCGCCCGCGTCGAGCTTACTCAATCGCGTTTGTACATTGCCTCGTAAAAATTTCACTTTTAAGTCCGGTCGCGCCGCCAGTAACTGGCTTTGTCTGCGCAAACTGGAGGTACCCACCACACTGCCAGCGGGCAGCTGGTCTATACCGGAATAGTCGTTGGAAACCCAGGCGTCGCGAGGGTCTTCGCGCTCGCATATCACCGCAAGTCCCAGCCCCTCTGGAAAGTCCATAGGGACATCTTTCATTGAGTGTACGGCTATATCCGCCTCCTGGGTAAGCAGGGCCTGCTCCAATTCTTTTACAAACAAACCTTTACCCCCCACTTTCGCCAGCGGCACATCCAAGAGCACGTCGCCCTTGCTGGTCAGCGGCACCAGTTCGACCGTCAAATCAGGGTGATGAAAGTGTAAAAGCTGTTTTACGTATTGCGCTTGCCAGAGTGCGAGCGGGCTTTTGCGGGTTGCTATGCGAAGCGTTTTGAGTTCAGTCATTGCTAACGGCTAATCTTTGCGAAGTGGAGAGCGGCATCATAGCAAACAAGCGCGTCGATGCCCGAATTCCCGGTCGATCATAAGCGCCGCCGGCGCCGGGTCGCGAGCGAAATACCCGCAGCGAGCTCGCGAGGCGATGCGTTCGCAAGGCCTTTTCGAGTTGTCACTCGGCGTCCAGCACGGCCTCGACATCCTCGGGGTGGCCGCTAAGTGGTGTCTCGTCCAAGGCTTCGTCTGCGGCGGTGTCGTCTGGGCCTACCTCGCCTTCGGCGGCCTCTTCGAGCGTGGATTGATAACCGATATGGTAAGCCGCGTAGCCCGGCAACATCACCTGGTTGACGGCCATGCCAATGACCCGTCCGCGGATAGGTGAACTTACGACCGTCGCCTGGTTGGTGATGGGGTCGGTAATCGTGCCGAGTTTGTCGCCAAGCTGCACCCGCTCGCCAAGCAGAATGTCGCTGACCAGAATGCCACCGGCCGGCGCCCGCACCCACAGGGATTTATAAAAGGTCGGCTCGCTCCTGCGCGCCCAAAGGCCGCGCTGAGGGTACATATTGCGCTTGTGCAACAGCGTTTCGAGGCTTTTCACGCCTTCGTTGACCGCATCTTTTTGCACGCTGTGGGGCTCGCCCGCCTCCAGAGTGACCGCGGGAATACCGTGCTCGACAGCGGCCCGACGCAAAGACCCTTGCGCGCCTTGGCTTTGCAGCACAACGATCGCGCCGAGATGCTCGACGAGCTGGGCCACCTCCGGTACTTTGAGGTCTGCGCGCAATTGCGGCAGGTTCGTGCGCCGGAAACTTCCGGTGTGCAAATCCACCAGAAAATTGCAGTGACGAACCACTTCAGAGAAGAACGAGTGCGCGATGCGCGACGCGGAGCTGCCCGAGGCGTAACCCGGAAAATAACGGTTAAGGTCACGCCGGTCGGGGAGATAGCGCGACGCTCGCCGAAAACCTTGCAGGTTGACTATGGGCACACCGATGACACTGCCGGACAGCTTTTGGGGGTCCAGCTCGTACATCAACCTGCGCACGATTTCGACCCCGTTTAACTCGTCGCCGTGCACCGCACTGGTCACACACAGAGTCGGCCCGGGGTTCACCCCGTGGACCACAAGCACGGGCGTCGAGGCCGCGATACCGGCAAACGATTCTTCGGGCGACCAGGCAAGCCGGGTGGAGGTGCCGGGTGCAACCTTCGCACCCAGCAATACCAAAGGCGGGGACGTGTTCGCAGACGCCGCTACCGGGGTTGCCGTCGCTTCTGGCGTTGGTGCGGCCGTGCTTACAGGCGACTGCGCCGGCGCCACTACGTCCTTGAGATTGACGCTTTCGGCGGTCGGCAGTGCGTCCAGTGCGGTGCTTGTCGGTGCGGGCAAAATTTCCGACGCGGCGGGGCGCGGCTCGCCCGGCTCGCGCTGCTCTGTAAGCGCCTCAAACGCGGCGCCCGCTGGCAAAGCTTGGTGAGCCTGCGCTTCATTAGCATCGGGCGGGATAGGCGCGGGTTCGGCGCGCGCCTCTGTAGGGTTTGCGTGGTCGGCTGCGGCTTGCGCCGCGACGCCTGTCGTTGTCGACGCGGTGTCGGTCTGGCGGCCGTGCTGTTCTTCGTCGATGGTGACCGCTCGGTGGTCGCCTGCGTACAGTGGAAGCGGCAACAAAAAGAGCCCACAGCACCACAGGCACGCCAAAGCGCAGCGCAAGTTCATCGTCAACTCACGTACTTCTCAACCGGTGGCGCCACTCGTAGCACTTCTTCCATAGTGGTGAGCCCAGCGGCAATCTTTTGGGCGCCGGACAGGCGCAGGGTTCTCATGCCTTCGCGCATCGCCTGATGCCGAAGCGCGTTTAAGTCACCCGACTCGTTCACGTACTGCTGCAGGCTTTCACTCATAGGCATTATTTCGTAAATCCCTTGGCGACCCATGTAACCGGTATTGCGGCACTCTAAACAACCCCCTGCGGTGTATACTTTGGCCGGTTTCGCGGATTTCCACGGGCGCACTAAGGCCTCCCAGTCCGCGGTTGCAATGTCGGCTTCGACTCTGCAGTTTTTGCACAATACGCGCACCAGTCGCTGCGCCATAACCCCCACCACTGTGGCCTTAATCAGATAGCTTGGCACGCCCAGATCCACCAGCCGCGACACGGAAGTTGGCGCGTCGTTGGTGTGTAAAGTCGAAATGACCAGGTGCCCGGTTAGCGCCGCCTGCACCGCCATTTGTGCTGTTTCCAGATCGCGAATTTCGCCGACCATAATGATGTCGGGGTCCTGGCGCATAAGCGTACGAATACCCGCAGCAAAATCGAGTCCAATATTGTGTTGCACTTGGGTTTGGTTGAAGGCTTCTTCGACCATTTCAATCGGGTCTTCCACCGTGCTGACGTTTACCTCGTCGGTGGCGAGCGATTTCAGTGACGAATAGAGTGTGGTTGTTTTACCGGAACCGGTCGGGCCGGTGACCAGCAATATGCCGTGGGGCGCGTGCAGCATACCGTGCCAGCGCTTGTAGTCCTCGCCCACAAGCCCCAAGTCATCAAAACTGCGCAACAGCACTTCCGGGTCGAATACCCGCATCACCAGTTTTTCACCAAAAGCGGTGGGCAGAGTGGACAAGCGCAACTCCGCCTCAATGCCGTCTGGGTTTTTGGTTTTTAATCGACCGTCTTGAGGTTTGCGTTTCTCCGCTACGTTCATTCGCCCAAGAATTTTAATTCGACTGACGATTGCGGTGGCGATGTTCGCCGGGAATTCATAGATGGCGTGCAACACACCGTCTATGCGAAACCGCATACGGGCGACTTCGCGGCGCGGTTCAATGTGGATATCACTGGCGCGCTGGTCAAACGCGTACTGAAGCAACCAATCGACTATATTGACGATATGAGCGTCGTTGGCCTCTGGGTCTTTAAGGTTGCCGAGCTCAAGCAACTGCTCGAAGTTGGCAACACCTGTGGAGCGCGCAGCGCCGCCCGCGCCCGAGATCGATTTCGCCAGAGAATAGAATTCGATCCGGTAGCGTTCGATATCCGAAGGCACCGCGACCACCCGCGTCACCCGACGCCGGGTAATTTGCTGCAGTTGTTCTTCCCAGCCGCGCAAATAAGGTTGCCCGACCGCCACCATTAACTCGTCGGCGGTGATTTTTACGCACAGCAGGTCGTGCCGCTTGGCAAACGCATAGGACATGACCTCGGCAAGCTCTGCCACCTGCATTTTCATCGGATCGATATGAAAAAGTGGCAGACCGCTGGCATCGCTAAGCCAAGCGGTCAATGCTAATTCATCCAGCACTTTGTTGTCGCGGCTGCGGTCATGCAGCTGTTGGCCAGCCAGGTATGTCAGCGGATGCTGTGACGTCTGTTCGCGGCTTCGGCTGCTGCCGAGGATTCGGTTGACATCCTCTTGAGTGATGCGGCCGCTTCGTTGCAACTCGGTAAGCGCTGTGCGCAAGTCCAAGGGGCGCTCAACCATAAACTGTTTAACCTTTCGAGTATTATTTTGAACCTAAAGCGTGGTGTAATAAGCCGCCTTGCTCGGAGTGACGGCCATGGGAATTCCGGTTTTTCAATCGGTGCGTTCGCAGACACCGCCTTTAACGGCAACCAGCCGCGATTTGCCCTATACAGTATTGGCTGGACGACACCTTAATGCAAAAGACCGCCGCCGAAAACAATCTTTCCTCGCATTCGGTGATCTAGGCACAGCTGCTGGCCGCACCGGCGGGGCTCGGGTTTTATGGTTTAAGCTCGGCGACCGGCGTCGGGCGCGCCCGCTCTGTCGCGCTTTTGGCGAAACCCACGGGTGCCACACAATGCAAAAGCGGGAAGTGTCCGTTCGAGATCGCCCAAGGCCTGCACCGCGCGCGCCAAATACCTTCAACTGTGCCACCTTCTTCTGAATTAATTGCTATGAATCACCTGCGTTATATAGATCGTCTCGCCCAGTTGGTCGCCGCCCCGTCTGTGTCTTGCACCTTACCCGAGCTGGATATGAGCAACGACCGGGTCGTCCAGTTGCTGGCGCAGTGGTTTGCAGAGCTCGGCTTCACCACTCGCATCGAGGCCATAGCCGGTCACCCGGGCAAGCTGAACCTCATCGCAAGCAAAGGGCACGGACCGGGCGGGCTTATTTTCGCCGGCCATACTGATACAGTTCCGTGCAACCCCGACGCCTGGTCGCAAGACCCCTTCGTGCTCACCCAAAGGGAAGGTCGCCTATACGGTCTGGGCGCCACGGATATGAAAGGCTTCTTTCCGGCGGTGCTCGAAGCATTGACGCGCCTTAAGGATGTCGAGCTTAAACAGCCGGTCGTGATACTCGCCACCGCAGACGAAGAGGCCTCTATGTGCGGTGCACGCGCACTGGCAACTGCAGGCGAGCGTTTCGGGCGCTATGCAGTGGTCGGCGAACCCACCGGTATGCGCCCAATTCGCATGCATAAAGGCATCATGATGGAGTCTTTAAAGGTAACAGGGCTCGCGGGGCACTCCTCCAACCCCGCGCTGGGTAAGAACGCCCTCGAGGTGATGAATCTGTTCATGAATGAATTACTGACATTTAGAGACGAGTTGCAGCAGAAGTATCACAACGCCCACTTCGAGGTCAGCGTGCCGACTTTGAACCTTGGTTGCATCCACGGAGGCGACAACCCCAACCGAATTTGCCAGCAGTGCGAGCTGCATTTTGACCTGCGCTCTCTGCCCGGCATGACCAACGACGAACTGCGCGACATCATCGCGCGCAGGCTGCAGCCAATTGCCGAAGCACGCGAAGTCGATATGCACTTTGAGCCACTGTTTCCGGGAATCGACCCATTCGAACAAGCCGCCGACACGCACCTGGTCAGTTTGGTGGAGGAGCTGACGGGTCACACCAGCCAAGCGGCTGGCTTTGCCACGGAAGCGCCATTTTTTAAGGGTTTAGGCATGGAAACCTTGATCATGGGGCCGGGCTCGATCGATCAGGCGCACCAGCCCGATGAATATATCGCGGTGGATCAACTGGCACCGGCGGTGGACATTATCGAGCGGTTGATCCGCAGACTGTGTTTTTGACCAGTAAGCGCCTCGCGCGCAAGGCGCGGGCGCACGGCATTAGAGCCGTTCGATAAGCTTGGCGTAACCGCTGCGACTGATGGCCACCTTGCGATTGTGTTTGAGCCGGGCGCTGCGGCTATCGCGGCCATCGGTTTCAATGCCTTCGAGATAATCGAGGTTAATCAAACACGAGCGATGCACGCGACAAAACTGTTGCGGGTCGAGCAATTGCTCCAGCGCGCCAAGCCTTTGTTGTTTGATATGGCTTTGCTCGCTCGTGTGGATCACCACATAGTCATCGGCCGCCTCTATCGCAACAATGGCGCTCGCCGCGATCACAAATACATCGCCCCGATCGCGCACCAAAATCCGTTGCAGCGGGGCCGAGTCGCGCTGGCGCTCACGCACTAACTGCTGAGTCTGGGAACTTAATTTGCGCTCGGACGCGCTCTGCGTGCGCTGCGCCAAATACCGGTAAAGGGTTTTGCCAAGTCGCGCCGGGGCCACAGGCTTTAGTAAATAATCCAACGCGTTTCGCTCGAAGGCCGCAATCGCATAGTCGTCGAAAGCCGTGACAAAGACCACAGGCGGCGCTTCCTCGCCGAGCAACTCTAACACGTCAAAGCCGTTCAGCTTCGGCATTTGTATATCCAAGAAAAGTAAATCCGGTTGCAGGTCGTGAACCGCCTTCACCGCTTCGACACCGTTATTGCAGATGCCCGCGACTGCGAATTCACGAAAATCCGGCTCTTTCGCAAGCGTGCCCATGAGCGTGGCTAACGCCTGAGTCGCGTGGGCTTCGTCGTCCACCAAAAGTACTTTAATCAACTTTTATCGCCTCTGCCGGTACGCTTATGCTCACGTAAAATTCGTGCGTCTCGGCACCTGCGGAAAATACCGCCGCCCGCCCATAGTGGTGCTCCAAGCGTTTGCGCAATGACGACAAACCATGCCCTGTCCCTTTGACAGGCGCGCCCAGCGGGTCAAAGCTGTTGCGCAACTCAACGACCAGGCGCTTGTCGACCACATCCGCTCGCAAGCGAATAAACCCGGGCTCTATGGCACTGCCGATACCGTGTTTCACCGCATTTTCAACCAAAGGCAACAACAGCAACGGAAACACTCGACAAGATCGGCTGGCTTCGGCGATTTGCCACTCAAGCTGCAGGCGCTCGGCGCAGCGCTCTTTCTCGATTTTTAAATAATTGTCGATGTGCATCAGCTCGTCTTCGAAACTCACCTCGGCGCGCTCGACAAACCGCAAGCTATAACGCAAAAAGTCGGCAAGCTGGATACAAAGTCCGCGCACTTTCTGCGGGGCGACCAACGCCAAATCGGCAAGCATATTCAAGCTGTTGTACAAAAAATGCGGGTGCAAAGTCGCCTTTATTGCCTGCAATTCCACTTCGCTGACCAGTAAGCGCTGCTGCAAATCGCCCTGGTGCTGATCGTTGTTTTGCTGCAACTGTATGTACAGCCAATGCCACATACTCGAAACGCAATAAACCGTCAGTGCCAGTAACACATGTGCGCGCGACGGCGACGGCGGCGCCTCTGTGACAAACCAACCCGAAGCCTGGACCAGCTTGAACCAGAGCACCCCACAGAACCACCAAAAACTCAATGCGATCAGCGCCGCAGACACTTGGGCCGCCAAGGCTTGCCAGAGGGCCTGACCGCGCCACGGCAGGCGCTCGGCAATGGCGTAACTTGGCAGACAAAAGAACAACAATACGGCGTACCAAGGCCAGGCGAACAAAACCGTATCAAAGCCCGCCAAGTGTGCTTGGCTGCTCGAACTCGGCGGGGTGAAGGCCGCTAAAACCGCGCAAATTAACGCGGCCACCAGCCCCCAGAATGCCAACGCGAGGCCTAAAGTGCGAGCAGACGAAAATATAGGGTGCACAGTTTTGCCATAAGTGTGGTGACATCTTTTTTATTGGAACTTGCCGTGCGTCGCGGCACTTTGCGTTTACTGCAAGTGTAGGCTGTGTGTTCGCCTGTTGACGCCTGCAGTTAAAACACCGTCGCTATTGGGCCCAAAGCGACGCCTATGTCGCGTTTAATTTTTTAATTCGATACCGCCCATTATCGCGAACCCGGTGATCACCAGATGCTTACTCGGGACGCCCATCTTATCGGCCAGGCAAGTGGTTCTATTGCTGATGCCGCCGAGCAGACTAAACGCCTTAACCGTCACTTGCCAGTGAGCTGGAATTCGTATTTCGGCGCCGCCCATAAAAGCCAGCACGTCTATGGTCAGCACCTGGTCCTCGGTATCGGCTTCGCGCAGATCCAGCTCTGCCCCGCCCAACACACAAAGAACGTTGCCGCCCTTCAATTTTTGTGAGCGGCTGACGTATTGGCTACCACCGAGCAGCGTAAACACGTCGATCTTGTTGTCGTTTAACAGGTCCGAAGTGTCGCTCTTGGCCGCTTGGTCGGCGTCCTCGGGCGCGCTTTCTGCCGCTTCACTGCGGCCTTGGTCGTCGTTCGCCGGCAAGCGCGGCGCGCTCGGACGGTCGGCTTTGCGGTTAAAGCGGTCCGGGCGAAACAGATAAAGACCCACCACCAAAAGTACCACCGGGCCGATCAGCGTCGCCGTGTTGAAATGCCAGAAGCCGTAGCGCGTCAAAAGACCCACCGCGCCCACCGCCAAGAGCACAAACGGCCCGACACCGCGCTGGCTGGCCGGCCGTTCGCGCTGACCCACCAACAGATAGGCGCCGAGCGCCAGCGCAATCAAAGGCCAATGCCCGAGAACCGTCGACAGCACGCGAATGCCAATATTGTTCAAAAAGAGTAAGACCGCGAGCACGATTAAGATCAAACCCAAGGTAGCCCTCGGTTTGATATCGCCGTTTTGTTTTTTCATAGTCGCTCCTTGGGGGCGGGTGCAAAAAAAGATTGTCGTGCCGGGGCAAACGCCAATGGCAAAGTGGCGGCAACCCGATCACAGCCCGCCAAAATTCACACACGGGCTATAACATACCGCTTCAGAGTACAATCAAAGCTCGCGCTTGCCGATGTCCTAATCGGCGAGCGGCCCATATGAATCGGTCAGTGACGCACTTATGAACAAGCCCTTTTCTCAAGCTTGCGAAAACAATCAGGCCCCGATTGCCGGTGTGCTGGCGCGGGTATTCTCCCAAGCGCATCGTATCCTAGAAATTGGCAGCGGCACCGGCCAGCACGCGGTGTTTATGGCGCAAAGGATGCCACACCTGCGCTGGCAGGCGAGCGACAGAAGCGAAAACCTGCCGGGTATTAACCAATGGTTGACCGAGGCCGCGCTAGCCAACCTGCCACCGGCGCTGGCGCTTGACGCGGCTTGGAGCACCTGGCCCGCGTGCGCATTCGACGGCCTGTTCAGCGCCAACACCGCCCACATCATGCCTTGGCCAACCGTCTGCAACATGATCGTCAAAGCCGGGGCTCTGCTACCGCCAGAGGGCCGCTTCGCGCTCTATGGACCGTTCAACTATAAAGGCGAATTCACCAGCGAGAGCAACCGGCGCTTCGATCTTTACTTAAAGCAGGCCGCCGCGCATCAAGGGCTTCGAGACTTTGAAAAGCTGGACGCGATCGCCGACAAAGCCGGGCTGACACTCGAGGAAGACAACCCCATGCCCGCGAACAATCGGCTGCTGGTCTGGCGCAAAGCCGTTTAATCTTCAAGCCGCTGGTAACCCAATAGGCGCTCTTTTCATCAACCGCTTCTGTCGTAATTGCGACGAAAGCGGTTTGAATCTTGCTTTTGAACCTTGCTTTAGTCGACACCATCTAGCACCGTACCGTTCGCTAGCCGTCTTCTATGCCGGGACCATTAAAGGGGCACTGCATGCTTGAGTACCAAGAGGTTCGCGCGACCACGCTCGAGCTTTGCGAGGGTCTAACCGCCGAGGATATGACCGTTCAAGCGATGCCCGATGCCAGCCCAAGCAAATGGCATTTGGCGCACACCACCTGGTTTTTCGAACGGTTTTTGCTGCAGGCGTGGCTGCCCGAATACCGGGTCTTTAATCCGCTGTTCGATCACTTGTTTAACTCCTATTACGAAACCTTGGGCAAGCCGTTTACCCGACCGAACCGCGGCCTACTGACCCGGCCAAGCTTGACCGAGGTGCTGGACTACCGCCGCCATGTCGACCGCGCCATGGCGCGCCTGCTCGATCGCGACCGCGCGCCTTTCGCTTCACTGCTGACAACCGGCCTGCACCACGAGATGCAGCATCAGGAACTGCTGCAGACCGATATTTTGTATTTGCTTGCCCAAAACCCCGCCGCTCCAGCGGTCAAGCCCGCTCGCGAGCCGTCAGCCGCAAAAGGCCCCGCTTTGCGTTTTGTCGGCTTCGACGCTGAGCTGTTCACAGCCGGCGCGCCCGCGCCCCAAACCGGCTTCAGTTACGATTGCGAACGCCCGCAACAGCAGGTGTATCTGCCGGCATTCGCGCTCGCCAACCGGCCGGTGAACAACCGGGAGTGGCTGGATTTCATCGAAGACGGCGGCTATCGCAACCCCGCGTTTTGGCTTTCCGACGGCTGGGCGCGAGTCAAACAACACCGCTGGGAAAGCCCGCTCTACTGGCAGCGGGTGGACGATCAGTGGCACGAGTACGGTCTCGACGGTTTGCGGCCGCTCGAGCTCGAAGCGCCCGTGTGCCATATCAGCTACTTTGAGGCCGACGCATTCGCGCGCTGGGCGGGCAAACGCCTACCGCGCGAACACGAATTGGAGCGGGCCACGCCGCGTCAACCTGAAAGCTGTGCAAACTTTCTGGAGGCACGGCGGTTCCGGCCACAGGCCATCGCCGGCGACGGCTTGGTGCAGCTTTATGGCGATGTGTGGGAGTGGACGCAAAGCGCTTTCGGACCCTACCACGGCTTCACGCCCGAGGGCGGCGCACTGGCGGAATATAACGGCAAATTCATGTGCGGCCAATTCGTGCTGCGTGGCGGTTCCTGCGCCACGCCCAAAGCACAGATGCGACCGAGCTATCGGAACTTTTTTTACCCTCATCAGCGCTGGCAGTTCGCTGGCCTGAGACTTGCAGAGGATGGGTAAATCGGCGCGGGCGAAGCGGTTCTTATGCGAAATAATGCTATGCGTGCCGACAGGCGGTCAAACCGCCCCCAAGAATCGACCTCTTCCAACCTCCCAAGCATCACTAGGGGCTGTTTTGAACATTTACGCAAGCGGGTGTCGGCAGGGCTAGCCGGTTACCTAAAAAAAGCCGACAAAATACGCTAAGGAGTTTACCGATGACCGCAGCTACAGCAACCGCGACAGTCACCAACATTACCGCAGCGCGCAACCCCTTTCTTTACGATGTGATCAAGGGTCTGTCGGCCCGACGCAAGCGAATTTCACCGAAGTATTTCTACGACGACATAGGCTCTCAATACTTCGATGAAATCTGCCAGTTGAAAGAATACTACCCGTTTCGCACCGAGCTTAACCTGCTGGAAACGGTCGCCTCGGACATCGCAGCGCAGGCCACCGCGCCGCTGACGGTGGTCGAATTCGGTGCGGGTTCGTTGAAAAAAATTGAACCCCTGTTGCGACAAGTCCGCGCGATTCGGACGTTTGTGCCGGTCGATATCTCAGGCGCCCACCTTTCGCAAAGCGCCGCCCGTTTGGCGCTAAAGTTCCCGCACCTTGATATCAAACCCCTGAAGGCGGACTTTACCGAAACGGTGCAACTGCGCGGTTCGCGGCCCTATCTCGGTTTTTTCCCGGGCTCAACCATCGGCAACTTCAATCCTGCGCAAGCTTTGCAATTCCTACAAAATGCGCGCGAAACTCTCCGTCCAGACGGTGAATTGTTGATCGGCGTCGACACCAAAAAATCGGTCGACGTTTTGCACCGAGCTTACAACGACGGCGACGGGGTCACCGCGCGATTCAATCTCAATCTGTTGACGCGAATCAACAAAGAACTCAGCGGCAATATCGACACAAGTCAATTCGAGCATTACGCGTTCTACGACCCCGAACAAGGCTGTATTCAGATGCACCTGATCAGCCTTTGCGACCAGGTATGCAACATTGCCGGTCACGACGTCTTTTTTACCCGAGGCGAAAGTATTCACACTGAAAACTCTTACAAGTACGCACCTTGGGAGTTCAAGGACTTGGCAGAGCGCGCGGGCTGGCACGTCAAACAAAGCTGGTTGGCCGATGACAACTACTTCAGCGTTTTTTTACTCG
>CAZING010000007.1:0-11082 GCA_964540505.1 uncultured Cellvibrionaceae bacterium | reverse complement strand
GCCCAACACGAAAGTCTGATAAGTTGCGCCCAACCGCGACTGCGTATGTTGGCCTTGATCAGCACCAAAGCGCTGGTCATCACGGCGCCGGGGGCCTCATCGCGCGGGCCCGGCTATTACGTTATGCGCTATTTTGCGCCACAATACGGCAAACCCGAAGACGCGGCGACCGGCTCGGCAAATGCGCTGCTTATGCGCTATTGGGCGGCTCGGTTGCGCACATCTGAACTCGCGGGGCGGCAATTGTCGGCCACAGGCGGGGCTTGCTGGGGCGAATGCAAAGGCGCCCGGGTAAGCCTTTGGGGACACGCCGAGGCGCTTTAGCCCAACCCGCAACGCCGCCCATGACAGCACCCGTTTCACCGTGAGGTACCGCCTTATCGAATTGCCCAGCATAGAAGTCACCAGCGTCGAGGGCAGCGATCGCCAAGCGCCCTTTCGCACCAAACGCATCATCTGCATCGCGCGCAACTACGCGGCTCATGCCAAGGAAATGAGGCACGCGCTCTCGGACGACGCGCCGCCCTTTTTCTTTTTTAAGCCCTTGAGCGCGTTAAACACTGGCCCGCACTTTACCCTGCCAGGCTTCAGCAACGACTGTCAGCATGAGCTGGAACTTGTGGTCTATTTAGCGCGCGGCGGGCGAAACCTTGCGCCCGACCAGGCTCGGGCTTGTGTGGGCGGCTTTGGCCTGGGTCTCGATATGACCGCGCGCGATCTTCAACACGAGGCGAAAAGACTCGGCCGCCCCTGGGATTTGGCCAAAGGCTTCGACGGCTCGGCCTGCATCAGCAAACTGGTCAAAGCCGGCCACGACGAGCTGCCCCGGTTTGGCCGGATGCGGCTTCGCAACAACGACCGCGAAGTCCAAAGCGGCCACTGGCAAGAGATGATTTGGCCGATCGACCGGCTGCTGGCTCACATTTCAACACTGATTGCGCTGCAACCGGGCGATTTGGTGTATACGGGCACTCCGGCCGGGGTTACCAAGCTAACCGACGGCGACCGCTTGACCGCCGAAATGGAAGGCTTTCCGCACCGCTTAACCGTCGAGGTCCGCGCGAGCTGATGCCCGGCGCGCTTGCGCCGATTCCACAGTAAGATGACCAACCCTTGGACCGGGGCCACCCGAGGTTCTACAATCGCTCCCCGAATAGCCCCGGCGGGTCATCGCAAAATGACCCGCCGGGGCCGGAACCAAACCAGTGCATCCGTGCGAAAGGCCTAAGTGAACGATTTAAACCCCCGTCAGCGCGAAGCCGTGCGCTATATCGATGGACCCTGTCTTGTGCTAGCCGGTGCGGGCTCGGGAAAAACGAGCGTCATCACCCGGAAAATTGCGTACCTGATTCAAGAGTGCGGCTTTCAAGCGCGCCACATTGCTGCGGTGACCTTCACCAATAAGGCCGCCCGCGAAATGAAAGAGCGCGTCGGTCGACTGGTGCAAGGCAAGGCGGCCAGAGGGCTGACCGTCAGCACCTTCCACAACCTCGGCCTGAACATCATCCGCCGGGAACATAAAATTCTCGGAATCAAAAGCAGCTTCACCATCTTTGACGCAGAGGATTCTAAAAGCCTTATCAAAGATATCTTGATACGCGACGGCGACGGCAATACCGACTTTCTTGACACAGTGGTGCACCAGATTTCCAACTGGAAAAGCGCACTGGTCTCGCCCGAGCAGCTGCAGGGACGGGCCGAGAGCGCCGGCGAGGAGCTCTGGGCGCTCGTGTACCGGCGTTACTGCGAGGCGTTGTCGGCCTACAATGCGGTGGATTTTGACGATTTGATTCGACTGCCCGCCACGCTTTTCGCCGAGCATCCGCAGGTGCTCGAGCGCTGGCAGCAGCGCATCCGGTATTTGCTGGTGGACGAGTATCAAGACACCAACACCAGCCAGTACGAGCTGGTCAAACTGCTGATGGGCGACCGGGCCACCTTGACGGTGGTCGGCGATGACGATCAGAGCATCTACGCTTGGCGAGGCGCCCGGCCGGAGAACCTCGAACAATTGCAGGTGGACTTCCCCTCTTTGCACGTTATAAAGCTGGAACAGAATTACCGCTCGACCGCGCGCATTTTGCGGGTCGCGAACGAAGTCATTAAAAATAACCCGCATGTGTTCACCAAGCAGCTTTGGAGCGATTACGGCTTAGGCGAGCCGCTTCGTTTGCTGCGCACCGCCAACGAAGATGCGGAAGCCGAGCGTGTCGCCAACGAAATTCTGAACCAGCGCCTTCGGCGACAAGCGCACTTTAAAGATTTTGCGATCCTTTATCGCGGCAATCACCAGGCGCGCTTGTTCGAGCTCAAGCTCCAGCAGGCTCAAATTCCCTACCACCTAAGCGGCGGCACCAGTTTTTTCGCGCGCGCAGAAATCAAAGACGCAATGGCTTATTTGCGCTTACTGGTCAACCCGACAGACGACAACGCTTTTTTGCGCATCATCAACACACCGCGACGCGCCATAGGCACCACCACGCTCGAGACCCTGGGCCGCTATGCGAGTACCCGTGACGTCAGCCTGTTTAACGCCTGCGACGAACTCGGCTTGCAGACCCTGTTGCCGGCCAAAGCGCTGGAAAGATTGCGCGAATTTCATCAATGGTTCAGCGGCATTCAGCGGCGTTGCGCAAGTGGCGATCCGGTGGCGGTGATCCGCGAAATGCTGACTGACATCGATTACGAAGGCTGGTTACACCAAAACGCGAGCAGCCCTGCGGTCGCCGAAAGACGCATGGGCAACGTGCATTATTTGGTGGATTCCATTCAAAAGACCCTCGCCAAAACCGACTCAGACACGCTTGAGCAGGACCAGAACCTCGACTCCGCAATCGCCAAGCTGCTGTTAATGGATCTGCTCGACCGCCAAGAGGAAGAAGACGTTACCGATCGGGTGCAAATGATGACCCTGCACGCATCGAAAGGGCTGGAGTTCCCCTACGTTTTTTTGGTCGGCATGGAGGAGGAGCTCTTGCCGCACCGCACCAGCATTGAAGAGGGCAACCTCGAGGAGGAGCGCCGTCTGGCGTACGTGGGCATCACCCGCGCAAAAAAGGCACTGACAATGACCTTGGCCGCAACCCGCCGCCAGTTTGGCGAGAAATTCCAAACCTCGCCCAGTCGTTTCATTGAAGAAATGCCACAGGACGACCTGGAATTCGAAGGCTTCGGTACCGCAAGCAAAGAACAGGTAGAAAAGAAAGGCCGTGAGACGCTAAGCAACCTCCGGAATTTGTTTGATTAGCGCATTTTGAAGTGCGTTGGGTTTCTGCCATCGAAGCCGAACAAGATCGTGCCCTCGACGCCAAACCCCACTAAACTTCAATGGCTGACACTGACTATGGGAGGCGCCATGAAGCGCAACCTGAAACCGATGCTACTGATGGCGTTTATCGCGCTGATCACAAGCTGCGCTGGCGATTCGCGCCAGCAACGCGGCCCCGCGCTTCAGCCTTACTATAAGCAGGGGCCGTATAGCGATCTTCTGGCCAGATGCGTTTCGGTCACAAAGGTCGCCGACTCGTGTCGTTTAAGTGAACTGCCCACGCTCGGTATGCAGACCCCGTCGCCGAGCATTGAAGATGTGATGCAGCGGGTGGTCGTCACCGACCCTTGGATGGGTGAAAATTTCGAGGCGCTGCTGGGCGCGCTGCCCGAGGATATCCTCTATTTGATGCGAGGCGTCACCGCGGTGGTGATTGGCCGCGAGATCCGACCTTCCTATTACTGGAGCCTGACCGGCGCGATTTATCTGGACCCAGCCAACCTCTGGCTCACGCTTGCCGAGCACGACCTGATCAGCACCGAGCCCGATCACCGCTCGGCCTACTCAGAACCTATGGCGTTTCGCGCATTCTGGCGGTGGACCAGGGCGGGCGGCAGCGCCTGGGCGGTGCAGGGGTTAAATAGCGACGGCGTGAGGCCTCTGTCGGACATTATTTACCCAATGGCGTCGCTTTTGTTTCACGAGTTGGCGCACGCCAATGACCTGATGCCACCTGCGCAGTACGACACCCTGCTGAGCACCGATACCGTCTACTCGGCCGCCAGCCGCCTACACCCGCACCACCCCTCCACGCAACTGGCCGAACGCTCACGCCTGACCTCGGATGCTATGTATCATTTTGCGTCCATTTTGTATCTGGGCCTGCGTCCCTCCGAAGAGGACAAGGCCACTACGGCCTGGGATATCGGCGGATTTTTTGAACCGGATCGCGCCAACGACAATTACAACTACACCAGCCAATACGAAGATCTGGCCATGTTGTTTGAAGAAGCGATGATGAAGATCGCGTTCGATATCGACCGCGACATAGCCTTTGTCACGCCCACCGCCCCCGAAGGCGTAAGTCCGCGCTGTGACGACTACATTATTGGGTGGGGCGAGCGCAATCGGATCGGCGATATCCACATCTTGCCAAGGGCGCAGTTCGCGCTTGAAGCGCTGCTGCCCGAACGGGATTTCACCGAGGCGCTGGCAGCGCTGCCGCTGCCCTCGTCGCTGCCGAACGACCTCGGGTGGTGCGCGGCACTGACGCAATCCACGCCAGTTGAGCGGTCATCAGTTCAAAAACTTCAGCTCAAGCCGCCACAACCGGCGCACTCCGAGCGCCTTTATAGAATTTTCAATGGCCTCTAGACGGCGAATCTTCGGCACGCCTGCCCTTTAACCTTCGTCGCTGGTGAAAACGACGCAGACAAACGGAATGCTGCGCCACAGCACTTGCGCTGCTTATCGCCGCAGATTAACCTGACGCAGCTTCGGCTGGCACCCCTTCTTAACAGCCGGACAAAACGCCGCCGCGCGTGTTAGCCGCTGCGGCTCCGACGCCTTGTTTTAGAAGAGTTAGGCTGCATGCGTTACAACTCGATTCTAGAGACCATCGGCAACACCCCCTGCGTCCGTCTGAATAACATTGCCCCCGAACAGGTGAAACTGTTCGTTAAGCTCGAATCGTTTAACCCGACAGGGTCGCTCAAAGACCGCATGGCGCTCGGTATCATCGAGACCGCCGAGCACAATGAGACACTCAGACCCGGCCAGACAATCGTCGAGGCCACCAGCGGTAATGGCGGTATTGGTTTGGCAATGGTGTGCGCGCAAAAAGGCTACCCGTTAGTGGCGGTGATGCCCGAGAACTGCAGCGTGGAAAAACGCAGGCTTATGCGCCTAATGGGCGCGCGGGTGGTATTGACTCCCGCGGAATTTCGAGGCCTGGGCGCCAGCCAAAAAGCCGAGGAACTGGCCTTACGCCACGGCTGGTACTACTGCCGACAATTTGAAAATCGACACAACGCGACCGCGCATTCACGTACCACCGCCCGTGAAATTTTGCGCGATTTTGCCGACCTGCCTCTGGATTATTGGGTGACCGGCTACGGGACCGGCGGTACCTTAAAAGGTGTGGCTGACATTCTAAAAAAACACAGCCCGCGTACCAAGGTGGTGGTCTGCGAGCCGAACAACTCACAACTGCTTGCCAGTGCCGAGCGTCAACCTGTCAACGATCAAGGCGCACCCTCAATGAGCCACCCACACTATGGGTTGCACGTGATGCAAGGGTGGGCTTCGGATTTTATCTCCGAGTTGACCGCGCAGGCACAACACGACAACGCCATCGACATTCTACTTTCGGTCGACGGCAAAGACGCGTTGGCGTGGAGCCGACGACTGGCAAGCGGCGAAGGTATCTCAACGGGCATCAGCGGTGGCGCGACTTTGGCTGCGGCAATGAAGCTTGCCAAACTGGCCGACCCAGGCAGCACAATACTTTGCATGTTGCCGGATAACGCAGAGCGCTACTTTTCCACTGCGCTGTTTGAGAACGCCGTGGAAGACATGAACCAAGAGGAGCTCGAGCTTTCGGCCTCTACCTCCAACTTTCGGTTTGACGCCCGGCCATCGCCGTTACCCACCATCGAAGTGGATGAACAAGCACCCGCGCTCGATGACATGACGCAAACAATGTTTCAACACTATATTCACAACCCGAAAAGGCCTGTGGTGATGTTCGGTTTGGAGTGGTGCGAGTTCTGTTGGTCTGTGCGCAAGCTCTTTGGCACGCTCTCGATCGCGCTGACATCGGTGGACTTGGATGCGGTCAACCTGAAAGCCAACCGGCTTGGCGAAAAACTCAAAGCGACATTGGTCGCGCACACCGGTTGCAACACGCTGCCTCAGGTATTTATTGGCGGCGAGTTTTTAGGCAGTTGCACCGAAATATTTGACGCGGTAAATAATCGAAAACTTTTTCAAAAACTCGCAGCTTTTAAAATCCCGCATAATCGAGTGCTCGATATTGACCCCTACGCGTTGCTGCCCGGGTGGATGCACACGCGCATCGACGACAACATCCGAACCCAGCAGCGCGAATCTCTAGACCCCGCTCATTGCCCATACACAGAATGCGAAAATGGATAAAACGTGCGGCGTCTCACACTTCGCAGATCTTGACTATACTCTAATGACAAGACCACCTTGAGAAGAAAACGTCTTCAACAATACGCCATGAACGTGGAGGATTAATGTTGTGACTGACACCGATCAAGAGCTGATTTCAAAGCTTAATAAAGCGTTGTATGAGAGCCTGGATCTATACTCCGCCGCTGCCGATTCGGCCAGATCCTCCAGCAATGCCGCCGCGTTCGCGCGCATAGCAAAAGCGCGCGCGACAATACTGAACCACCTTGCCCCCTTCGCAATGCACGGCGAAAAACCCCGTTTCTATGCGTTTGGCAGCGCTTTAAGTAAAGTGTATCCGGACATGATTGCGGCGCTTGATGCCGGGCGTGACCCCGCACTTACCGCGATTTGCCGCCAAACCGAAATCGAACTCTGCGAGCTTGTCAGAAATACCTTAAGACGAATCCGCTCGAGCCTGTTGCGCTCGATGCTCATCGACCTATTTCCCGAACTTAACGGCCCTCTGGCTTTGCGCATCGCCTGCTAGTAGCCCATGCGCGCGTTAGGTGACTAACGCGCAAGGCCCGAGCGTTCAGATCAAAGCGGGAAAACACGCAGCAATATTGCCTATTTCAAGCTTTCCCGACGCAGAGATGACACTCTAGCGCAGCGAACAATTACCTAATTTCTGCAAGACTTGCCAGGGCGGCGGCGCATCTTCGGCGCTTAAATAGATGAACCGCTTCCAGATCCCATTACAGAAAACGGCCGGCTTTGTCGACTTTAACGGTGGTTCATTTAAAGATAGGGGCGCACCAAAGAGCGGATCATCTGCAGGTGGTCGGGCCTGTCATTTAACGCGGCAACATAACTGTAGTTTTGACCGCCGGCATCCATAAATACTTTGCGATTTTCAACACCAATTTCTTCGATGGTTTCAAGACAGTCGGCACTAAAACCCGGACAGGCGACAGCCACGGATTTTACGCCCGAGCGGGCGAGCTCGGTTAAAGCTTCATCCGTGTATGGCTTCAGCCAGACTTCGCGTCCGAAGCGCGATTGAAAACAAGTGACGTATTCTTCAGGCTGCAAATGCAATCGCGCGGCCACCAACCGCGAGGTCGCTTGACAATAACGGTAGTAAGGGTCGCCTTGCTCACTATAACTCTGCGGCATGCCATGGTAAGACAGAAGCAGTTTTTCCGGCCTACCGTGCTGTGCAAAATGCTCTTCGATGCTGTTGGCGAGCGCCTCAATGTACTCGGGGTGATCGTAATAGCCGTTAATGAAAACCAACTCGGGTACCCAGCGAAACCGCTTGAGCGCGTCGGCCACCGCATCGAAGGTCGAGCCGGTGGTGGCGCCGGCGTACTGGGGGTAAAGCGGCAAGACGATAATTTTAGTCGCACCTTGGCTTTGCAAATCCCGCAAGGCGCTGTCGATATCCGGGTTGCCGTAGCGCATCCCAAGCGCCACGCGCGCATCGGTGTTCGGCTCTTGTCGCAGGATCGTCTGCAATCGCTCTTGTTGCGCTTTGCTAATGGTTAATAGTGGCGAGCCTTGGTCTGTCCAGACGCTTGCGTAAAGCGCGGCGGATTTCGCCGGGCGCACCCGCAAAATAATGCCGTGCAGAATCGGCCACCACCGCCACTTGGGAATTTCTATGACCCTCGGGTCCGAAAGAAACTGACGCAAATACCGGCGTAATGCCGTCGGGGTCGGCGCGTCGGGGGTGCCGAGATTGGTCAGCAAGACACCCAGAACGCCATCGGCAGCCTCGCTAGCAGTTTTGTTTTGACTGAAATACTCCATGGATTATCCGGTTGCTTAGAAGTGCATCATTGATAAAGATTCACGTCCACCGCTGAACACGATGTTTAGTGGGCTATAGGCGACCAGAGCAGAAGAGGCAAGAAGCTGTTGGTACAGAAAATTGCATCCGTGCATTTTCTCGGCAAGGCAAATCGGCAGAGGTATCGAGCCTCGGCCTTAAGGTTTCGCGGTGAGCGCGAAACCGGTTAGCTTTATATCGACTCCAGTATGTAATCGACCGCCGCAGAGATTTCCTCTTCAGAGCAGTCCATACACAGGCCTTTTGCCGGCATTGCTTTAAACCCTTCCCAAGCGCTTTTATGCATGCCATCGACGCCGCGTTCATCGATACGCGCTTGCCATGCCGCCGGCTCGTCCAGCTTCGGTGCGCCCGCGGCACCGGTCGCATGACAGGTAAAACACTTGGTCGAGTAAACCGTTTCACCGCTTCGAAGCTCGCCACCTGAAGCCGCTGCCGCGGCTGCCGCACAGGGCTCACCCGCCATGCAAAGCTCGCCGATAGGCTTCAGGCGATCTTCGACGGTCTCTGCCTCGGCGATCGTCAGCACGGCGCTGACCGATAGCCCGGCGATCACGAAAATTTTCTGCAAAAGGTTCACTCAGATACTCCCGGAAGATGAAATTCAAAGATAAGAAGGCGTCGTCCCTTTTACGTCCGGTTGGTATCCGCAGCGGACGAAGGAACAAATAGGGCGGCTATTATAACCATAAAATGCGATTAAGCGAGGGCAGAAAACCGAGCTTTGAGTCCGTTCAACTGAGGCAATGGTTGACCATGGCGCGCAATCGAGCCGGTCGCACGGGCTTGGAAATCACCTGCAAACCCGCCTTGGCAATGGCCGTGCGAACCTCCTCGGATTGCGAGCCGGTTGCGACAAATGCGGCAATGCCGGTGCTGATCACCGCGCGCGCGGCCAGGATCGCCTGTTCACCGGTCACATCCCCGCCCAACTGCCAGTCAGCAATGATAAGACGCGGGGCACTGCCACCTAAGCGGTAGAAGTCTTCCATAGAGCCGATATCGGCGAAGCCATCGACAACAAACCCCCAGCTCTCCAACAGCAGCTTGATGGAGTTGCGCGAGACATCGCTGTCATCAATCAAAAGAATTCGGGTTTCGACTCGGGCTTCGTGGCTTGAGAGGTTGACCAATGCGTCGGGCGATAATCTTCGGGTGCTCTTACCCGGGGGCGCAGGCGCAGTTAACGCCGGCGGTGCCGCGGAGGCTGCGTCCTCCGCCGGGGGTGGCCCCATCAAAGGCACGACCAAGCGAAACACTGTGCCCCGCCCCACTTGGGAGTGCACCGTCAGCTCATACCCTAGGGTATCGACAAACTGCTTGACGATCGCAAGCCCGAGACCAAACCCCTCGCGGTTATCTTGGTCATCATCCACCTGAACAAATTGGCTGAAAATATCCTTTTGTTTTTCGGGCGGTATTCCTCTTCCTGTGTCCCAAACCTCGATCATCAGTTTATTGCCGCGACGGCGACAACCGAGCAATACCCCGCCTTTGTCGGTATAGCGGATCGCGTTGCTAAGCAGGTTGCGGATGATCCGTTCCAACAAAGCCCCGTGGGCCAAGACAGTGTATTCCGGGGTATAAAACCGCAACCGAAGCTGCTTTTCCCCGGCCATGGCTTCAAACTCTAAAAACACCCTAGACAGCAGTTGTTTGATATCGGTAGGCTGGGTGGCGGCAATCGTCAGGTCAAACTCGTAGCGACTGACGTCTAACACTTCGGTAAACAAGTCGTTCAGGTTGCGCATGGCCTGCTTTAGCTTCATAAGCAAGTCCAGGTTGTCTTCGCCTTGCAGTTTTCGCTGCAGGGCATCGGCAAATATTGCCATCGCCTGCAGCGGTTGGCGCAGGTCGTGAGCGGCTGAATTGAACAGGTCTTTAATCATTTTGTTGCTGACTTCGAGCGACGCGGCTGTGGCTTCTGCCTCCGCGCTTTTTTCTACCAGTTCGTGGTACAGCAACTCTAGGTCGCGGTTGCGCAATTGCAAAATACGCAACATGTTATTGAACGAGTCCACCAATTGGCCGACCTCATCCTGGTAGTCGACATCCGCGCGCAAGCTCAAGTCATTGCTCTGCTTAACCCTGTCCATTAACGACGCCAAGTTCACAATCGGCTTGACCACCGCATTCTGCATACGCCGTGTCATTAAAAATGCGACCGCCAATGCGCCCAAGGTGACCAAAAAAGAGGTGTAAATCCACTTGCGAGTACGCGCACTAATGGGCGACAAGTCGGAGGCGATCAGCACGTGACCGAGCTTTTTACCTTTGCGCTGAATAGGCTCAACGACCACCATCAGCTTGCCCTGTATCTGGGTCTCGTCGACCGCGTCTGCGCTCAAGCTTGCCGGACAGCTGTGAAACGTGCTTCGCTCTCGATGAAAGTTGGCAAAGAGCTCGTTGCCCGCGTCGTAGATACAGGCGTGCTGGACGGTCGAGCGCAAAGATAGCGCCGAGAGGTTCTCCAAAGCGTTGCCGCGATCGCCAAAGGCGACCGCCACGGCACTGCGCACGGCGGTAATGCGGGCCAGCACGCGCATCTCTTCGGTCAAATCTCGTCTGACGTTCTCGCGGTCGAACGCAATGAAGTTAGCGACGGTCACAAGCATAGCGCTCGCCATACCGACAATAATTGTCAGCGTGATCTTGTGCTGGATCGGGAGGTCGTAAAATCTCCACGACCACCGTTTGCGGCTTGTATTATCTCGGTCGGTTGGGTTCACCGGCGATCCTGCTTGTTCAATTCAGACAAATTCACGGCCGAGATGCTGCACACCGGGCGGGTGTCATTCGTCTCGGGCCTGGGGTTTTGCAGTGT
>CAZING010000006.1:27533-34318 GCA_964540505.1 uncultured Cellvibrionaceae bacterium | reverse complement strand
GGCATCGCGCGGGCCGTGGTCAATAAGCCGGCGCTGCTGCTTGCCGATGAGCCCACAGGCAACCTCGACCCGCGCTTGTCCAGCGAAATCATGAACCTCTTCGAGCAATTCAACGGCGTCGGCGTGACCGTGTTAATCGCCAGTCACGATTTCAGCTTGATCAAAGCCATGCACAGGCGAGTACTGACGCTCGAGCAGGGCGAACTCGCGCACGATGGGGCTTGGTCGTGAGCCAGGAGCGCCCATCCCCAGCCACCAGAGGCGCCAGCTCCAGCTACACCGGTTACGGCGATATCATTCGCGCCTGGCGCTCTCACCACGCGAGCTCGGCGAACGATGCCATGCGACGACTGCTCGGCAGCCCACTGCAGACGCTGATGACGGGGCTTGTGGTGGCCATAGCCCTGGCGCTGCCGGCGACCCTGCTGCTGGCGGTTCAGAATATCGAGCGGCTCGGCGAACGCTGGGATGCGAGCCCGAAACTGTCTGTATTTTTGCATTTGCGCGCGTCCGACAACGCCATCGAGCCGTTCATCGCTAAGGTGCGAAGCTGGCCGGAAATCGCCGAGCTCCGCTATTTGTCGCCGACAGAAGCGCTGGCCGAGTTTCAAGCGCAATCGGGTTTCAGCGACGCTCTCGCGGGGCTCGACCATAACCCTTTGCCGCCCACTCTGATCGTCACCCCCAAGGCCGGGGCGATGGCGCCCGAGTCGCTTTCCGGGCTCGCAGCACGTTTGCAAGCCGAGCCGCTGGTCGACACAGTCGACCTGGATCTCGCATGGGTGCGGCGCTTGCAGGCCATAATGGCGCTCGGTCGCCAGCTCGTGCTGGGGCTAGCGGCGCTGCTGGGCCTCGGGGCGCTTTTGGCGATAGGCAACACAGTGCGTCTCGGCATAGAGAGCCGGCGCGACGAAATTATTGTGACCAAATTGGTTGGCGGCACCGACAGCTTCGTAAGGCGGCCGCTTCTTTATACCGGCATCTGGTACGGCTTGGTCGGGGGGCTGCTCGCCGCTATAATTGTATTGACAGGCTTCAGCGCGCTGAAAGGCTCGGTGGCACGGCTCGCCGCGACCTACGCCAGCGAGTTCGCGCTGCAAGGCTTAGGCGTTAGCGAGTTGCTGTCGCTTGTGGTGACCGGCATGGCCATTGGCCTGCTTGGCGCCTGGCTCGCGGTCGGCCGACATCTGCGCCACATAGAGCCTCGCTAACAGGGGGAACTCCCCCCTAGCAACGGAATCCAAGGCACAGATTTGCGCACCCGACCCTAGCCTCGAACACGGTCGGGTGCTAAACTCAGCGCGTTTTTATGTTACGGAGGAAACAGATGGGTACCAACTTAATGCCGGTCGGCGTGCTCGCACCAGGTCAAAACCTGAGCGCTTATATTACGACTGTCAACGGTTTCCCAGTGCTGTCCGCCGAAGAAGAGAAAGAACTGGCGGAAGAACTGTATTACCACAACAACCTCGAAGCCGCCCGCCGCATGGTGATGGCGCACCTTCGGTTTGTGGTGCATATCGCCCGGTCTTACTCGGGCTACGGCCTTGCCGAAGCCGACCTTGTGCAAGAGGGCAACGTCGGGCTGATGAAAGCGGTAAAGCGCTTCAACCCTGAAAAAGGCGTGCGCCTAATTTCATTCGCGGTGCACTGGATCAAAGCCGAAATTCACGAATTTATTCTGCGCAACTGGCGCATTGTCAAAATCGCCACCACCAAAGCGCAACGCAAATTATTTTTTAACCTGCGCGGGCAGAAAAAGCACCTGGGGTGGCTGACCTACGCCGAGGCCAATGCGGTGGCTGCCGATCTCAAAGTCGATGTCAAACACGTCCAAGAGATGGAAGGCCGCCTGGCGGCATACGACGCGGGCTTCGACGCGGGCGCAGACGACGATGACGAGACCGCGTACCTCGCCCCTTCCAACTATTTAGAGGACCGTCGCTACGACCCGGCGACGCTGCTCGAAAACGCCAACTGGACAGACAACAAAGTCGCCGGACTTGAAGACGCGTTGGTGCACTTGGACGAGCGCAGCCGCGATATTTTGCAAAAGCGCTGGCTGAACGAAGACAAAGCCACCTTGCACGAACTGGCGGCCGAGTACGGCGTTTCCGCCGAGCGCATCCGACAGCTGGAAAAGAACGCCATGGGTAAAATTCGGGTGATGATGGAAGCCTGAGCGCCCGCGCAGCTGACCGCGAGTATGCACACACAAACACCGGACGCAAAGCCGCGGCAACGCGGCTTTTTTATGGCTGTTTTTCGCCATCACTGCGAAATGCACAGGCACCAGTGACCATCTGAGCGACACATTCGAGCTTATGACACCATTATTCGGCGGTATCGACGCCGGAGGCACCGCGTTTAAATGCATCATTGCCTTCGGCCCAGAGCGCATTGTGGCGGAGCACAAGGTCCCGGTCACCGACCCCGAGACCACGCTCGCCGAGTGCGCGAAATTCTTTAAAGCCAACCACTTGAAACCTTTGCGCGCTCTTGGCGTAGCGAGCTTCGGCCCGATCGAACGCAACCGAAAGGCAGCCAAATACGGCTTTATTACCACCACTCCGAAGCCCGGCTGGGCCGACACTGACTTGGCAGGCTACTTCGAGCGCGCTTTGTCGCTGCCCGTGGCGTTTGACACAGACGTCAACGGCGCGGTCCTTGCGGAAACCCGCTGGGGCGCGGCTGCGGGGGCCTCTAATGCCGTTTACGTTACCCTCGGCACCGGTATAGGCGTTGGCGCGCTCTGCGACGGCCGCTTAGTTCACGGCGCCATGCATCCCGAAGCCGGCCATATGCGCGTTCCGCGCTACCCGCAAGACACCTTCGCCGGGGTTTGCCCGTTTCACCAAGATTGTGTCGAGGGTCTGGTATCTGGCCCGGCACTTGCCAGAAGGCTCGACCAAGACCCGGCACTGGTGGCCGAAGACCATCCGATCTGGACCCTCGCGAGCCACTATATCGCGCACCTTTGTGCGAACCTGGCACTGTGTTATGCCCCCAAGACCCTGGTACTCGGTGGCGGTGTGATGCAGCAAAGCGTTCTGCTGGCGGCCGTTCGCCAGCGGATGCAGGCGCTGCTCGGAAGCTATCTGGCCGACTTCAACCCCGAGCGCGCGGTAGTCGCCGCGGGCCTCGGTCAAAGGGCGGGGGCTCTCGGCGCCATCGCCCTGGCCCAACTGACAGAAGCAAACTGATGCGCGACCCGTTGTTGTTCTGGCTTATTATCACGAGCACCGCACTGGTGGTAGGCGGCTATAGACTGGCGCGCCACCTCCATAGAAGGCGGGCTTTGGCTCTGCCATTTCCAGAGGATTGGCTGAGGCTGCTTGAGTCGGGCTTACCCATCTACCAACGGCTCCCCGAAGCGCTGCAAAAGGAGCTGCAGCGCCATATCCAAAAATTCCTTTACGACAAAAGCTTTATCGGCTGCGCGGGCCTGGAAGTCACCGACCGAATGCGGGTGACGGTCGCCGCCTGTGCCTGTCTGATGCTGTTGAACCGCCGCAGCCTCGAATATAAAGCCGTTCGCTGGATTTACCTCTACCCATCGGAGTTTGTTGTTCACCATGATGTGCAGGATGCGGCCGGGGTGGTGTCCAAAGCGCGTCGACGACTCTTGGGTGAAGCCTGGCACAACGGCCGCGTCATCTTGTCTTGGGACGATGTCCGCAGAGGCGCTTACGATTTCAACGACGGCCACAATGTGGCGCTGCACGAGTTCGCGCACCAGCTCGACAACGAAAGCGGCGGCACCAACGGCGCGCCTTTGTTGTACAGTCGCGGCGCTTACGGCAGCTGGGCGGTGGTCATGAGCCGCGAGTTTGAAAGCTTACGCCAGCACGCCTATTTCGGCACACCGACAGTACTCGACAGCTACGGCGCCACGAGCCCCGCGGAATTCTTTGCGGTGGCAACTGAGAGCTTCTTCGAGCAGCCGCACAGGCTCGCAGACGAGCACCCGGCGCTGTTTGCCGAGCTGCAAAAGTACTTCCACACCGATCCGCGCGATTGGCACCCCGCCCCGAGCGACGCCGGCTGAGCATGGTGCGGTTTATCCACCCCAAGCGCGGCAAACCCGGCCGCCCCAAAGCGTCGCCACTGCTCGGTAAAACCGTGACCGGGACGATCACCGACTTAGGCGCGCAGGGCGCCGGAGTCATGCGCATAGACGGCGGCATGACCGTGTTCGTCACCGGTGCCTGGCTCGACGAAACGGTCGACGCTAAAATCACTCAGGTCAAACAGAACACGGCGTTTGCTCGGGTATTGCGGGTGCAGCACGCGCACCCCGAGCGCCAGCAGCCGCCCTGTCCCTACCAGGGTTTCGACCAAGACGACTGCGGCGGCTGCCCGTGGATGGTGGTCAGTTACCGCGCCCAGCTGCAGGCGAAACATCAGCGCGTGCTGAACGCCGCGCAAACGCTCGGCGTCGACCGCGAGCGCTGCCCGCCGATAATCGGCGCCGCCCAGCCGCTTCATTACCGCCAGCGCGCGCAGCTGAAAACCGACGGCACCCGGCTCGGCTTTCTGGCCGCCGGAACGCATCAAATTAAAGATATAGACCGCTGCCTTATTGTCACCGACGCGCTGCAGGCGAAGCTTCGTAAACTTCGCGAACAATTGCCCAACCCGGCTTGGCGAAAGCGCGGGCGGGAGTTCACGGCTATCGATATCAACGAGACCGACATCAGCGTGCAACAACGCTTGCCGTTTCAGCAGGCAAGTGCCGCGCAAAACCAAACCATGCGCACCTGGCTCGCCACCGAATTCGACCGCTTCGACCGAGGTCACAACGTCCTTGAGCTGTTCGCGGGTTCGGGCAATTTCACCGAGATACTCGCCCGCTCCGGCCGGCATAACATTCTTGCCTGTGAATCGGTGGCCGAGGCCACCAAAGCGCTTGAGCAGCTCGGTCTGCCCGGCGTGGACGTTTTAACTTGTAATCTTTTTTCGGACCAAGCGCTCGTCAAGCTCGGTCACTTTAACGCCGACATTTTAGTGCTGGACCCACCGCGGGAAGGCTTCAAACAGTTGCCGGCGCTGCTCGCGCAACTGCCAGAGCTTCGCGAAGTGTTTTATATCTCTTGCGACCTCGCCACCTTTACCCGCGACGCCAAGGCGTTGATCGAGCGCGGGTTCCGCTGCGAGCTGATCCAAAGCCTGGATGCGTTCGCGCAGACGCCTCACCTTGAGCTGCTCACGCGGTTTCGAAAATCCGATAAGCGCCTATGACCGAAATACTGCAATGCGCCGACCTCGATGCGCGCTTGGTTCGCTCTGGCAGGCGCAAAAGTGTCGGCATTTACGTGCGCGACGGTCAGGTTGTTGTCCGCGCGCCACTGCGCGAACCGCTGGAGCGCATCACCCGGTTCATCAATGCCAAACAACACTGGATTCGCGCCCACCTGCAACATCAACAAGAGACCCTGGCTCGCGGGCAACACACCTTTGTCGAAGGCGACCGATTTTATTTATTTCACCAACCGCTTCGTTTAACGCTCGCCGCCGGTCGACCGGCTGGCGTCACGGTTGCCGGCGAGCATTTACGGGTGGTCTGCCCGCGACCCACCGACAGCCGCGCGGTGAAGAAATTGCTTGAAAATTGGTATCGACAAACCGCCAGCCAACACTTCGCGCAGCGCGTCGAACATTTTGCAAAAACACTGGCGCTCGAACCGGCCGCGATTGCCATCCGGCGCTACAAAACACGCTGGGGCAGTTGCACCCGCGATCGCAAACTCCAATTCAATTGGCTGTTGCTGATGGCCCCAAAAGAGGTGATCGATTACGTGGTGGTCCACGAGCTTGCCCATATTCGGCATTTCAATCACAGTGCGGATTTCTGGCGCCTAATTGGCAGCCAACTGCCGGATTACGCCCAACAACGACTGTGGCTTAAACAACAAACGCTTCTCACGTGGCCCGACAATGACTGACATTCGCCCCGAGTTTAAAGACAAATCGATCCGTAGCTTCGTGATACGCGGCGGACGCATCACCGACGGCCAGCGCACCGCGTTCGAAAAATGGTGGCCGCAGTACGGGCTCAGTTTGTTCGATGGCCCGCGCGAGGCGACGCAAGCCTTCGAGCACCCAAAGCCTCTGGTGGTGGAAGTGGGTTTCGGCATGGGCGACTCGCTGCTCGCTATGGCAGACGCGGCGCCCGAGACGAATTTTATCGGTATCGAAGTGCATCCGCCCGGTGTCGGCCGCTTGCTGCACAACGCCGGCAAAGCGGGCCTCGCGAACCTTCGAATTTATATGGCCGATGCCGTGGATGTGCTGCATGACTGTTTCGCGGATAACAGCATCGACCGGTTTCAATTGTATTTTCCGGACCCCTGGCATAAGAAAAAGCACCACAAACGCAGAATCGTCCAAAAAGATTTTGTCGACCTGATTACCCGCAAGCTCAAAATCGGTGGGCTTTTGCACATGGCCACAGACTGGCACGAGTACGCGGACCAAATGCTGGAACAACTTAGCGCAACCGAGCGTCTGCGCAACACGGGCGAGGGTTTTGTCGAAAAACCGGCGTTTCGGCCCGCGACCAAATTCGAACAGCGAGGCGAGCGTTTGGGTCACGGCGTGTGGGATTTAATCTTTGAGAAAACGCTTTAGGGGCTGCTAACACCGAATTTTTGCGTCGCGGCTGCGTTGGCGGCCGGCGCTTTGGCCAATTAGTTAACGGGTGTCGTTTCTGTGAGCCTGTCGCCTATGCCCGAAACGCCCGAACCTCGGTGAATCGATCTGGCAACACCCTCGTGCGATCGCCT
>CAZING010000006.1:26315-27433 GCA_964540505.1 uncultured Cellvibrionaceae bacterium | reverse complement strand
CCGAAACGCCCGAACCTCGGTGAATCGATCTGGCAACACCCTCGTGCGATCGCCTTTTTCACGCGGGCGAAGCCACACAGGCGCATGAAACCTAAGGGGACGCAGCAAACCCAGTCGAATCTTTATTTGTGTGGCCTGCGTCTGCGAATGGGTCGGAAATTGGGGTACTATAGCGCGCGACTTAGGGAACCTTTTGCTTGTTAAGCGGACAGAACATGGTTTGTAAACCTCTGCAATTTAAGGCCACCGAGCTTTGGTTCGACCTTTATGTAATAGCCCGTGCGCGTCTCGCGAAAGCGGCGTGGCGACGTTTCGGATTCACCGGCCTGTAGACGGAACCGAAATCACAGAGTATGGTTTCACCCGCTTCTTGGTCTTTGACACCAATCACCTAAGGCATACACCCAAAGCTCCGTTACCGAACGGACTGAGAGTGTTTTTCACCCAAAACAATAG
The DNA here is from genome assembly GCA_964540505.1 of uncultured Cellvibrionaceae bacterium. Classification (GTDB taxonomy): domain Bacteria; phylum Pseudomonadota; class Gammaproteobacteria; order Pseudomonadales; family Cellvibrionaceae; genus CAYZQH01. The sequence continues at coordinate 26,977 of CAZING010000006.1, read as the reverse complement.
ACAGGACGATATATGAGTAAGTTATCCCCGCTTCATGCAACCGTCATGGGTGTGGCTATCGCGACAGCGTTATTCACAGCAGGCTGCAATGAGAAAACAGAAACTGCGCAATCCACACCGAAAGAAGTGACTCTGGATGCAATCGAACATCAGGTGACATATATCGTAGGTTACAACATGGCCCAACAGGCCGAAGCCAACGGTGTTAAGTTTGACCAAGACGTTATGGCAGCGGCAATCCGCGACGTCCAAGAAGGCAAAGAGCCGCGCATCGCTCAGGAAGAGCAACAGCAAATCATGATGAACTTCCAAGAAGAGCAACAAAAGAAACGCGCGGAAGAACAAGCCAAGGCCGGCGAAGAGAATTTGGCCAAAAGCCAAGCTTTCCTAGATGAAAACGCCCAAAAAGAGGGTGTGATCACCACCGAAAGCGGACTGCAATATAGAGTTCTAAGCTCTGGCGAAGAAGGCGCGGCATCACCGGCCGAAACCGACACAGTGCAAGTGCATTACCACGGCACACTGCCAGACGGCTCTGTATTCGACAGCTCTGTCGAGCGCGGCGAGCCGGTCAGCTTTCCGGTCAACGGCGTAATCAAAGGCTGGATCGAAGGCTTGCAGTTGATGAAAGTCGGCGACAAGTTCGAGCTTGTGATTCCATC
>CAZING010000006.1:0-26215 GCA_964540505.1 uncultured Cellvibrionaceae bacterium | reverse complement strand
CCCGTGGGCTTCCAGGCTTTCTTTTTGGGGATTTTCCACCGCTTGATTTCCGCCATGTCGTCGACACGCCACAAACTGACGACTCGATCCACGCGACCGGTCACCAAATAACGGTTGTCGTCAGAAAAGGCCGCAGCGGTGAAGCGCAGGCCGCGCCTTAAGCGCTCGGCACCAAGCGGTACTTCGCCGAGCGTCTCACCCGAATCCGAGCGCCAGACCAACGCTTTATCGTACTGGCTCATCGACAACACAAGCTCGCCGTCCGGCGAGATGCGCACCAGCTGTACTTCATCTTGATGGTCGACCCGCGCAAGGGCCGCACCCGTTTGAAAATTCCAGGAGACCGCCGAGTAATCCTCGGAGCCGGTCACCGCGATCGGGCGATCGCGACTTGTGCTAACGCTGGTCACGCGGTCGTTATGCTGGAAGGTTCGAACGATACCGCCGCGCTGAATATCAAACAGCACGGCCGTGTGATCGGCAAGCCCAAGCAGCGCGAGGCCGGCGTCACGACTGAGCGCGATATCGAGGATCCGCGCCTGCACGCTCCAAAACCGAAGCGCCTCGCCTGTGTTTGTGTCCCACAGCACCAGGGTGTGTTCGTCGGCGGTCACCGCCCGGCTGCCGTCGGCCGAGAAAGCCGCCGCGACCAGCGAAGTAGCCAAATCCTGTCGATGCGTCCAGTCGTAGAGGCGCTCGCGTTCGCCCAAACGCCAAAAACTGACGCCGTGATGAACCGAACCGACCACCGCTTGCCGGGCATCGTCGCTCAAGGCCCCGGCGTAGACGCCGCGCACGGCCACGTCGAACCGCTCTACGGGCGCGGCGGCTTGGTCGCAGCCCACAAGCGCCGCCGAGAACATCAAAACGAGTAGAGCGGAGGTTTTTACTGTCATAGCGGCGAGCGCTTACTCATCATCACTTTGAACCCCAATGAATCGCTGCTTCTGTATCTATTACGACTTTTTGTCGCACGTTGTTTGCCGATCTTCGAGCGAGCCGTGTTTTAAGCTTAGTCGCTTGCGCGACAATAGCGATTACCGGTACATGAAAAAGCTTTAGACAAAAAAACGGCCGCCGGGGCCGTTTTTGGTGACACTAGATGAGCAAAAAAGGGGGGTCAGACGGTTTCCTGGCGGCGCGCCACGTGGAGGATTTCGATCATGTTATCTTCGGCTTCAAAACGCGTCGCCAAGCATTCGCCGAGCTTCGATAGGTCATCGTTAAGCGTGCCTAGGTCGTCGGTCTCTTGGTACTTATCGTTGAAGTCCAAAATGACTTCGGTGGTAGCATCTATGGTTTTGTATTGAACCTCGGCGAGGCTCACGCCCTCGGGGTCGCCGGATTCTTTGCCTTCCTTCAGCAGTTGCTGGTAGACCTCAAAGTGACCGGCCGAGACGTAATCGACCAGAATTTGACAAAAACGGCGCAAATTGGCCTCGCGTTCTTCCCGGGTGTCTGTGCTGTCTTTGTTGCTTAAACCGCAAAAAAGCACCAATAGATCTTTGCGCTCATTGAGCCACCTGTCGATCATAACGCTGACGCCACCCCAACGCTCCCGCGCTGAATCATAATTTTCAAGCATTTGGGCTTCCTCTTTTTAGGTTTTTTATAGTCGACCCCAGCGGTCACACACTGGCCAAGATAAGTGATCCGCTTGGGGAGAGCAAGCACCCCCCAGTTTGTTTATCTGTTAAACGCTTAGCCTCGACGCAGCATTTGCCATAGGTTGAACCCGGCAAGCCCCATAAACGCGACGAAGGTCCAGGCGGGTATGCTCAGGCCCAAAAACGACCAAGCCACCTCGGCACAATTGCCGTCACCGCGCAGCATTACATTGAACGCGTCCATCAGCGGGAAATTATCCAGAAGATACTCGAACGAAGGCCCGCAAGCCGGCACCTGGTCTTCCGGAAGATTTTGCAACCAAACCTGGCGCCCGGAGAAATAGCTGCCAGCAAACGCCAGCAGTATGCCGATGGCGGCGAACACCCGGCGCGCGACCGAGCCCGGGTTAATCAAAAAACCGGCGAGCGCCACCAAGCCCACTGCGACAATGAACACGCGCTGGGTCATGCATAACGCGCAGGGTATCAAGCCCATCACATACTGCATGTAATAGCCGGTCAACATCAGGCCGGTACAACCGAGGAAAATGACAAGAAAAGTCAAACGTGGCGAAGGTAGCGTCATAGCGGATTAGAGCCTTTTTTTTGCGAATGGACCCGGCTTCACAAACCCTAAGAGGTTTGGGTAATAGGAGGTGTGCAAAGGTAGCAAAGTTCCGGCAAATATCCCATTGCGAGCTTGGGTCGTCTATGCTTTTGCAGAGAACGATTCTCGAGGGCGCCGCTGTCATCGCCCTGTAACCGACATTCGAGCCGAGCTCCAGCCCATGCGAGACCTACGCCTTTTAATCACTCGCACCCTGTTGACAGGCGCATTACTGCTGCCCGCCTGCGTTTACGCCGCGCCGGATGCGCAACAGTCGTCCGAGGCGGCCACCCAAGAGCTGCCGTTCGATGAGGACGAAACGGGAGCCGCCGAGCCCGTCAGCGAAGAGACCGCCGCCAACCCTCAGGCCGGGGCCATTTACATTCCCCTTAAACCGCCTTTTGTGGTCAATTATGGCGGGCCCGGACGCCTGCGCTTTCTGAAAGCCGACATCACCGTGCGCTTACAAGATGCGGCCGCGGCCAGCTCGTTGCGCCACCATATGCCCTATGTTCGCAATAATCTGGTGATGCTCTTTTCGGCGCAAAGCGAAGAGAGTCTTCATTCACAAGAGGGCAAAGAATTGTTGCGCCAGGAAGCTTTGGCGGAAGTGCGCAACGTTCTGCAGCAGGAAGACCGGCAAGGCGGCGTGGTGGACCTCTTTTTTAACACCATTTTGGTGCAGCAGTAAGTGCCACCGCACTCAGGCTAAAAACAATCCCCGGCCGCACCGGCCTGATCGAGGCTTGTGCAACACTCTCGGTACTGGCGGTAGTAGTCGCTCAGGTACTGCTCGAAATCGCCCTTATTTTGTCGCTCTTCTTCTTGTTGTTGCAGCACGGAGTTCGCGGCCAGCTGACGCAGTTGATGCAGTTGCGCGCCCGACAGCTGCGCGCCTTTGAATTGTTCTTTAAGCGCCCGCGCCTGCGTCTGACCCCAAGACGCAAAACTGAGGCCGCAGCTTTTCAGCAGCGCCAGCACTTGCGCGGAGGGTGTGCGCTCGGGTTGCGAAATTTTCGCCTGCTGAGCCAGCAGGGCCTGACGGTACTGACCGGTGCCGCCGTGGACGCCGTCGAGCAGCTCTGCCACCGGTTGCATGGCCGCAAGCAGCTGCGCGCCCCAGCCCGCTAAAGGAAGCTCGCCGCCGGCGGGCGTCTCAAGTGCCAAACCCGGCCTTCGACCTTCTTTGACCACACGCTTGTGGTTGCGGGCGATGCGGCGAAACTCCGCGATATCGCAGCGCGGGCTGTCTTTAAAAAGACAATAGAGCAAAAACACATCTAAAAACCGAACCTGTTGTTCGGTTAGACCCACCGGTGCGAAAGGGTCTAAATCCAGACAGCGCACCTCGATGTACTCGACCCCGCGACGGCTCAATGCGGTCAGCGCAGTCTCGCCCGCCTCGGCGGTGCGCTTGGGTCGAATCGAGCTGTAAAACTCGTTTTCGATTTGCAACAAACCGGTGTTGAGTTGTTGGCGGTTGCCGCTGGCGTCGAACGCGCCTATCGCCTGGTAGGCCTGGTAGGGGCTAAAAATGGCCCGAGCGAGTGTCTCGACATAGGAGCTGCGCCCGTTGTAACACACGTACAGCGATTCCTGGGCACTGCTTTGGTAGCCCAAGTCGCCCATGCGCAGACAGGTGGCGTAAGGCGCGTGGAGCGTATGGACGTCGCCGTTGAAAGGCGTAAGATCGTGGTCGCGACCGCTTACAAAACTGCTGCAAAGCGCAGGCGACGCGCCGAAAAGGTACATCAACAGCCAATAGTTGCGCCGAAAATTGCGAATAAGATCAAAATAACGGGTATCGATATAATCGGCGAGGTCGCTGGTGGCGCGCTCGTGCTGGTGCAGAAATGCCCAAAAAGCCCGCGGCAGCGAAAAATTGTAGTGCAGCCCCGCGACCGTTTGCATCACGCGCCCGTAGCGATGCCCCAAACCCAGGCGATACACGGTTTTCATGCGCCCGCGGTGACTGCTGCCGTAGCGGGCCACCGGGATCTCATGCGCGGCGCCGGGCGCGCAGGGCATGCTGTTGACCCAAAGCGCCTCGTCGCCAAGGTTCTGGTAAGTGAAGGCGTGAAGTTGGCGCAACTGTTCGGTCAGTTGGCTGATAAGATGCGAGGGCGGGGTGATGAACTCGAGCAGCGCTTCGCTGAAATCCGTGGTGATCCTCGGGTGCGTCAAGGCCGAGCCGAGACCGCTCGGGTGGTCGGTCAACGACAGCTGACCGGTCGCCGATACCCGCAGGCTTTCTTTCTCGACCCCGCGCAGTATGCCGGCCAACAACGGGAAGTTATCCGCCTCGAATAGAGCGGCGGGGATGGACTCGATTCCGAGAGCATCTTCGGTCACGGCAAATCTCAGGTTGATCAAAGGCTCTCGATTGTACTTTAGCTCGCGAGTTGGCACCACGATCTGAGGCCTGTGCGGAGCATTCGGCGGGTTTTACGGTCGAACAAACCGACTCAGGCCGGGTCTATGGCCGAGAGCGCCCACGGGCTGTCGTCGCAGGCTTGGGCGGTAAGCACCAGTTGGCCTTTATCGCCGAGCACGCAGGTTTCGATTTTTATGCGCAATTCTGGGTGCTTCACAGAGAGCTCCACCATACTGTTGATGGCTTCGTCTTTGTGTAAGGTGCGATAGAGCTGACTGGCCTCGGCGCGGTCTACCCAGCCGCCCTGCCTGTCGAGAAAAAGGTCGTGTTGATTTTTGAGAATATAAGCGTGTGCCATTGCGATCCATTATCAAGCGATTTTAACAGGGCCGACAATGCCCGAAGGATTGCCGCAAGCTTAAGGTGAAGTATGAGCATTAGCACCCAAAACACCGTATTCAAAGGCTATATTAGTTATAAACTGTTTACAGTCATAGGCGAATTAAGCGATATTGTAGCGTTTTACAAGACTTCTCGCGTATCCTTTTTGCCCTCTTGCGCGAGGGCATTTCGCTTATGACGGCATCGGCGACACGACGGTGTCTCACTACAACGACCAATACCCGACCCACTGTGGAGAAACTAGGTGGCTATTAGCAGCGTCGCCGACAGTCCGTTCATTGCCGGCGCAAGCGCCCGCCTTGCCCAGGCGAAGACCGTCGCGTTAAAGGTGCCCGTACGCTATTACCGCGCGGCGCTCATTGCGCTGGCGGCTTTCTGGGCCTGTCATACGGTGGCGAGCTTATTTTGGCTGATGCTACCGCCGCCGGTGTTGCCGGTGCAACAAGTCGCCCCGTCAAGCGCCACCTTTGATCTCTCGGGGCGCGCCAAGGTCGACATCGAGCCAATCCAGGCGCTTAACCTGTTCGGCGACATCAACGCCGAGCCTGTGGCCAGCAACAACACCGAGACAACGCCCGACGAACAACTGGAAGACACCAAATTGAACGTTGAACTTCAAGGCGTCATAGCCGCGAACGACCCCGAATTCTCTTGGGCCATCATCGGTCGCACCGAGAACCAAAAGCTCTACAAAATTGGTGATGAGCTCGACGATGCCCCGGGCGTAAAAGTGGCGCAAATTCACGACATCAGAATCGTGCTGGACAACCGCGGCAACCTCGAACAGCTTTGGCTGTACGGCGAGGACGGCAAAAACTTCGCAAAAACCCGCGCCGCACCGCGCGCGGCCGAGCCCGAACCGACCCAGGCGGCGGTGATACGCCAAGAGCAAATTCAACAGGCGCGCAATATTGGCGATGTGGTGCGCTTTATGGTGGCCACCGAAAACGGCAGAATGATCGGCTATAAGGTTCGCCCAGGCCGACAGCGCGAACTGTTTGACCAGGTAGGGCTTAGAACCGATGATATTGTGGTGTCCGTCAATGGCATTGAAGTCAACGAACCACAGAAAGTACGAGAAGTGTATCAAGCCTTGAAGACCGCCACCGAGGCCAACTTGCAGGTGCTGCGCGACGGCACCACTCACTCTATTCAAATAACAATGAGTTCCGAGGGGTAACCGTGTTTAAACCTTTAACGCGTTTCAGTGCCACCGCCGCACTCGCGCTGACGTTGGCCTCGAGCTGGTGCTGGGCGCAGCAGACCTGGATGGTCAACTTCAAAGACAGCGACATCCAGGAGGTCATCAAATTCGTCGCCGATATCACCGGGCGCACCGTGGTGATTGACCCACGGGTTAAAGGCCGAGTTAAAGTGATATCCAACGAGCCCTTGACCGAAGCAGAGCTTTTGGCGCTGTTTCGCACCGTGCTTGAGGTTCACGATTTTTCTTTAGTGGAAGTGGGCAATTTGCTGCGCATAGTGCCGCTAAAAGACGCGCGCTCCTCGCCGGTGCCGGTTACCGGCCGAACCACCGACAAAAAAGGCTACCTGACTCAGGTCATCCAGTTGCAGAACATCGCCGCCGCCAAAGTGCTGCCGTCTATCCGACCACTGGTGCCACAACACTCGCACCTGTCGGCCTACGACCCGTCCAACGCGATTATCATCACCGATTCGGCCGAGAACATCGCGCGCATTCGCGAGCTGATCGAGCAGCTCGATAAATCGGCGACGCCTGTGACCGAGATTATCGAGCTTAAATACGCCAACGCCACCGATTTGGCCCAGGTATTTGACAAGCTCAACCCGCAGAGCGACCAGAACCGCTCGCCGGATAAAACCCTAAATATCATTCCCGATAAGCGCAACAACGCGCTGTTGGTCACCGGCGAGGATATGCAACGCGAGCGCATCCGTTCACTGGTGGCGCGCCTCGACCGGCCGCGCAGCCAATCCGGAAATGTTCGCGTGGTGTATTTGCAGTTCGCCCAGGCGAAAACCGCCGCCGAGACTCTCACCAAAGTGATGGCGAACCTCTCAAAGCTGGCCCCGGGTGGCGCGCAAGACAATGCCAACGCCGCGACGGTCGAGGCCGACGAAGACACCAACTCGCTGCTGATCACCGCCTCGGGCGATGACCTCGACACCCTCCTGGAGGTGGTCGAGCGGCTCGACATTCGTCGCGCCCAAGTGCTAATTGAGGCGATCATAGTCGAGATGGAAGAAACCGAGGGCCGCAATCTCGGTGTGCAGTGGATGTTCCGCAACAACGAGCACGGCGCCTTTGGCAGTTCGGTGAACGGCGCCCCCAGTCTCGGCACTATAGGCGGCGCCGCGCTTCAGAGCGCTGTGGCCAGCGACAACGACCCACAAAGTGTGGCCGCGCTGGAAGCGCTCGGCGGCCTCGCGAGCGCTTTAGGCAGCACCGTCGGGGAAGTGCTCGGCGTGATCGGCACCAACGATGACAACGATTTTATGGTGCTCCTGGCCGCACTGGAAAACGACACTAAAACTAACATTCTGTCAACGCCCTCGTTGCTCACCACAGATAACAACGAGGCCAGTTTTTCGGTCGGGCAAAACATCCCTCTGTTAACCGGGTCGACCACCACCGGCACCAATGGCGGCTTCGGAAGCCCCTTTCAGACCATTCAACGTGAAGACGTGGGCATAAAACTCACAGTGAAACCCCAAGTCAACGAAGGCGATACGGTCTTGCTGGATATTATGCAAGAGATATCCAGCGTCTCGCCCGATGGCGTCTCCGGCGCCCAGGATTTGGTCACCAATCAGCGCAAAATAGAGACCCAGGTGTTGGCCGCAGACGGTGAAGTCATAGTGCTCGGCGGACTGATTCAAGACGATTCACAGTTGACCGAACGACGAGTGCCGCTGTTGGGCAAAATACCCGTGCTCGGGCGCTTGTTTCGCTCGAACACCCGGTCCAATCGAAAAACCAACCTGATGATATTCTTAAAGGCCTCGGTGCTTCGCGACGATCTTAAACTTACTGGGGCCACCGCAGAGAAATACCAATTTGTTCGCGACCGCCAAATCCAGCAGCGGGACAACGGCTTCGGCCGTCTATCCACCAAGAACCTGGGTCTGTTGCCAGAATTGAGCTATTACGACCTTATGGTGCCCGAGGCGGAACCTGATACCGACAACCTATTGACCACCCCCGCGGCCGAGCAATCGCTGGAGTCGCAAATAGAAGAAGCCACAAGCGGTGACGAGTAAATGGCGCTAGAAACCGACATAGATACCCTTGCGCTGCTGGACACCGAAGACGCCGTCGAGGCGCCGGTGCCGCGGCTGCGCCTGCCTTTCTCTTACGCGTCCAGCAACGGGGTGTTCGTCGAGCAGGGCAAACTGGTACATACACCGGGGCTGTCTCAGCATACGCTTGCCGAACTTCGCCGCCATCTGCGCCGCCCCCTGGAGCTTGAAGAGGTCGAGGAAAAGGAATTCAAAAGCCGTTTGACCCAGCTTTATCAAAGCAGCGACGGCGAGGCCCAACAAGCGGTGGAGGACATGGGCGCCGAGTTCGACCTCACCGCACTGGCCGAAAACATAGACGACGGCGAGCTCTTAAGCGGCGAGGGCGACGCGCCGGTGATCCGGCTGATTAACGCAATTCTGTCCCAAGCGGTGCAAGAGAAAGCCTCGGACATACACGTCGAGCCCTATGAAGACCGGGTCTCGGTGCGCTTTCGCATCGATGGTGTGTTAAAAGAGGTGCTGTCGCCGAAGCCGGTGCTGGCACCTGTGTTGGTGTCGCGGCTTAAGGTGATGGCGCGTCTCGACATAGCTGAAAAACGCATCCCGCAGGATGGCCGCATTACCGTCAAGCTCGCCGGTCACGCGGTGGATTTGCGCGTATCGACCATGCCCTCGGCGCACGGCGAGCGCGTGGTGCTTCGGATTCTAGACCAAGCGGCGGGCGCTATTTCGCTTGCGCAATTGAACATGCCCGAAAAAGTCCTGCGCGATTTCAAAGCCGCCCTGGCAAAACCCCATGGCATCATTTTGGTTACCGGGCCGACCGGCTCGGGTAAAACCACCACGCTCTATTCGGGCCTCAGCCATTTAAACACCCGCGAGCGCAACATTCTGACCGTGGAAGACCCGATCGAATACGTCTTGCCCGGTATAGGTCAGACCCAGGTGAACACCAAGGTCGACATGACCTTTGCGCGGGGCTTGCGCGCGATTTTGCGCCAAGACCCGGACATAGTCATGATCGGTGAAATCCGCGACCAGGAAACGGCGGCGATCGCGGTTCAGGCGAGTTTGACCGGTCACTTACTGCTGTCCACCTTGCACACCAACACTGCCATAGGCGCGATCATGCGGCTGCAAGACCTCGGCATTGAGCCGTTCTTGTTGTCTTCGAGCCTCGAGGCGTTGATGGCTCAGCGCTTGGTTCGCAAGCTCTGCAACGAATGCAAAGAGCCCCACACGGCGGGCGAATCCGAGTCGGAGCGGGTTGGCATTGCGGTTGGTACCACAATTTATCGCGCCGTCGGCTGCGATAAATGCCACCACAACGGCTACCGGGGGCGAACGGCCATCTACGAACTGATACCCGTCGATGACACCTTGCGACAACTCATTCACGAAGGTGTCGGCGAAAGCCAAATGCTTAAGCACGCGCGCAAAAACAGCCGCTCCATTGACGACGACGGCCGCGCCAAGGTGACCGCCGGAATCACCAGCGTGGAGGAGCTGCTGCGCGTGACTGCAGCGGCTTAAGCCATGGCAGCGTTTACTTACCAGGCCCTCGATGACAAGGGCAAAACCGTCAAAGGCGTGATAGAGGGCGAGTCCGAGCGCCACGTCCGCTCGCTGCTGCGCCAACGCAAGTTAAAGCCCCTGCAGGTGAAAGGCACCCGCGAAACTCGCCAAGAGAAATCCTCCGGGCAGAAGCGCACCGGCGCCAAGCGTCTGAGTCGCGGCAGCGGCGGCGGCAAACTCGGGCACCGCGACCTCGCGCTGGTCACCCGACAGCTGGCCTCGCTGCTGCAGTCGGGGTTGCCGCTCGATGAAGTATTGCATGCAGCGGCCACCCAAAGCCGCAAACCGCAGATCAAAAACCTGTTGCTGCAGGTGCGCTCGCGAGTGGTCGAGGGCCTGTCACTGGCGCAGGCCATGGCCGAATCGCCCAAAGCATTCAATACGCTTTACCGCGCCATGGTCAAAGCGGGTGAATCGGCCGGTTTTCTTGGCCCTGTGCTCGAACAGCTCGCCGAATACACCGAAACCAGTCAGGAGACACGCCAGAAGATTAAAATGGCGATGACCTACCCGATTGTGCTGCTCTGCGTGAGCCTTGGGGTGGTCACCGCTTTGATGGCGTTTGTGGTGCCCAAGCTCACCCGAATGTTCACCCAATCGCGCCAAGAGCTGCCGATGATTACCGAAATTTTGATCGGCACCAGCGATTTTATTGTGAATTACGGCGTGTTTGCGCTGGCCGGTATCATCGGCGCCATCTTCCTGTTACGCCATCTCCTTAAAGACGCCAAGCGCCAGAAGAAGTGGCACAAAGTGCAGCTGAAGCTGCCCTTGTTTGGCGAGTTTATTCGCACCGCCGAGGCCGCCCGCTGGGCCAATACTTTGGGCCTGCTGGTGAAAAGCGGGGTGCCGCTTTTGGAGGCGCTTCGAATTGCGAGCCAGGTCTTGTCCAACCGAGTGATGCAGGACGCGGGGCAAACGGTTGCTGTGTCGGTGCAAGAGGGCACCAGCCTCAACCGCGGCCTGGATCAGGTCGGAGAGTTCCCGCCGCTTCTGGTGCAAATGGCCGCCAGCGGCGAAGCCAACGGGCAACTGGCCGAGCAGCTGCTGCACGCGGCCAGAAACCAGGAAAAAGAGCTGAGTTTTACCCTGGGAACCATGATGGGTTTAATGGAGCCCGCGATGATTTTGTTAATGGCCGGCATCGTATTTTTTATTGTGATGGCCATAATGTTGCCGATATTCCAAATGAACCAAATGATGGGCTAAAGCTCTCATTGGCATTGAGCGGACGTGGCCCAACAAGCGTTGCGGACACCATAAAAACCGTCGGGTGACATCCGGCGCAACGCATCGTAAGCAAAAGGGCGTCGCCGTCTGGCGTGCGCCCGCAAGCAACGACCGTGGTATAAAAAAGCCCGGCCAGAGTAGCCAATTTTGAAAGGTAAGGGGGGAATTATGCAAAGTCGAAAACAAGGTGGTTTCAGCTTGATTGAAATCATGGTGGTGATTGTCATTATGGGGCTGTTGCTCAGTATTGTCGGGCCGAGGGTGTTCGACCAAGTGGGTACCGCGCGGGAAAAAACCGTGCGCGCGCACTTCGGCAACCTGAAAACCGCGCTCGACTCCTATCGTCTGGACAACTACCGTTATCCGACTACCGAACAAGGTCTGGACGCACTGGTGTTCGAACCCGACGCCGACCCCGCCCCCAAAAAATGGCGCCAGTACATGGACAAAGTACCCCTCGACCCCTGGGAGGGCGAATACATCTATGAAAGCCCCGGCGAAAACGGTCGACCGTTCAACATCATCACCCTTGGCGCCGATGGCGTACGCGGCGGTGAAGGCGAGGATGCGGATTTGAGCTTCTGGGACGACGACGCTTCTTCAGGCGGGCAGTAAACGCCGGTTAAAGGTCACCTTATGTCCACCCTGAGTGTGCGCGCACCGCTTAGGCAGGGCACCCCACCTGCGCGCGGGTTTTCGCTGGTCGAAATACTGGTCGTAATTTTCGTCATAGGCTTGACGCTTAGCATCGCGTCTTTGACGATTAACCGCGGCGGCCCGCGAGAGGATCTTTACAACGCCATCGAGACATTTATGGGTGTCGCTCAGTTCGCCGGCGACCGCGCGATTTTAAGCGGCGAAACCATGGGTCTGTTGTTAGAGCCGCCGATATGGCAGGCCGGTCGCGGCGAGAACCCCAATGACTTCGGCTGGCGCTACCGGTGGTACACCTCAAGTTCCGAAGGCTGGCTTGTGGTGGCGAACTTACCCGCCATCACTATGCCAAATTCGATCGAACTCGAAGTGGAAATCGACGATATGCTATGGGACTACGAAGACCAACTCGACCGCGCGACACCCCAACTGGCCTACTACCCCACAGGCGATATCACGCCCTTCTCAATCGTTTTCCTCGATAAACGCGAGCGCAATTTCACCCAAAACATCGAAGTCGACGAAAACGGCGACCTGTCCTGGGTCGAAGCGCCCGAACCTCCGGAGGTGAAAGGCGATGCGTTCTGAACGAGGTTTCACTTTGGTGGAGGTGATGGTTGCGCTGGTGATCGTCGCCATGGCGCTGCCGGCGCTGCTCTACCAGATGGGCACCATGGCCAGCACCACCTTGCACGCGCGCGAGGTAATGCTCGCCCACTGGGTCGCCGAGAACAAACTCCAAGAGATCTATTTAACCCGGCAAATGCAGAAGGTCGTCCCTCGGGGCCGACAGGCCGACGATGTGGATATGGCGGGCGAGCGCTGGGACTGGGCGGTGCAAACCGAGGAAACCGCGATACCGGGCATGTTGCGCATGCGCATCAGCGTCAAAAAACAAGGCCAAGAGCACTGGCTGGCCGAACTCTCCGGGTTCACCCTTGAGCAATAAAGGCGCGTTCGCACGGTGGCGCTACGCGAGCCGCGCTGGCATTGCGCGCGGCTTCACGCTTGTCGAGGTCATGGTGGCCTTGGTGATTATGGCCGTTGTCGCGATGATCGCCTCGCAGTCGTTCAGCACCGCAGCGTCCTCGGCCACGGCCACCCGCGAGGCGATGGAACGGCTGGCCAAAATTGACCGTACCTTTTTTCTGATCGAACAGGACCTGCGCAATGTCTTGCCGCGCCAAGTGGCGCCCGAGTTCGGCGAGGCGCTGCCGCCGCTGCAGGCGGCTATGCGCGGCCAAGATTACTGGCTGACTGTTTTGCGCGGCGGCTTTGCCAACCCGTTGTACCAGCTGCGCACCGAAGAGGTCCGAGTCGGGTACCGCTACGTCGACAACGAAATCTGGCGGGATGTCTGGTACGACATACGCCTGACCGACCAGCGCGAGTCGCGACAGCAGCGGCTGCTCGATAATGTCCGCGAAATGAACCTGCGCATTCTGGCCGCCAACGCGAGCTCCCTCGCCGCCGGTCCCTGGCTGCAGGATTGGCCACCCACAGGGCTCGGCGGCCAGATGGCACTGCCGCGGGCCATAGAGGTGACCCTGGAGCTTGACGATATGGGCGAGATCACGCGCCTGTACTCACTGCTGCCCGGAGACGACAATGCATTGTAAGCAAGCGCGGCCACCTAGAGGCGGGCGCCTGCGCAGACGTTGTCGCGAGCGGGGCATGGCGCTGGTGTTATCTTTGTTCATAGTCGTCTTGGTCACCGCGATCGTGGTCTCGGTAAGCTGGCGCTTCCAGCTCGGTATGGCTCGCAATGAAAACCGCTGGCACGGCGCCCAGGCTCGCGCCTACCTCGAAGGCGGCGAGCAGCTGGCACGCAAAGTACTGATAGACGACGCCCTCGAAAGCCAGAACGACCACCTGAGAGAAATCTGGGCGCAAAGCGGCGATCCACTGCCCACCGACGAGGGCTGGATTCGCGGCAGGCTGGAGGATGCGCACAGCCGGTTTAATCTAAACTTGCTGATAGCGCCGGTGGTGGACCCGACCAAACCGCCACCGCTGCCGGAAGACAAATACAGCGCGATGCAACGGCGGTTTATCCGGTTTTTGCAAATGATTGAACTCGAAGACGGCTTCTTAGACCTCGCCGAGGCCATCGCAATCGTCGATGCGATTCAAGACTGGCTCGACCCCGACAGCAACCCTTTCGGGTTCAACGGCGCCGAGAGAAGCCACTACGATAGCCTCGACCCGCCGGTAATGATTGCCAACGGGCCGATGCAAAGCGTCAGCGAACTGCTTCTGGTCAAAGGTATGACGCCGGAGCTTTATGAAAAACTGGTACCTTATATCATTGCCTTGGACGAAAGTGTCAAAATGAACATCAACACAGTGACGCCGGAAATATTGCGGGCATTTAATCGCAAGGAGCTTCTGGAGCCGCTCAATGAGAGCGAATGGCAGGCGCTGGTCGAGGAACGCAACCTCCCCGAGCTCGGCTTTAACGAGGTCAAAGACTTCGCCAATTCACCGGTTGTGCAAGCCATACTCGGCGATAACAAACAGTTCGATACCGCCAACTTGACCACCGCCAGCAGTTATTTTTTGTTTTTCGGCGAGACCCTGGTAGGCGAACAAGTGCGCCGCTCCAAAAGTTTGCTCGTGCGCGCACGCGGCCAGGTGGAAGTCGTGCGACGAACGGATGCAAACTTTTAGGGCCTGCGCAGACGATGCCCAAACGGCATCGAACGTTAAGTTTTTGTGTTAAGCAGCCGACGCTTGACGTCGGCCTTACAATAAAGGTGACCTTGTGGCAACACGAGTTTTGGTACGCAAACTTCAACAAGACCTATGGCAATGGCGCGCGACCACCGCCGAAGGCACTTGGCTGAGTGACGAGTTTTATACCGGTGACATCAATCTTCTAAAAGAAGCGATTGCCGGGGCTATTGTCTGGTTGATTGTGCCGGGGACTTACGCGGTCAGTCAGGTGACCGAGGCGGATATCAAAGACCGCAAACAATTGACCCGCACCCTGCCGTTTGAGCTCGAAGACGACATAATCGATCCGGTAGAGCAATTGCATTTTGCGTTTGGCCCGATCCAGAACGACTCGATCGCGGTGGTCTACGCAGAGACCGACTATTTGCGTGCGTGCATCGATGAGCTTGAAGCCCTGGGTGCGGAAGTCCAACGCTGCCTGGTCGATTACCTGCAAATGACCATTGCCACGGGCGCTTGGACGGTGCTGCTAGAAGGCGACTTGGTTTGGGCCCACACCGCTTACGGCGAGGGTTTCACCGTCGAGGCGGCGACCGCGCCTTTGTATTTTCGGGCGCTCGCCGAAGCGCTGCCGCCCGCCTCAGTGCTGCTGGTGGCCGACCACGACCAAGCGCTGGAGCAGCTTGCAAGCGCGCTGCCCGAGGCCCTCGAGTCGAAAGGCGTTGCTGTCGAGCGCAAGCTCGGCTGTTACTGGGATCTGATCGACCCGCACGCGCAACCGGTGCTCGATTTTCGCACCGGCGCCCTGGCCCGGCGCCT
This sequence comes from uncultured Cellvibrionaceae bacterium, assembly GCA_964540505.1. Lineage (GTDB taxonomy): Bacteria > Pseudomonadota > Gammaproteobacteria > Pseudomonadales > Cellvibrionaceae > CAYZQH01. The sequence goes on along the minus strand of CAZING010000006.1, from coordinate 11,046 downwards.
GCCGCTCGAAAAATGGTGGAAGACCTGGCAAATGCCGCTGATCGCTTACGCGGCGGCTTTTCTTGTCGCGCTGGGCGCAACCATGATGGCCAAAGTGCAAACCGAAAAAGAACAGCGGCAAACCCTCACCCAAACCGATGAAATCTATCGCCAGGTGGTACCCGCGGGCAGCATCACCAACCCCGAACGGCAGTTGAAAGCGATGCTCGGCGGCACGGGCGCCGGGGTCGGCAAGCCCTCAAACGCGGTGGCGCTGATCGCGGCGGTGGCGCCGGCCATCGACAGTTTTGACGATGTGGTGATCCGCAACTTCCGCTACAACGCCGACAGCGCGCAACTGCAAATGAATATCGAAGCCTCGAACTTTGGCACCTTTGAAAACCTGCGCAGCAAAATCGCCGAACAGGGGTATCAGGTCGAAATCAGAAGTGCCAACGTCCACGGCGAGGTTCACCAGGCACAACTGCGAGTCACAGAAGCGGGATAAACCATGTCATTTGATGAACTCAAACAAAAATTCTATGATCTGAGCCCTCGCGACCAGCTGATGCTGCTGGTTCTCGCCGCGGGCGTGCTTTTGTATCTGTTGCATTTTGTACTTTATGAACCCATGCGCAACGAGCTTGAATCCGAGCGCAAACGCGTGCTGGCGGTTAAAGAAGAACAGGCTCGGGTGCGCTCGCTCGCCGGCCAAGCGTTGGCCCTGCGACAATCGGGTGGCGAACTCAACCATCAGAACATTAACAGCATACTCAACGACACCTCGCGCGAATTCGGTCTGCGCATGGAGAACTTTCAACCTTCGGGCAGTACGGTGCGCGTGCGCCTTGCAAGCGCCGACTTTAATCGCGTGCTGGCCTGGTTGCACGAGCTGGAAATCAAACACGGGCTCCAGATTCGCGACCTGAACCTTACCGCTGACAATCAGCCGGGCACGGTGATTGCCAACGTCCAAGTCGAACAAGGGGAATAAGGTGCGACTGTTTAGTTTGTTGTTTGGTCTGGGTCTGCTCATCTATGTGTGCCTGATGATAGTGACGCGCATCCCGGCGGGATGGGGCGCCTATTTTGTGCAAAGTGCGGCACCGAACCTGCAGCTGAGCGCGGTCACCGGCACCGTCTGGAACGGCGAAGCCGCCAACGCGAAAATCACCATAGACGGCAAAACGATCGACCTCGGGCGCCTCACCTGGCACCTCGAGCCTTTGGCGCTGTTTCAGATGCGCGCCTGCGCAAAGGTGCGAAGCGACCTGCTTGGCGGCGACGTCTGCCGCTCGGCCAATAACGTGAACATGCTCAGCGACCTGGTGGTTAACCGTTTGCCCGCCCAGGTGCTAAACGACGCCATGGGCGCAAGCCTGTTCGGCCACGGCGACATCACCGTGAACCGATTCCACGTCAAAGATAACGGCGACATACTCGATCTCGAGGGTCACCTAACTTGGGAAAACGCCGCCATTGACCCGCGCACCGGCACCGGCCGGATGGAGCTTGGCAACTATGCGGTGGCCCTCACAGAGAACGGCACCGGCGGCCTTTATGCCGACATCACCGACCTTTCGGGCGAGTTCGACGTGGACATTCGCGGGGACATAAAAATTCGCGAAATGCCAAAACTCACCGGCACCATCCGCCCGAGCGCCAATGCGCCCAACCCGATCGTCCAGGCGCTGTCGATTTTTGCCGAGCCACTGGATGACGGCGGCTTTCGGATCAACTTCCCCGGTGGTTGAGTTTTGGTCAAAAGCTGTACTCTGGAGCCTGCTTTGGCTCGCGTGTGACGCCCACGCCGAGTGGCAGACCCGGCAACAAAGCATTATGGGCACCGAGGTCAGCGTCACCCTTTGGGCAGAGGCACCAGAGCGCGGCACGCAAGGCTTTGCGGCGGTTTTTGCCGAACTGCGCCGCATAGACCAAACTTACTCCCCCTACATAGAGACAAGCGCGCTGTCGGCGCTCAATCGCGAGGCGAGCCAAGCGCCGCAGCCGGTTAGCGACGAAATGTTTTTTCTGCTCGAGCGCGCCGCCTACTTCAGTGAACTAACCGAAGGCGCCTTTGACATCACCTTCGCGTCGCTCGGCTGGTATTACGATTACCGCAAACGCGTGCAACCGAGCCGCTCCGAGACCGAGCGTCTGCTGCCTGCAATCAACTATAAGAGCGTGGTTTTAGACGCCGAGGCGCAAACGGTGCGGTTCGCTCACAAGAACATCCGCATCGATCTTGGCGGCATCGCCAAGGGCTACGCGGTCGACCGAGCCGCTTCGGTGCTTCGCGAGTTGGGCTTTACCGACGCGACCGTCTCGGCCGGCGGCGACAGCCGCATTCTTGGCGACAAGCGCGGCAAACCCTGGCTGATTGGTATCAAACACCCAAGGCCCGCGGTCGCAGGCGCCACCGAGACCGTTCTGACCTTGCCGCTGGTCGACACCGCACTTAGCACCTCTGGGGACTACGAGCGTTATTTTATCGACGCCAATGGCCAACGGGTGCACCACATATTGAACCCCCGCACGGGCCGCCCGACCGAGGGCATAATGAGCGTGACCGTGCTCGGCGCCCTCGGGGTCGATACCGACGCGCTGTCGACCAGCGTCTTTGTGAAAGGCGTCGACGAAGGCCTGGCACTGATCAACGCACTCGACGGGTTCGATGCGGTGGTCATTACCACCGACGGCCAAGTGCACTACAGCGCGGGCCTCGGCGAACCCAGATGAAATTTTCCATACAAGCGACCGCCGCCAAGCGGCCGCGCTTTAATGACGACCAGGCCATAGAGGTGCAAAATAGCCGGGGCGGGCAAGACCTTGGTACCCGCGCACAAGCCAAGCGCTAAAAATTATCATCTGCCCCCAATCTCGTGGGGCCGTGCTAGATTTAACAAGCTGCTCCAACATTGCGAATTGTATTGAACAGGGCCACGCCCGCCAGGAGGTTTGATTTGTCGAAGTCAACGCGTGCTTTTTACCTGGCTTTGCTTTATTTGTTATTGTCAGCCGTACCCGCCAAAGCCCAAGCCCAAACCGCGCCGGGCGTCACCCCCACCGATGCCAATACCACCGAATTAAGCACCGATATAGAAGCGCTGAAACAGGCGGCGCTTGAGCTCAACCGCGACTTGCTGATTCTAGAGGAGGATTTGCTTTTCCCGGCCAGCACCCAAGTGGCGGTGTTCGTGTCTGTCGATGTCGGTTATTTTTTTCGCCTGGACGCGGTCAAGCTGAAAATCGGCGATCAGCTCGTGGCCAGCCACATCTACACCGAGAAACAAAACAGCGCACTGTCGCGCGGCGGTATCCAACGCCTGTATCTCGGCAATCTGAAAACCGGCAAACACGAAATCACCGCGTTTTTTGAAGGCATAGGCCCGCGCGAGCGCGAGTACAAACGCGGCGCCAGCTACCAGCTGGATAAAGGCCAGGCGCCGACCATGCTCGAGATCCGAATTATGGACGCCACCGAGTCCATGCAACCAAAATTTGACTTCAAAGAATGGGACTTATAAACCGGGCTAAACGCCTCGCGCACCCTCGCTTGTGGGCGGGCGCGGGCCTTCTGCTTTGGGCAGCGGCGCCAGCGGCGCTTGCCAGCTGGTTTGCCGACGACCCGCCTTCAAGCGTTAGGGACCTCCGTTACGGCGTCGCGCTTTATCAGTATTACCAAGACAAACACTTAGAAGCGCTCTCGGAGCTGCTGGTTGCCGACGCGCTTGGCGGTATTGAAGGCCACGGCGACAACCCCGCCATTATGACCGGCGGCTTTTATCTGGCCTATGGCATGCAAGACACCGCCAAGGCCATTTTCGATCGCCTGCTCGATGCCAATCGCCCTCAGGCCACGCGCGATGCCGCCTGGTTTTACCTCGCCCGGCTCGGTTATTTACGCGGCGATTACGACACCACCGAAACCCTGCTCGAGCGCGTCAGCGCAAAGCCCGCCCCGACGCTTGCGCTCGAGGCCGACGTGCTGCGCTTTAACATCGCGCTGCAGCGCGGCGAGCTGGACCAGGCCCGCAGCCGGCTCGATAACCCGGCGCTTCGCAAAAGCGATTGGCTGCCGTACTTGCAGTACAACTTAGGCGCGGCCTTAAGTCGCGGCCAGCACTGGCAGCGTGCCAGCGCCTGGTTTAGCCAACTCGGCGAGATGCGCCAACGCAGCCCCGAGCACCTCGCCTTATACGACAAAGCCATGACCGCGCTCGGTTACAGCCGGCTCTTTGCCGGTGACGAGGCCGGTGCCATAGACGGGTTCCGTCAAGTGCGCCTCGAAAGCCCCATGTCGAGCCGCGCCCTGCTCGGCTACGGCTGGGCCGCTTACGCGCAAGAAAATTACCGCGAAGCCCTAAAGCCTTGGCAGGCGCTGGCGGATTTTCGCCCTGTGGATGCCAATGTCCAGGAAGCTTGGGTAGCAATTCCAACGGTTTATGAAAAACTCGGCTTTGCCGACACGGCGCTGTCGCGCTACCGAGACGCCGAGGCCGGGTACCAGCGCGAAATTGCCCGTCTCGATGACGCCCTGAGCAAAATCAACGGCAGCGCCATCCGCGAGGCTTTGAACATAGACCGCAGCGCCGATTTCAATTGGCTCGACTACGCCGAGCAAAGCGCGCTGGCGCCGGAATTGACCTATTTGGTGCCGCTGTTTGCCGAAGACCGCTTTCTGCGACAGGTGCAGCAGCTGCGCGATCTGCTGGCCATTCAAACCAATCTGCTGCAGTGGCAACAAAAACTGCAGCTCTACCAAGGGATGATCGCCCTACGCGAAGCCAACCGAGGCGAACAGCTGGCCGAGTTGAACGCGCGCAACCTCGACGCCGCCATCGCCGAGCTGGTTAACAGGCGTCACGAACTTGGACAAATTCTGGGCGAACAACAGAGCGAACCCGACTTTTTGGCGCTGGTGGCGGTCGCCGAAAAACCCAAACGGGAACGCATTCTAAACGCCAGCCGCAATGCCGAAACGCTGCGTCGGGCGGGCGCAGCCGCCGCCGACGTCATCGCCCCGCGCGAGCTCGCCCAACTGAGCGCAACCGCCCGCATCCACGAAGGCTTGCTGGTGTGGCGCTCGGCGCTGATGCACGAAGAGCGCTGGCAGCGAGCGGCGGCGGAGCTCGCCGAGGTCGACCAGGCGCTGGACGACATCCACGCGGTCAAAGCCCGCATTGAAGCCACCCTGGCGCTCGGCTTTGACCTCAACCCATACCGCCAAGGGCTCGAACAGGCCGAAGAGAAACTGCTGTTGCAGCTGACCGATGTCGAAATCGTCATCCACCAAGCCCAAGACGCGCTTCGAAGCCAGGTGAGCCGGCAACTCAATGACCAGCGCCTACGCCTAGAACATTACCTCGGCCAGGCGCGCCTGGCGATTGCCCGCATGCTCGAGCGCGCCGCGCCCGATGCCTATAGCGCCGAGGAGTCGCTCTGATGTTGCAGAGGTGCTTGCAGACAGTCGCGCTCAGTGCGCTGCTTGGCGGCTGTGCGATCATCCGCCTGGACGTCGCCGATCTCGGCCCGACTCTCGCCGACCTTGAACCGGTCGAGCTGCCTGCGGTGCGCACCCCGGTTGCAGCGGCGACGCTCGCCGAGATAGAAGCCAATTACCGCGCCGCGCTTGAGGTCACCCAAGACCCGGACTTGCGCCAAGAGATCGAAGTGCGTTTGGCGGATGTGGAAATGGCCCGCGGCGAGCACAATCAGCTTGCCGAAGTGCCGCAACCGCAGAATTTCGACTCGACCATCAGCCAGTACAACCGTCTGCTCGAAGACGACCAGCAGCCTTTGAGCGAGGCCACCGACGAGCGCTTGCTCTACCGCTTAGCCAAGGCCTACGCGCTGGACGGTCGCATGGTTGAGGCCGATGCCGCGCTCGCGCGTCTGGTGACCCGCTACCCCGATTCGGTTCACGCGCTCGAAGCCCGGTTCCGCATGGCCGAACACGCGTTCAGCCAGGGCGATTACGAGGCCGCCCAGCGCCTTTACACCCAGGTGGTCGAGGCCGGCGCGCAGTCGCCGTACCACATCAACGCCCAGTACATGTTGGGCTGGTCCATGTTCAAAGCCAACCGCTTCCGGGCGAGCCTCACGCCCTTCACGGGCGTGCTCGACACACTGTTGCCGGCCGACGGCCAGCTCGACAGCCTTAAAGAGGCCGACCGCGCGCTGGCCACCGATACCCTACGGGTCATGGGCATCACCTTTAGCTACCTCGACGGCGCCGAGGCGATCGCCGAGGTGTATCAAGACCTGGGCGAGCGTCACTATCAGCATCTGTTGTACCAACAGCTCGGCGATTTTTATCTCGAGAAAGAGCGCTACGGCGATGCCGCGCAAGCGTTCAACGCCTACACCGACGCCTTCCCACGCGAAACGCGCGCGTCCGATTTTGCGCTCAGACGCCTGGATGTTCTAAGCCAGGGCGGCTTGTCTGAGGAGGTACTGGCCGGCAAAGAACACTATGTTGAGCGCTTCGGACCGCGAAGCGCCTACTGGGCGGATTTGAGCGAACAAGAGCGGACCTTGCGCATCAAACCGAGCTTACAGACCTTTTTGGATGAGCTCTCAAGCTTTCACCACGCCAAGGCGCAAGCGCTGCAGGCCGCAGCCGCAGACTTCGCTGCCAAGCCACGAGCGGGGCTAAAGCCACCGCCACCGGCGACGCCTTCGTTTCGAACCGCCGCGGGCTACTACCAGCAGTTTCTCGAGGTGTTCACCGACGACCCGAGCTTGCCCGAAAAACAGTTTCTGATGGCCGAGGCGCTGGTTGAGGCCGGCGAGCTGGAACGGGCCGTGACCGTCTATGAAGAGGTCGCCTTCACGCGCCTCGACCCGAACTATGGCGCCCGCGCCGGTTATAACATGATAGTGGTGCTCGATCAGTTGTATCGCCAAGCAGGCGCCGACGCCGCGCCGGCCTGGCGGGCGAAAAAAGTGGACGCGGCGATCACCTTCGCCGACTTCTACCCCGCCGACCCCAAAGCGCCGGAGGTGCTCGCCGAAGCGGCGGAAACCTTGTTCGCGCAAAACCTTACCGAGCGCGCATATCCGCTGGCGGTGCGCCTGAGTCAATGGCACCCCGCGCCTGCGCCCGCGCTGCAAAAGACCGCCTGGCTGATGATTGCGCACATCTTGTTCGACCGCCAGCAATACGAGCAGGCCGAAGCGGCCTACCGCGAGGTCCTGGCGCGCACCGACAACTCCGACCCCGAGCGCGCACCGGTGGTCGAGCGCATAGCCGCCAGCATGTTTCAGGCCGCAGGGTTGAAACTCGCCGCCGGCAACACCGAAGCCGCCCTCGACCAATATCTGGCGATAAACGACATAGCGCCCGGCACTGACATCGCCCGCAAAGCCCACTATGACGCCGGCAATATCCTGATGGAGCAGCAAGCCTGGCAACGAGCCGAGCGCTTGTTCGCCGATTTCGAACGCCGCTACCCGAACGACTCGCTCACCCAAACCTTACCGGCTAAGTTTGCGCTGATATACCAAGAGCTTGAATTGTGGGGCGAGGCCGCGCTCGCGCTGCAGCAGATGGCGGCCGGCTCGAACGACCCGCAAACCCAGCGACAGTCGATGTATCTGGCCGCCGAGCTCTATCAAAAGTCGGGCCGTATCGGTGACGCGCGCGATGCTTACCGCGCCTACCTAAATGCCTACCCACAGCCGTTCGATCTGGCCACCGAAGCGCGTTACCAAATGCTGGAGACCGCCCCCAACGCCAAAGAGCGCAATGACTGGTTGAACCGGTTAGTTGCCGCAGACGCACAAGCCGGCAACGCCACCACCGAGCGCGCCCGTTACCTGGCGGCCTACGCTGCCAGTCAGCTCGCGCTGCAATCGTTCGAGCAGTTCGAGGCGATCAAACTCACGCTGCCTATCAAAACGAGTTTCGCCCGCAAGCGCGCTGCGCTCGAGCGCACCTTGGACGCTTATAAAAAAGTGATCGACTACGGCGTGGGCGAATACGTCACCGAGGCCAATTACCGCATCGGCAACGTCTACTCTCAGTTAAGCCGCGACCTACTCGACTCGCAAAGGCCCGAAGGGCTGGACGATTTGGCCATGGAGCAGTACGAAATACTTCTCGAAGAGCAGGCCTACCCATTCGAGGATAAATCCATCGAGCTTCTGGCGGCCAACGCCGAGCGCGCTTGGGACGGCTTTTACGACGACTGGGTAAAGCGCAGCCTCAATGAGCTGGCAAAGCTTCTGCCCGCGCGTTATGGCAAAAAGGAACATACCCTGGAGGTCGCCGATGGCCTACTTTAAAGGGCTTGCCCTGGCACTCGCGCTGGTGCTCGGCGCCTGCAGCAGCGGCGTAAAAAAAGAACCCTCGGGCACAATCGCGGTCGACGGCGAGCACACCGAAGCACCGCTTAAGAAAATTCCAAACCCCTATTTGCAATCGGGCAAAACCGCACCGCCTGCGGCGACCCAAGCCTTTGCCAAAGCGCAGGCGGCCATGCAAGCGCAACGCTGGCGCGACGCTTCGGAGGTTTTACAAACATTGACCGAAACCCACCCCGAACTCTCCGGGCCTTGGGTGAACCTCGGCATAGTGCACTGGCAAACGGGCGAACTCGCCAAAGCAGAAGCGAGTTTCAACAAAGCCCTAACCATTAACCCATTAAACAACGAAGCCTATAACCAACTGGGCGTGTTGTTGCGCGAGCAGGGCCGCTTTCAAGAGGCGCTTTCGGTCTACCAAAAGGCGCTAGAGGTTTGGCCGCACGCGCCGGCCACTTTGCGCAACCTCGGCATTCTTTACGACTTGTATATGGGCGAGTTTGAAAATGCACTAGCCGCTTATGAGTTGGCGCTGCGTCTTGCCGAGGGTGACGACATCGAGCTGCAAGGTTGGATAATTGATCTCAAACGACGCTTGGCCAGCGAAGAGGGTAACGGATGAAACGCTATTTAACCGGTTTGCTGGCGTTAACGCTAAGCAGCGGCATCGCCGCCCAAGAGCGCGAGGGTGTGATTGTGTTAAGTGACACAGTCACCGGAAACCAAGAGCAGCCGAAAGTCCTTTACATTGTGCCTTGGCAAGAGGCGAATGATGACACTATGCTTAACAGGGCTTTGATCACGCAACTGCAGCGCGATCTATTCGCCCATATCGAGCGCCCGGAACATCAGCGCGAATTGCATTTGCTTGAAGAGCTTGCCCCAAAACAGAATGCCGGGCAGGATTAACCCCGCCAAGCACCGCCATCGCCTGGAATTTGCACAACTGCTGCGCGGGTGCGCCTGCGATTGCGCCGGGCGATTTTTGAAACGACGTCAATGTCGAATGTATTATTTTGTCAGCCGCCCGAACAGGGCGGTTTTTTACGCAGAGCGTTTTAGGTTTTGGAGGCCAAAACACAATGGGATTCTTTAATAGCGCAGTAAGTTTTTTCCAAGACGGCGGGCCTTTTATGTACCCCATCGCCGTGGTACTGCTGTTTGGCTTGGCGTTTGCGATCGAGCGCTGGGCGTATCTGACCAAAGCAAAACTCTCCAACCGGCGCACCTTTAACCGCATCATGCCGTTGTTAAAGCGCAAAGACTACAACGCCGCCGCCGAGGTGGCGCGTTCATCCAATGCGCCTATCGGGCAGATTATCGCCGCCGCGCTCGCCCGCATGTCGCAAACACCAAGGCGCGAAGAAATTGAATACGCGATGGAAGAGGGTGTGCTGGAAACCGTGCCGCGCCTGGAAAAGCGCACCGCTTACATCGCCACCCTCGCCAATATCGCCACCCTGTTAGGCCTCCTCGGCACCATCATGGGTTTGATTGCGGCTTTCACCGCAGTTGCCAATGCCGACCCGGCCGAGAAAGCCAACCTGTTGTCGCAAAGCATCTCGGTGGCTATGAACACCACTGCATTCGGGCTGATGGCCGCCATCCCGTTGTTGCTGATTCACACCACCTTGCAGAACAAAACCAACGAAATAATCGACAGCCTTGAGATGGCCGGCGTCAAATGCCTTAACCTGTTATCGAATGCGCAAACCCTAAGCGCCAAAACTCGTACCTCCGACTCGACCGAAGCCAAATAAACCGACGGATTTGTGATGCGCTACCGTAAGCGAGCCCGCATTGAGGCCGACCTTGACATTACTTCATTCATGAACCTGATGATTATTTTGGTACCGGTGTTGTTGGTCAGCATGGTGTTTTCGCACATTTCTGTGTTGGATTTAAAGCTGCCAGATTTAGCCGCAGACGAAGCCGCACCGAGCGACGACCCCGAGCAAAAGGCATTGGAAGTGGTGATTCAGCCCGGGCAATTCGTGGTGAATTATCCCGCCGGGGCACCGCTTAAGACCGTCCCCAATAAAGACGACGGCTACGACTTTCCGTTGCTCTCGGATGTATTACAGGAAGTGAAGCGCCAGCTCAAAGAGCAAGGCGTGGATAAACGCGATATTTTTATTCTCTCGCAGCCCGACACCGACTACCAAACCCTGGTATCCACTATGGACACGGTGCGCTCGTTTAAAGCGGTGGTGGCGGCGTCGCTTGTAGAGGCCGAACTCTTCCCTGAAATCTCGTTGGGCGACGCGCCCCAAAATACAGCGGCGGTAGCGCCATGAAACAAAACGCCCGCTCGCGCCGAAGCGAACGACGTCGCGAGCGTCACCGCAGCGTGCCGAAACTGAACCTCGTGTCGCTGATGGATATTTTCACGATACTCGTTTTCTTTTTGTTGGTGAATTCATCGAACGTAGAGGTTTTGCAAACCAACAACGCGATTAAACTGCCCGAATCGGTTGCCGAGAAAATACCGGACACCACCGTGATCGTCGCGGTCAGCAATAAAGACATACTCGTAGACGGGCGCCCGGTGGCGACCGTTGCCGAGGCAACGGCCAGTGACGACCAGGAGCTCGCGGCGCTGAAACAGGAGCTGACCTATCTCGCCGAACGCCGTCCTTACAGCTCACCCGAAGAGCAAGCCGAGGGCCGCGACATCACCATAATGGCCGATGCGGCCATTCCCTACACCTTACTTAAAAAAATCATGACCACTTGCGCGCAAAGCGAATTTCGCAATAT
>CAZING010000005.1:0-35184 GCA_964540505.1 uncultured Cellvibrionaceae bacterium | reverse complement strand
AAACGCTGCTTCGGTTCGCCCAGCTCAAGGCCACCGAAAGGACGATATCCGATCACGAGCTGCACATACTGGGCCGCAAACTGAACGCTGCGTTCGAGCGCCGTCCGGATAAGATCGAGCTGATCAACCCCGGTATCTCGCGGGACATCTCCGAGCCGCTGTTGCGCTGGGTCGAGAACATCAAGCTGAGCGACCGAGGCGCCGAGCGCCTATGGGAGTTGTTCGATCGCGACGACAACAGCAAAGCCCTTCGCCAGGGCAGCAACCCGGTCGAGCTGCTTCTTTGGTGTTATATGAATCAGGTGATAGACGGGCATATCCAGTTCGATCTCACCCAGGCGCCGAGCGCGTACGAGCCGCAACTGCGCCGCTGTCTAGCGTGCTTTCAGCAGTGGCTGCCGCTGCCACGGCCGGCGCCGGTCCACGACCATTTCGCCAAGCCCGCGGCGCCGGCGCGGGCGATGCTAATCCTCAATTTTGGTCGCGGCCCCACCACGAGCTTGCGCGAGCTTGGGGTGCAACGACTCTCGGGGCGCAACGACCCGCTCTGTTACGGCAGCTTCGCGGACAACCTGATTTACGGCGTCGACATGATCAGCGAAAACAGCTGGCAGGAAGTGACCTGTCGGCGCTTCGAGGGTCGCTACGCCTTGGTCAGCGCGCTGGCGGACTATCTCAGCCTGTGCCTGCCGGGTTCCGGGCAAACGCCGCCGACGCTCGCGATCCACTGCTTCGGCTTGGATCACGCGGCGGCCATTACCCAGCGGGTAGAGAAATGGTTCGCCGATGTCTTGGCCTGCTATTTTGGCGGCAGCAAACCGCCGACCACCCGATATCTGTTTGCGCTCGGCAGCGAGACCTTGTCGCTGCAGTTCAAGGGCGCGAAGCTTGAGGTGCAAGCCCATGCCGACCCCGAGGCGGTGATGCGGTATCTGAGCGAGCCGCAACGCAAATACAGCCCGGTGATGATCGACGACCACGTGCTCGGCCTGAAGATGCTGAAGTTGATCGCCAAGCGGGCGTCGGCCACAGCTCTGCATGTGTTCTACCAGCGGCTCGACCCGCTGATGCGACTGTACCTTGTCGATGAAAAAGGCTCGATCATCCAATGCACGGCCGAGTGGTCCCAGCAACTGCATTCGTTGCGAGCGCTCAATCTGTTTTTGCACAGCGTCTTAAAGCGCATCGCCGACAACCCCGCCCAGAGCTGGTACAGCGAGTTCGGTGTTTACCCCGTCGAATTCCACGAAATAAAAGAGGACACCCACAAACGCCTGCGGTTAACGCCTTCAGGCATAGGCGCACAGGGCATCCGAACCCAAGCCATCGAACTCAAAGCGGTGGTCGTGGCTTCGCGCGAGCACACCCTCGAATACAGTTTCCATTGTTTGGGGCAGTGGTTCGAGTGGGCGCAACTCGGGCAGGATGTGTTCTACGCGGTCGCGCACTTCGTACTCCGTCAGCGCGAAGACCCAAGCCCGTACCGCATCCACATCACCGACCTAGACCTCCAAGCCGCCGCCACCCTAATTAGCCCCAATCACCCGCTCCAGGCAAGCCACTACCTGCGCGTCAAACAAGACGTCGAACACAAACTTATGATGGCCGCCCGAGTTTTCTAACAACGCCTCTCACAACGATTGGGTCCGGATGAAAATTTCTTATGTCCAGACTCTGGCAATACATGGTCGCCCTGGATTTTGTTTCCGGATTTTGAAGACCGGCATGACATGGATGTCCCCATTTTCGCCAATTATATAGCTGGGAATATCCCAGGATATAGTTTCGGTAAATTTATAGAGAGCTTAGGTTCTCCCACTGGCGTGTATGAATTATCTGTTGGTGGAACATATAACTTAATTTATTCTTTCGCTTCAGATGAATATGTAACTCCTCAATACATCCTAGATAATTACCGCGGAGGCACGTTGCCACTCGATACGAATGAGCGGGCTTGGCTATCAGTGCCTAGTCATACAACGACATTTGATATAAGTTATCCTAGTAGTATGAGCCTTGAGCAAGCCAAGGCGATAATTGCGGCGATGAATACATATTTTATGGGTCCTTTTCAATTTGATGATGGATTTGTCCAACCTTGCCCGATTTATCTTAAAGCTCGAGGATACAGCCAACACAGCCTCCAAGGGATTAATTCAGAAGCTCAATTTTTAGAACTCCCAGATGACACTATTACAATAGTCGATGACGTAGCTTGGTGCGGGAGCTCAAGTTACGTGTGGGACGGCTGTACTGATGTTAATGGTTCAGGCCGAATAGTGGTCCAAAATCCAATATCATTATCATCGGATCTTCATTATCGGACGCTTTGGCAAAGATTGGCATATGAAGTACAGCATTATTTTAATCAAAACATAAGCCACGCAAATGCAGCGAATCATTTAATGCGGGCCACGTACTCATCGAATAATTACAGTTATGACGAAAACAGCTGCTGGACGCCGCTATATAAAATTTGGAGTGGTCTCTAAAAATACGAAGGAAATTATATGAATAGTACCACTATCAACATACGGTTTAATTTTGTTAAATCTATACCATTTATTTTTCTTATAGGGTCAATGTGTTCGGTTTCTTGCGCTGTTGCAGATGCTGGCCCCAAGAATCAAAAGGAAGGCGCCTATGTTTTTGAGGGTCACCCTGAAAACATTTGTTGAATAAGGAGCTCTATATTACAAAACAGAAAGAATTTAAAGAGCTATCCGACATAGCCCGCATTTCTCTTAATATTCAAACGGCAGACATCGAAGAACTCACTCGATATAGGTCCGCACCCTTAGATGACGTAATTAAGATTATTGAAGATCCTTACTATATGTACAGCGTAACAGGGCCTGCATTGACCTTGGGCGTATTAGGTTCAAAAGAGCACGCATTTGCATTGATCAAATTAATAGAGCGAAAAATTGAACCATCCGAAGGCTTGATGGAACTGGTTCGTACTAAAGCTACTGCAATGGAAGCCCTCGGTCTCTTAGCTTCCAGGACAGGGTCAGTTGTTGCGGAACAGTGGCTGTTAGATAATACTACTTCAGATTTCTGGGCATACCGAGATGATCTTTCACACGGCCGATCTAACACTATGCTTAGAGCAATAGGATTCCTTGGTGCTATTAATGGCTTGGCATTGGTAGGATCGGACCATAGCACGCAAAAGTTAAGCGAAATGTCTATTGCTATGAGAAATGCAAAAGAATTGCCTAAAAATGTAGGCGTCAAAAGTCATTTGATTCCTTCCGATTTTCTTGCCGATGGAAATCTTGCACCTACCGAGGCAATGATTGAAGACGCGGAAAAATTAGCTCGGGATGTCCAAACAATGAATCCATTGAAGGCATATGTTAAGTTTGCAAGAAGACATCTTATTCATTCTGAGGAATACGCTGAGGAGCAGACGAGAAAATTAGTTCAGTGGAAGAAAATGTCAAAAGAAGAGCGCGAAAAGACAGAGCGACCACTCCTTCTAGTGGAATAAATAGGAAGACGGGCGAGTGCAGGACAAACAGGAACCAGGACAGTCCTCGAAAACGAGGACATATTTGGACGCTCCCCCGGCTTCACGGCACAGAGTACCGAAAACCCGAAAGTTCTTGGATTTTTTTATGACATTCAACTCTCGGCGCACGTTCTGAGTATGGTGGCGGTACGCTGACATATATCCGGCGTCTGATCAAAGCCTTCTAATTTGCTTTGGCGCCATAATGAGATCCGCAACTGGCCGCCTCAAAAACACCCACTCAGTCTATGGTGACCGTGTCCCGACCAAGATCTTGCCAGTGCGGATTAACCCGCTTACTTCATCACTCGGTACGTCACCTAGAAAACGAATGAATTTATTATTTCTTCGTTACTTCGTTTGAATAGCTTTCTGTAATTTGAGCTTGAGCCACAGCGCGGTACCTCTCGCTACGGTTTAACAATATCCAAGCCAGCCGCGCCCTTCCGCCCCCTGGATTTTGCTTCCAGATTTTGAAGTCCGGCATGACATGGATGCCCCCATTTTCGCCCCCGTTTTTCGAGCTGACCGCAAGGCGAAACCCGATCACCTTCGGATTTGCTCTCGCCACCAGGAGGTCAGCCGGCGCAGGCCGCCGCGCAAGGTCGACTGGGTTCGGCTGCCCGTATAGCGGCCTTTATGCACATGGCGAATGCGAAAAACGCCCGGAATATCTAGGGGCGTGCCCTGAGTGCCTAGCAGCCAGCGAAACGCCCTGTCTTCATAAGTTTTGCACCAGGTGTTTGACGGCTGTTGGTAGTAATCGAGTGCCGCGCAGTAACCGGCGCTGCGCGCGACGTCGCCGTGGGCGATTTGCAAAGGTCCGGTGGCGCGGGTTCGATGGAATTCTTCAAAGGTCTCGGTGTTAACTGAAACAATCGCCGGCCGGTCGGTATCGACGCTCATCAACGGGTCGTCGCTCGCGAGCAATGAGGTGCAGCGCTCGACTTTTGGGTAGACCAGCCGGTCGGTTCTGCCCTGCAGCGCACCGGCCAAAGTGTCTAGGCACCCTCGTTGAAACAACAGGTCGCAATCGGTGAACCAGACCCAGTCGGCTTTGGTCTCCAAAGCGGCAAGGTTGCGCCCTATGGCCCGTCGAAACAGCGCCGCTTTTGGCAGTTCGCGCCAGTTCCAACGCACGTTGGCGACCGACTGTTCGGCGAACCAGTCCAGCAAGCGAGCGGTGCGGGTGTCCTCGCGGTTATAAAATACGGTCATGGTGACATCGATCTGAGTCGGCGGGAAATTGGCCAGGGAGCTCAGTTGGTGAATCAGAAGGTGCGCGTAGTTCCAACAGTGACTGACGATTTCAAGCTGCAGCCGGCCAGTCGTCGGCCGACAAGGTGGCAGTGCGGGTTGGTACCAGCGCGCCGGCACCCAGCCACTGGCGGCGAACCTCAGAAAGCGCCCGCGCAAAGGGTCGGACCAGGTGGGCTTCGGGGCAATGTAATCGTTCATAAGCGGTGCAACATCGGTTGACGGTTGAGGCATGCATTCTACCGAAGTAGAATCTTGCGGGAAGCCGAGGCGTGTCGAAGCTGGGCATCAAGGCGTCGGCAGGTTCTTTAGGCGCCGTTTCAGCCTCGGTCTCGGATACAGTTCTATTTACCGAAACCCGCCACGCGGGGTTGCCACGCGCCGAAACCATGCGCAACTCGCCGCTGAAGTCGAACGCTTTAGCAGCAGGCGGTCGGTCGGGTTCCGGCGACGCCTTGGCTGACGTCAGGTGTTTGCGGATTCGCAGTGCAGCCCTGTTCGGTAGCATAAACTTCTTTCGGTGTGGGTATACGCTCACCGACCTGTCGACGCGGGAAAGGCACTGCGCGGCGCATTTGCTCTGGCTCGACACACTATGACTTTAAAAGCTCTCGCTTCGGGTTCGGTACATTACCTTTACGATACCGACCTGTTCGACGATTTTTCACCGGACCTGTTCACGGTGCGCCACGCTCAGGCCGAAATCGACCACGGCCGCGGCAACGCCGTGGTGTTCGAATACCAAGATCTGCAGCTGATCAAGCGCCATTATTTGCGCGGTGGCTGGGTTCGCCACTTGGTGCACGACACATACGCGTTTCGAAGCTTGGCCAATACGCGCATGTGGCGTGAAGCGCAGATCACCACCGAGCTGTTCCAGCGCGGTTTGCCGGTGCCGAAGTTTGTTGCCGCACGCTGTGTGGTGACTGCGGGCATTCGCTACAGCGGTGACCTTGTCACCCTGCTGATCCCCGAGTCGCAAACCTTAGTCCAGTGGCTTAAAGCCGCCCCTATGACCCAAGCCCGCTGGCAAAAACTTGGCGCAACTATCGCGCGGTTTCACGCTGAGGGGCTGTGTCACGCAGATTTGAACGCCAACAATGTGTTGATATCGCGCGACGGTTCCGTGCATGTGATCGATTTCGATAAAGCCGTCTTTATGCCCGCCCCAGGCAAGTGGCAGCAGGCGAATTTGGCGCGGCTGCTGCGCTCGCTTCACAAACAGAAACACTTATACCCCGAGTTGCAGTTCACCGATCAGAATTGGTTGTGGCTGCTGAGCGCCTACGCCGGCCGCGCGCGTTAGTGGACCGCGCAAACCGTTATCTGTTTTTCCGCATAGCCCCCTAGCGCCATTCTGACACCGGTGTTTGGTGGCCGCGCTGCAGGTTTCGGCGGCGATCCAAAGTTTTAACCGCTGTCATTCTTGTATACTCTGCGAATTGTTCGATTGAGGAGATTAACGTGGTTCGAATCGACGAGAGTCTCGACCGTCGAGTTCGTCGCTGCGCAGCTGTGCTTTGCCTTTGTGTCTGCGCGCTGAGCGTCGCGGTTGTGGCCGGCTGCGGCCAAAAAGGTCCGCTGGTGATGCCCGCAGCCGACTCGCCACCGCAGCCACCCAGCGCTGCGCCGGTTGAGCCGAGCGGGCAATCGAACGGAACACACTGACCGGAACGCAAACATCGCGGGCGAAGCCGCGTTGTGCGAGTGCTGTGTCACCCAATAAAAAATACCCAAGCAGGTGGTTATGTCCGTTTTTTCATACTCCGAGGGGGAGTTGCATGCCGAGCAGGTGAGCCTTCGTCATGTCGCGGCGCAGTTTGGTACCCCCACTTACGTCTACAGCCGTCAGGCGATCACCGAGCGCTATCGCGCGTATGCCGATGCGCTCGGCGACCACCCAGGCACCATTTGTTACGCCGTGAAGGCCAACTCCAACATAGGCGTCCTCGGTTTGCTGGCGAATTTGGGCTCGGGCTTTGACATAGTCTCTGTCGGTGAGCTGGAGCGCGTGCTAAAAGCGGGCGGCGATCCCGCGAAAGTAGTGTTCTCGGGCGTTGGCAAAAAGGCCGAAGAAATGGCGCGCGCCTTAGAGGTTGGCGTGGCCTGCTTTAACGTCGAAAGCGAGAGCGAGTTGGAGCTGCTGTCGCAGGTGGCCTGCGCGCAGAATAAAATCGCGCGCATCTCGTTGCGGGTCAACCCCGATGTCGATGCGCGCACGCACCCGTACATTTCCACGGGCCTTAAAGAAAACAAATTCGGTATCGCCATTTCCGATGCCCCGGCCGTGTACCGCCGCGCGGCCAGTTTGCCGGGAATACAGATAAAAGGCATCGACTGCCACATAGGCTCTCAGCTGACCGACATCACGCCCTTTCTCGACGCGCTCGATCGGGTGTTGTTATTGCTGGATGAACTGGCCGATCACGGCATCAGCATCCACCACCTCGACCTCGGCGGCGGCTTGGGTGTCACCTACCGCGACGAACAGGTGCCTCCTGTGGCCGAGTATGTGGCCGCGGTGAAAGACCGAATTGCAGGTCGAAACCTGGAACTGTTTTTTGAGCCGGGGCGCTCGATAGTGGCCAATGCCGGAGCGCTGCTTATGCAGGTGCTGTATCTGAAGCCGACCGAGCACAAGAACTTTGCGGTAGTCGATGCCGCAATGAACGACAATATTCGGCCCGCGCTCTATCAAGCATGGCAGGCCATAGTGCCGCTGCAAGAGCCGTCATCTTCGCCCGAACAAACTTGGGATATAGTCGGCCCGGTTTGCGAATCCGGCGACTTTCTAGGCCGTGAACGCCCCCTTAAGCTCGCCGAAGGCGATTTGCTTGCGATGTTGTCCGCCGGCGCCTACGGTTTCACCATGAGCTCGAACTACAACACACGCCCGCGTGCGGCCGAAGTCTTAGTCGACGGCTCCGAGGTGCATTTGATCCGGCGGCGGGAGACGGTCAGCGACTGCATGGCGCAAGAATCGTTGATTGCCGAATAAGGTTCGCCAATGAAACTGAGATTCACCAAAATGCACGGGCTGGGCAACGATTTTGTGATGATCGACGCGATCAGCCAGCGCGTTAATATCACCCCAGAGCGCGCCAAGTTTCTGGCCGATCGCCATTTCGGCGTGGGCTGCGATCAGGTGTTGGTGGTCGAGCCGCCGCTGTCATCGGATTCGGATTTTCGCTACCGAATTTTCAACCGCGACGGCAGTGAAGTGGAAAACTGCGGCAACGGCGCGCGCTGCTTTGCGGTGTTTGTTCGCCAAAGGCGCCTCACGGGCAAAACTCACATTCGCGTGGATACCGCCGCCGGTCAGCTGCTGCTGAAGGTTCGCGGCAACAACGAGATAACGGTCGACATGGGGGTGCCGCAGTTGCGCCCCGAGCGCATTCCTTTTGCCGCAAGCGCTGAAGCGCCCGACTACGAGTTGCCGCTTGCCGATAGGACACTTAAGATTGGCGCGGTGTCTATGGGCAACCCGCACGCGGTGACGCGGGTGGACGATGTCGAGCAATATCCGGTGGCCGAGATAGGCCCGGCCATCGAAGCCCACCCTATGTTCCCAAAGCGTGTGAATGCGGGTTTTATGCAACTGGTTTCGCGCAGTGAGGTACGCCTGCGCGTATACGAGCGCGGTGTCGGCGAGACGCTTGCGTGCGGCACCGGCGCGTGTGCCGCCGCGGTGGTCGGCGCCGTGCAAGGCGTGCTGGATCCCGAGGTGCAAGTGCATTTGCCGGGCGGTACCGTCGCCATTGCCTGGGCCGGCCCAGGCGCACCCGTGTTGATGACCGGGCCCGCGACCACTGTGTATCACGGCCAAATCAATATTTAAAGTTGCCCTGCGCTCGGGCCACCGCGCAGCCAGTCGCGACCAACCCAAAATAAGAGCCGGTTTATGATCGACGCAAAAGAGAAAAACGCCATTGCGAAAGAGGATGTGTTGCGCTATCTGGAAGCGCACCCCGATTTCTTTGAAAGCCATCCCGATTGCTTGCAGAACCTGCGGTTGTCGCATCCGAGCGGCCGCGCAGTATCTTTGATCGAAAAGCAAGTCAGCGCACTGCGCGCGCGTAACACGGAGCTGCGCCACAGGCTGCACGATTTGCTCGAGAGCGCCCGCGACAACGACCGGCTGTTCCAATACACCAAGCATCTTATGCTGGCGTTGCTTGAGTGCGACGAGCTGGGCGATCTGATCGACGCCATACTTTACAGTTTCGATAAAGAATTCGGCGTTGAAATCACCCGCGTGGTGCTGCTTGGCGAACCGCGCAACCTGAGTAACGCAACCTTTGTCACAGAAGCCGAATTTCGCAGCTTCTTCCCCGAGCAATTGCGCGGCAGTGGCAAACACGCGGGCCAAGTGCCGAGCGAAGCCATGGATTTTGTTTTCGGTGAGAAGGCGTCCAAAGTCGGCTCATCGGCCGTGGCCACGCTGAGCTTCGGGCGCCCTCTCGGGCTATTGGCGATAGGCAACCGCGACCCGCTTTACTACCGCACGCATTCCGGCAACCTGTTTTTAAGCCACATTGCCGAAGTCATTTCGCGTTTGGTGTACCGCTTACTCTAAGCGCGTCTCATCCCTTTCTTACCTGCGGCAGACACAGCCATTGAGGCTCGTAAGGCGCCGGTCTGCGCCTGTGCGCTTTTCGTCGCCGACATTATTGCTGGACCTCGGACGCTAGACTATTCTCAATTCTAATCTCTGCGTAAAAAGCGGTGGTCCAAACCGTTGTTCTTACGCCGGTAATGGCGTCTATCGCGCCTGATTGAGGCCATTTCGGTTGCGAATCTCTCGTCTTTGAGAGCAGTAATACAAGGTTTATCTGTGGCAGTCACACAAGAAGTTATATGCGTTTACAGCGAGGAGGCGAGCGATTTGCGTTGGCTGCAATCGCTGCTCAAACCGCTTCAAGGCGAGTTCGCCCTGTGGTTCTACGCCAGCGACTGGCAGCAGTACCTGGACTATGTAAAACAGCAGACGCCGCTTTGCTGTGTCATCCACAAGCCCGACCCCGAGGCCTGGCAACAGAGTTTGCGCGATCTTGCTCAGGTTTTTAAAGCCGCGTCCTGGCCGTTGGTGATGATTCACCAAGCCGACCAAGCGGTGCGACCGGACGGCGTCGAGTTCGAGTGTATGGCTGCGAAGGCACTGAACAGCTTTTCACTGTTCGGTGCGATCACCCGGGCCCTTAAAGCTTACGAGCTTATCGGCACTGCGCGCTCGCTGCATTTGGACCCTCTCACCGGCCTGATCACCCGCGAGCTTTTGGTCAATCGGCTCGAGCAGTCGCTGTTGCGCTGCAACCGCTACAGTGAAAGGTGCGCGCTGCTTTGCATCAACGTCAATCAATTTAAATCGGTCAACGAAAAATTCGGCCACTTGGCGGGCGATTGGCTGCTGCGTGAGGTGTCGCTGCGTATCCAGGCGAACTGTCGCAGCACCGACAGCGTGGCGCGATTAAACGGCGACGAGTTTGTGGTGCTGATTGAAAACGCGGACAAAAACATTGGCCGCAAGGTCGCCGCTAAGATTCAAGCCGCGCTCTCACTTGCCTATGATTTTAAGCAGCAAACGATCCATGTGACCTTCTCTATGGGCATGGCGGGCTACCCGGATACCGCGCGCTCGGCACTGGAGTTGCTGACTCAGGCGGGGCAGGCGCTGTCCAAGGCCAAAAGCGACGTCAATATGCGCTTTGTGAGCTTCTCTGAGCAACATAAAAGCCAACTCTACCGGCGCAACACGCTGGAGCTTGAGCTTTCGCGCGCGATTGACAACAACGATTTAAAACTGGTGTATCAGCCGATTGTCGACGCTAAAACGTTCGAGGTTCGACGATTGGAGGCGCTCAGCCGTTGGCCGCGCGAGGATTTCGAGGTGCCGGCCCAGGAGTTGATCGACATGATCGATCGTATGAACTTGAACGAGGCGTTTCACATTTGGTTGTTCGAGACCGCGTTCGGACAGCTGCAGGCCTGGCAAAGAGAGTCGATAAGCCCGGATATTTGCCTGAACATACCCGCGAATTATTGCTATTCCAACACCGTCGCCCAAGGCGTGGTTCAGGCGATCCGACGGTTTTCGATTCCGCCGGAGAAAGTCGAGCTTGAAATCACCGAGTCCACCTTGATGCGTTATCCCGAACGCAGCATTCGGGTTCTGCAGCAATTGCACAATGAGCGCATTCGCATAGCCGTGGACGACTTCGGTACGGGCTTTAGTTGCATGTCGTATCTGACGAGCTTGCCTCTCGATACTTTGAAAATCGATCGCGATTTCTTTCTCACCAAAGAGCACCGTGGCCGCAACCGAAAAGTCATTGAAGCCATTACCGCGTTGGGTCATTCACTGGAGCTTGAAATCATCGCCGAAGGTGTGGAAACGCAAAGAGAGCTGGATTTGGCGCGCGATGTCGGCTGCGACCTGCTGCAAGGCTATTACTTTGGCAGGCCGCGCCCCGCCGGTGACACATGGGCGGAGTTTATTGGTGCTTTCGAGCATATCTCCAACAAATACCCCGGGCTAAAGGCTAACGGCTAGATTTCGCGAAGACTTTGCGAGCCGGTCCAGGTTTGCCCGGGCGCTAGGGTCACGGCGCGGCCTATCGCGGCCGCCTCTATGCACAGCATACGCGCGTATTCGTCATTGGCCATGTCGCGCATTTGTGCGGCTCCGTCACTGCCCGGGTTCCAGACAACTCGATCGTTAAACCCCGTTTGTTCAACTTGCAGTCGGCGGTCCCCGTCCTGCAGCAACACCGGGGCCGGTGCATCAAAATAGACGCGATCGATGGCGCCGTCGAACTCGAGCAGGTCGGCCGGGCTTTCCAGCCGCTCATCGAGCGGTCGGCCGTTATCCCAATAGGTGCCTTGGGCCAAACCGGTGACGCGGGTCCGGTAGAGGTCTTCAATCGCGAGGTAGGTGTGCAGCGCTGCGGTGAACGAAAAGGGCGAGTCGTCGGTGTTGGTGACGCTGAGCTCCATCCGCAAACTCGACGGCAGCAGTTGCACCCGAAACGCCGCCTGAAATCGATGCGGCCACAAAGCCTCGCTGGCGGCGTCACTTTCGAGCGTCAGTGTGCATTGGTCGGTTTGCTCGGGGTTTTGGTGTAAGCGCCAAGGCACCGTGCGCGCAAAGCCGTGGCGAGGCCCTGGCCCGCGCTCATTAAATTGCGGGAAGATAATGGGCACGCCGCCGCGTATCGGCTGGCCTTCGGCGTAGACGGCCTCGCGGGAGGTGAACACCCAGTCTTTGCCTCGGGCGCTTTGCCATTGCGTCAGGTGCGCGCCCTGGGCGTAAAGCGTCGCACTGCCGCCCTGGTTATGGTTGAGGGTGACGGCGGGCCGGTTCGTCTGCATATTGATGTCCTTAACTGGTTGCCCAGGCCACCGCGGCTATGCCAAACAGCAACAGCGCGTCGAGCGGTATCTCGGGCAATTGGGGCCTAAGCATGATCAGGCCGATGACGGCGGCAACCGCTGCAATACCGCGCCGGCGCCGGCTTTGTTTTTGTTGGCGGCGCATGCCCTCAAGGGCGTCACTCATGTCGTGCAGCGCCGGTGCCGTTTCGTTAAAAGTTTTAAACTTCTCTAAGGTGTCTATCGCCAAGTGCGGCACCTCGGGGAATTTTTCCATCCATTCCGGTGCTTGTCGGCGCAATTCTTTGAAGAGCGTTTTCGGATGAAAGCGTCGGCGCAGCCAGCGCTCGAGGTAGGGGTGCGCCGTCGACCAAAGGTCGAGCTCGGGGTAAAGCTGACGCCCGAGCCCCTCGATATTGACCAGCGTTTTTTGCAGCAACACCAACTGCGGTTGCACCGGCATATCGAAACGCCGCGCGGTTTGAAACAGGTTGATCAGGGCCTCGCCAAAGGCTATGTCTTTTATCGGCTTTTCAAACAAGGGTTCGCAAACCGTGCGGATCGCCGACTCAAACGCGCTGATCGAGGTGCCTTTCGGAACCCAGCCGGATAACACATGCAGCTCGGCCACCTGGCGGTAATCGCGGCGAAACATCGCGAGCATATTGCGGGCGAGGTAGAACTGATCCTGTCGCGACAGGGTGCCTATGATGGCCATATCGAGCGAGATGTAGCCCGGTTCTTCGGGGTTATCGAGCGACACGAAAACGTTGCCAGGGTGCATATCGGCGTGAAAGAAATTGTGCTCGAAAACCTGGGTAAAAAAGATCTCGACGCCTCTTTCAGCCAGTATTTTGATATTCACACCATGGGCTTTTAGCGCGGCCATGTCGGTGACCTGCGCGCCGGTGATCCGCTCCATTACCATCACGTTTAAGCGGCAATAATCCCAGTAGACCTCGGGCACATAGAGCAGCGGCGAGTTGTCGAAGTTGCGACGAAGTTGCGAAGCGTTGGCGGCTTCGCGCATCAGGTTGAGCTCGTCGAAAATGGTCTGTTTGTACTCCTCGACCACTTGCACCGGGCGCAGGCGGCGACCGTCTGGCGAGAGCCGCTCTAACAGCCAAGCGCCGAGCGCCATCAGTGCGACGTCTACGCCAATGGTGCGTTCGATGCCGGGGCGCACCGCTTTGACCACTACCGCTTCGCCCGTGTGCAAGACCGCGCCGTGAACCTGCGCGATGGAAGCCGACGCCAAAGGCTCGGTCTCAAATTCTTTAAACAGCACCTCGGTCGGCGCGCCTAAGGCGGTCTCAACGAGCTTTTTAAACTCGTCGCTTGGAAAGGGTGTGACGTCATCCTGCAGCTTGTTGAGCTCGTAGACCAGGTCCGCCGGCAGCAGGTCGGGGCGCGTGGACAGCAGCTGGCCGAACTTGACGAATATTGGGCCCAGGTCTTCGAGCGCTTGGCGGAGGCGTTGGGCGCGATCGCCCGGCACGCGCTTTTGCCATTTGAACCCGAACAACAACAACCGAAGTGTTAGCGGTCTTTGGGTCGTTGGCAGAAGCTCTTCAAGCCGGTAGCGCGCCAAAGTGGCGACGATAAAAAATAGACGTTTGAATTTTTTCACGGTTTTGTAGGCAATTGACGTTGAAGGTGCTCGAGCCGGGCTTCGAGTCTGGCGACATCAGAGCGCAGATCGCTGACATCCTGGTAAAAAAGATCCGCTTCGATGCGCCCGGGCGTGAGCCGGAACTCTTCGGTGATAAGCTCGCTGAGATAGCCAGGCAGTTGGCGGCCGCGCGTGTCGAGCCACTGGTGCTGCCGGCGGATGGCGACCGCCAGAGCGTGCGCGGGGACACTGCCGACGACATTCGCCAGCCCGTCCTCCCAGTCGATGTCCAATTGCCGCAGAAGTTCGAGGTATTGGTTCAGCACGCCCGGGTTGCCCTCGATGTAGACATCGGTGTTCGCCAGTGTTTTCGAGTCGGGGCGAAGCGCAAGCGCGCCCAGATTCACCAGCGACCCGGTCAAGCGGCAGTCGGGTTTGTCCTCGTGGACCGCGGTCACATGGATAGCGTCGTCACTTACGGTAAAAAACAGCGTCGCTTCGGGGGCGGTGCTGGTCACCGCGAGCGTGCGGTTGGCCAAAGTGTGGAGTTGTCCGCGGGTGCCGGGGTCGTAGCGAAGCGCTTGCGCGATGATGCGCTCGAGCGCGCTGGCCAGCAGTGTCAAGCGGGTGGCTGTCACGGTTTAAACCCCTTGTGGATCGCGACTATGCCCCCGCTCATGTTGGCGTAAGTGCATGCGTCGAAACCGGCGTTGCGCATCATTTGAAGGAGTGTTTGCTGGTCGGGGTGCACGCGAATGCTCTCGGCGAGGTAGCGGTAGCTGTCGGCGTCGCCGGCCACCATTTTGCCCAGAAGCGGCAGCACATGAAACGAGTAGCGGTCGTAGGCCGCCGCCAGTGGGCGCGCAACCGGCTTGGAAAATTCCAACACCAGTAACCGCCCGCCGGGTTTCAGCACCCGTAACATGGACGCTAGTGCCTGGTCTTTATCGGTGACGTTGCGTAGGCCAAAGGCGATGGTCACCAGGTCGAAACTGTTGTCGGCAAAAGGCAGACACTGGGCATCGGCCTGCGTAAAACCGAGGTTGCCTACCGCGCCTTTATCAATGAGTTTATCTCGCCCAACTTTAAGCATCGCGTCGTTGATATCGGCGAGCACCACCCAACCCTGCTCGCCTACTTTACGGGCGAAGCTCAGGCTCAGGTCGCCGGTGCCGCCGGCGATATCGAGCACTTTTTGGCCTGGGCGGACCGCTGACATTTCAATCGCCGCGCGTTTCCAAAGACGGTGGACGCCAGCGGACATCAAATCGTTCATCAGGTCGTATTTGCCCGCGACGGAGTCGAAAACACCGGCCACTCGACCCGCTTTCTCGCTGGCGGGAATCTTCTGAAAGCCAAAGTCGGTGAGCTCGTCATTGTTCATAAAATTATCAGCCGTTGTTGATGGGGGGCCAAAAGCGCGCCGCAAAAACTGGAAACTTACCAGAAAGCGGCCGACGGGTCTCGCGCGCGACATTTTCGCCGAGTTCTGTCGCCAATCTGCGCGGGCTGTGATTGTAACCCGTAACACGGGCTGCTATGTTTAAAACCCACACTAAAGGACCGAATCACATTGGAATTCGCGCATCGTTCGGGAATGACATTTAAAGGCCTGCCTTATTTATTGGCGGGGGTGCTTCTGGTCGCCGCGCCGGCTTTCGCTTGTGTCGATTTCGCTCAGACCCCGACAGAAGAGGTGTTTTGTCGAATCAAGCAGCGCGATGCAACCCTGTTACCTTACAGCCTTAAAGACTTCCGCAAAAATCCGGTGGCCACGCAGCAACTGTTGCTAAAACGTCCCGCCGCGCGCTTGGGCATAGACCTGCCCGTCGCGCCGGCGCCGAGCCCGGCTGCCAAAACCCCGCCACTGCCTGTCGAACCCGCCCGCGCGCGCCCAAAGCCAGCAGCGGCAGCGGCGGCGGTCGAGACGAGCCCGAGCCTTGCGGGCTGTCGCCTTCAGACGGCGGTAATTACCTGCGGCGGCACGGACTACCGATTGCTCGAGAACCGCAACGATAAAGTGTCGCCGGAACAGGTGAGCCGCGTTCTGGGCGAGTTTACGCCTTACACGGGCGGCGCGGGCGACGATGCCGCCGAGCGTCGCTACCTGGCCGGTATCTACAGTGAATACATCGAGCGCATGGTGGCGCTCGGTCTGGCTGGGGTGACCCTTTCTTATACCAAGTTTTATCACGCGTATCACGAAGCCACCGCCCGCGGCGCGGATTTCTCCAAGCGCTTGGCGACCATGTTTCGATTTTTGAACCAAGATAAGTCGACTATGGCGGTGGCCAAGTCATACGGCGGTGAAACGCCCTCGGATCTCGGCCAATGTCAAAGGTTGAACTCGACTTTTGTGGTGTGCGACAACGTCAAGACCAATTGGGTCTACCAAAAGCGCTAGAGGGCCGCGCGGAAATGAGTCGCCTAACTTTCTGCATGACCCACCAAGAGTTCGGTGAGCGAGTAGCCTCAGGTAAAAGCACGCAAGTTCGACTACTATTAGGCCATTGTGCAGGGTTAATAATGAGGCTTCGGCGGCCGTTGCCGCCGGCAACACGCCGGGTTTTGACCCGCGATGGAACGCTGTGCGCCTGCGGGTGCACGAGCAATATTCGAGAATCGAAATGGCACGTTTTCTTCTGACGCGAAACGCTCTGCTGGTCGCCCTTGCGCTTGTGCTTGGGAATTTGTCTTGGTCGGTGCGCGCGAACCCGGAGAGCGAACCGGCGAGCGCTGGCGAGTTGCGGGCCGCAGCTACCATAGGCGTTTTGCGCTTTACCTCCTGGCCTGCAGGTTCGCCCGCCCCTTCGGACGAACTCGGCGTGTGCCTTTCCGGGCAGCCCGATGGCGAAGCCTTTTTGCTGGCCGCAAGCGGTGCGGTGGTGATTGGCGATAAACCCCTGCGGGTGCAAGCGCTTGCCAAGGACGACTGGGCGCAATGCCGTGTGTTTGTGGTAGGCGGCGGCACCTCGCTTGCCGAGTTCATTGCGCTTGCCCAGCACGCCGAAGTCAACGGGGTGTTGACCGTTTGCGATGGCTGTATTGACAGCGCTCGCGAGCTCGCGATGATTACCCTAGACATGGAAGAGGCGCGCGTGGCATTTAATGTGAACCTGCAAAAGGCGATCGCGGCCAATATCCGTTTGGATGCGTCTTTGCTGGAGCTGGCGGCCCGGGTGACCAAATGATAGGTCGGTCAAAAAAAACCTCGCTGCGCAATAAAATTCTGTTCAACATTAACGTGAGTCTCGTGCTTGCGTTAAGTCTGGTTGGGCTTTTGGTTACCGGCGTCGAGTTTTGGCTAAGCGAGCAGAAGCTGCGCCAGGATGTCAGCCTGGTGGCCACGGTACTCGCCAACCGCTCGCGCGCGGCTTTGGAATTTGGCGATACGGAGGCGGCGCGGCAAAACCTTCAGGCCGCGCGCTTTAGCCGCAAGCTCGTGCACATTTGCCTATACAACGCCGAGCGCGAGCTTTTTTCAGACTATCGCCATCTCGACAGCCCATTCCAATGTTCGCAGCACTTAAACCAATGGCCGCGCGAGATCGGCTACCACCGCATGCAGCTGAGCGTTGACTTGCCCAATCAGCCGCTTGGCGTGATGCAGGTTGTCGCTACCCGGGACTATATGTTCAAGGCGCTATTTTCCTATGTCGTGCTGATTTCGGGCATGATCTTGTGCGTGGTGCTGGGCATCTCTCAAGTCATAAAGCGGTTGCTGGCGAATGTGACCCAGCCGTTAGAAGAGTTGCATTACACCGCGCTGGCGCTGGTCGAGAACCCCTATTCCGACCGGCGCGCGACGCGCAGCTCCGACGATGAAATCGGCGAGCTAGTGGAGCTGATCAACCGTATGCTCGATTCGCTGTCACACGAAAACAAAGCACTGAAGGCCTCGGAGCACCGGTTTCGGGCGCTCACGGGCAATGCGCCAATCGGCATATTTCAAGTGGACGCCGCGCGCAACCTCGTATACGCCAACGATGTTTGGTATCGCATCACCGGCACCTCGGGCAAACCCGACCCCTTCAAAGAGCACCAGCGGAAAATCCGCGCCGACGATATTGAGTTCTACCACGCCGCTTGGCTTCGAATGAAAGAAAACCGAACCACCAGCATAGTCGAATACAGCTACAAATCGCTGCAGGGGGACGTCCAGTATTTAATGGAGCACATAGTGCCGATCGAAGGCGATCGGGGCAGCGAGGGCGCAATTGGCACCCTCGCCGACGTCACGGAGCTGAAAAATGCGCAAATGGAGCTGGAAAAACTCGCCTTCTACGACCCTTTGACCAATTTACCCAACCGCCGCTTTTTAATCGATCTGCTGAGCTTTGGTTTGGCCAAGGCCAAACGCGGCGGCTCGCGCGCCGCGGTGCTGATGATGGACCTGGACAACTTTAAAAAGATAAACGACTTGATGGGTCACAAAGCGGGCGATCTGGCGCTGAAGCAACAAGCGCAGCGCATCCGCGCGGCTGTTCGCGAGCAGGACGCGGTGGCGCGTATGGGCGGCGATGAGTTTACCATTGTGCTGTCGCCGGTATCGGAACTGGTGGAGGTCACCCGTTTGGCACGCCGCGTCCTGGACGCGGTCAACACCCCGTTGGTGGTGCAGAATCACTCGCTCGATATGGGCGCCTCGATAGGCGTTGCGCTCTACCCGAGCGATGGCGACAACCCCGAAGACTTGATTCGCAATGCCGACATGGCGCTTTACGAGGCCAAATCACTTGGGCGAAATCGGGTGAATTTTTTCTCGACCAAGCTGGATTTGGAGGTGCGCGAGAGCATGCGCCTCGAGAGCCGACTGAAGCAGGCGCTTCGCGAGGGCAGCCTCAAAGCGTTTGTTCAGCCTCAGGTGGACCCGCAGGGGAATGTGGTTTGGGGCGAGGCGCTGGCGCGCTGGCACGACCCTGAAGAGGGGTTTATCAGCCCGGCGCGCTTTATTCCGCTGGCCGAGGAAACCGGCTTAATTACCAGCCTCGGGCAGTGGATGCTCGAAAGCATATGCGAGCACCTGGCGCAACACCACGAGTTTTTATCCGCTTGCGGCATTCAGGGCATAGCCGTCAATTTATCGGGACGGCAGTTCTACTCTCGCAATTTGTTGGGCGACATCAAAAGAGCGATTGAAATTTCCGGCGTATCGCCCGAGAAACTCGAGTTCGAATTGACCGAATCGGTGATTATGGGCGATATCCAAAGCGCGGTGGAGGTGATGCGTAAAATTCGCGATCTCGGCTGTCGCTTGGCGATAGACGACTTCGGCACCGGCTATTCTTCGCTCGCGTACCTTAAACGCTTCCCGCTCAATGCGCTGAAAGTGGACCAATCGTTTGTCGAGGATATCCCCAGTGACGACCACGGCTCCGAGATCGCCACAGCGATTATCGCGATGGCCCACAAGCTCAAACTGATGGTGGTCGCCGAAGGTGTGGAAACCGAAGCGCAGCGCGATTTTTTGGTCGCCCAGGGCTGCGATGTTTTGCAGGGGTACCTTTTCGGGCGGCCGATCGATATTCACGAGTATGTCGCCAAAGGTCGAAGCCTTGTGCAGCCCGGGGCATCGCCCGATAACTCGAAGCAACCCTGAACGCGTTAAAGCATCAGTTTGACAACGCTGGTGTCCGGCTCTCGGGTTTTGCCCGCGTCGTGCAGTTGTTCCAAATAGGCCGTCCATTTGGCGTCTTGTTGCGAGCCCAGCTCATAGAGGTAAGCCCAGGTGTAAATTCCGGTATCGTGGCCGTCGTCGAACACCAAGCGCACCGCGTAGTTGCCCTGGGGCTCGATAGCGGTGATGGCAACATCTTTTTTACCGAACTGCAGAGTGTGCTGGCCGCGACCGTGCCCTTGGACCTCTGCCGAGGGTGAGTGCACGCGCAGATACTCTGCCGGCATCTGAAAGGTCTCGCGCGCGTAGGCCACCTCCAGCAGCTGAGTTTTGCGATCGAGCTTGATGGTGCGGGGCGCGGTCATGCGAGCGGTCACAAAATAAAGCGGCTTAGGTCATCGTTCTGGGCGAGTTCGGCCAGTTGCTCCGACACGTAATCGGCATCCACCGTGACGGTCGTTGGGTTTTCATCGGCCGCAAAACTTACGCTTTCGAGCAGCCGTTCCATTAATGTGTGCAGCCTGCGCGCGCCTATATTCTCGGTGCGTTCGTTGACCTCAAACGCCATCTCTGCGATGCGGCGAATGCCGTCGGGGGTAAACGCCAGGGTTACGCCTTCGGTGGCGAGCAGCGCTTTGTGCTGCTCGGTAAGCGACGCGTTGGGCTCGGTCAAAATGCGTTCGAAATCATCGGGCGTCAGCGCCGACAGTTCCACCCGTATCGGCAGGCGCCCCTGCAGTTCCGGGATTAAGTCCGAGGGTTTGGAAAGATGAAAGGCCCCGGAGGCAATAAACAGAATGTGGTCGGTTTTGATCATGCCGTGTTTGGTGCTGACGGTGCAGCCTTCGATCAAAGGCAACAGGTCGCGCTGCACACCTTCGCGCGACACATCGGCCCCGGCGCTGCCCTCGCGTTTGGTGACTTTGTCAATCTCGTCCAGAAACACTATGCCGTTTTGCTCGGCTGCGAATATCGCCTGGGCTTTCAGCTCCTCTTCGTTGATAAGCTTCGCGGCCTCCTCGTCGATCAGTTTTTTCATCGCGATGGCAACGGTCATTTTTCGCTTTTTAGTTCGCCCGGTATTGATCGAAGAGAACATGTTCTGCAACTGGCTGGTCATATCTTCCATGCCCGGTGGCGCCATAATTTCAACGCCAACCGGGGTGGCGGAGACCTCGATGTCAATTTCCTTGTCGTCGAGCTCGCCTTCGCGCAGGCGTTTGCGAAATATTTGACGGGTGGAGGATTCCGTGGCTTCAGAGACGTCTCGAGCCGGCGGCAAGAGCGCATCCAATACGCGGTCTTCGGCGGCGTCGGCGGCGCGGTGGCGCACCTTTCGGGTCTCCTGCTCGCGCAGCTGCTTGATCGCGCTGTCGACTAGGTCGCGGACAATGGATTCCACATCGCGCCCGACATAACCGACCTCGGTGAACTTGGTCGCTTCAACCTTGATAAAAGGCGCGTTGGCGAGCCGGGCGAGGCGGCGGGCGATTTCCGTTTTGCCGACCCCGGTGGGCCCGATCATCAGAATGTTCTTGGGCGTCACTTCTTGGCTCAGATCGGCGTCGAGCTGCATCCGGCGCCAGCGGTTGCGCAGCGCAATCGCAACCGCGCGTTTAGCCGCCTGTTGGCCGACTATGTATTTGTCCAGCTCATGTACTATTTCTTTGGGCGTCATTTCGCTCATGGTCTGTCTCTGGTGCTCTTGGTTTCGGTTTCGAACGCTTAGCCTGCGTAAGCTCGCTTATGGTCGGTTCGGGTTCACCCTTGCGAGCGCTTTGGCTCGTGCCGATAGTGCTTGCGAAATCCGCGCCGCTCGGTGACGCCTTAATTGTCCGTTTCGCTCGATGACGACAGCGGGTATTCAAGCTCTTCTATTGTGAAGTTGTGGTTCGTGTAAACGCAGATGTCGCCAGCGATCGTTAAGCTTTTTTGCACTATGTCGCGGGCGCTGAGCTCGGTGTTGTCAAGCAGTGCGCTGGCGGCGGACTGAGCAAAAGCGCCGCCAGAGCCTATCGCAATTAAGTCGTTCTCCGGTTGAATCACGTCACCGTTGCCCGTGACAATTAAAGAGGCCTCGGCGTTGGCCACCGCCAGCAGCGCTTCAAGGCGGCGCAAGGCGCGGTCGGTGCGCCAGTCTTTGGCGAGTTCCACCGCGGCCCTCACCAGGTTACCGCTGTGGCTTTCGAGTTTTGCCTCGAAGCGCTCAAACAGCGTAAAGGCGTCGGCGGTGCCGCCGGCAAAGCCCGCGATCACTTTGTCGCGATAGAGTCGTCGGACTTTGCGCGCGTTGCCTTTCATAATAGTGCTGCCAAGCGAAACCTGGCCGTCGCCGCCAATGACAACCCGGCCGTTGCGTCTAACGGATAAAATAGTGGTGCCGCGATACTGTTCCACGAATTACCTTTTCAGTCGTTGTGTTCATTAGGGTAAAAACGGACCTTCCTGCAGGGTCTGACCGTCGCTGCGCGGGTAGGTGCGGTTTGCTTATCGTTCAAGTGCGCCGCACCTTTATGCGACGATCGTCTGCGCGATGCGTCGCTTTTCGCTGCTGCACCCCGAAATCGGGGCTGGTCGAATCTAATGGGGGTGGCCAGGCGTTTTTCAACCAATGTCTGCGAAGCGCTCGGCTTAGCCCGATTTTTTGCGCTTGATGACCAGGGCTTCGAATCGGTTTGAAAACAGCGTGTCCCGAGCTTTCGCCAATTGCGAGCGGGACGTGAACGGACCCACCATAACCCTGTGCCAGGTTTGACCTTTGCCGACATCGGCTTTTTCGATGCGTGCGGCAAGGTTGAGAAGAATCAGTTCCGCGCGGGCCTGTTCGGCGTCTGCGAGCGAGCGAAACGAGGCCACTTGCAGCAGCAGCTCGGTATTGTCGTCTTCAGCCGGACGCGACGGTGCTTGTCGCTCTTCGACCAGAATTTCGCTGTCTTTTAAAACTTTATAGAAATCGAGCGTGACTTTGCTTTGCGGCTCGGCACGAGTGGTGGGCGAATTCGCCTTTCGCCCGGGTTCGGGTATCGGTTGCATTTCGCTCAGGCGCATCAGCAGCATGATCAAAGCGCCGAGGGCGACTCCGGTCAGCAGCCAAATCCATCCGGGGACGCGAGCTTCGTTCGAGTTAGCGTGATTGGCCATGGTTAAAGACGAGTCGCTCGTTGTGTGATTGCGGATACGCCCGCTGGGCTTGCCATGTTTTGGGTCTGGGTAGTAGTCATGGTTCGAGTTTGAAACTTCGTAAGTTTATAAGCATGTGACGAATGTGAGAGATTCCGAGCGGTACCGCGTTTGAATTGTCCGCTTTCGTGCGGCTGTTCGCGTCGGTGTTGAGTGTGCCTCTGCCAAAGACTGCGCAGACAAGCCGCGCATTGTAGCGAACCCTATGGGCAAAGGCATCTAACAACGAAAGATGAGCCCGCCCCACGATGTGATCGCCGCAAACCAAGCGGACCACATTATATACCGCTATGCGGCGTCCACGGGGTCCACGTCTATCGCCCAGCGCACCCGCCTCGCCAGAGCGTGGCCGCGAAGCCGTTTAAACAGTTCATCGAGCAGAGGCTGCAGCACACGTCTTTTCGCTGCGGTGATTTGCAGCAGGTAGCGGTAGCGCTCCTGGCGGCGCTCGAGCAGCGCGGGCATAGGCCCGATCACTTTGAGCTCGGGGCAGGGCGGCCGCAAGGCTGCGATCTCGTTGGCCGCCAATTGCAAAAAAGCTTGCGCGTTTTCGGGGCGCTTGGATTCGGCCCGCACCAACGCCATGGCCCAATAGGGCGGCAGGTTGCCGATCTTTCGCTCCGCCAACAGGGTGCGCGCGTAGTGGCTGTAACCCTGCTCAATTAACATGACCAATAAAGGGTGGTCGGGTTGGTGGGATTGCAGAATCACCTGACCGGCAAGCGCCTCCCGCCCGGCCCGCCCGGCGACCTGAATCACCTGCTGCCCGAGCCGCTCCAAGGCTCGAAAATCGCCGCTGAATAACGCTTGGTCGACATCGAGCAGCACCGCGAGGGTGACTTTGGGGAAGTGGTGCCCTTTGGCGAGCATTTGCGTGCCCACCAGAATGCAGCGCTTGCCGGTGAGCAAGGTTTTGGTCAGCTCGGCCATGGCGCCCTTTCTCTGCATCGAATCCTGATCGGCCCGATAAATCGGCGTTTCCGGAAACTCGGTGCCGAGCCACTCTTCGAGTCTTTCGGTGCCCTGCCCGAGGGATGCGAGTTCGCGGTTGTCGCATGCCGGGCAGCGACTTGGCGGCCGGTGGCGGGCGTCGCAGTGATGACAGCGAAGATGGCGCGGCGTTTTGTGCAGCGTCAAGCGCGCGCTGCAGGCGCGACAGCTGGCGACCCAGCCGCATTGCTCGCACATCATAGCCGGTGCGAAGCCCCGCCGGTTCAGAAAGATCAGCACTTGTTCTTCGCGCTCGAGCCTCGCCGCTATAGCCGTCAAAGTCGTCTGCGCAAACGGACCCGATTTCGCTTCTTTGCGCATATCCAAGCACTCGAGCCTCGGCGCGCGCGCCGTGCCTGGGCGCAGGTGAAGTCGCAAATGGCTGTAGCGGCCGGAAAGCGCGTTCTGCAGGCTCTCGAGCGACGGTGTGGCCGTGCCCAGAATCAGCGGTACGCCGCTTCTGTGCGCGCGCATCACCGCGACATCCCGGGCCGAGTAGCGCAGGCCATCTTGTTGTTTGAACGAGGTATCGTGTTCTTCGTCGACCACAATAATGCCGAGCTCCGGCATAGGGGTGAACACCGCCAAGCGCGTCCCTATTACGATGCGCGCCTCGCCGGTGCGCGCGCGCAGCCAATTTACGGTGCGTTGTTTGGCTGCCACATTTGAGTGCAGCTCGACGACCGGCACACAGAACCGTTGCTGAAACCGCGAAAGCGTCAAAGGCGTAAGACCGATTTCCGGCACCAGCACCAAGGCTTGTCGGCCCTCAGCAAGCACGCGCGCTATGGCTTGCAGATAGACTTCGGTCTTACCGCTGCCGGTGGCGCCTTCCAGAAGATAGGCGGCGAAGCGGTGATAGCGAAGTTGCTCGAGCACCCGTTGCTGTTCCTCGGTGGGCTCTTTGGCGGCCTCGGCGAGTATGCGCGTGGCGCTTGGCGCGTCGGGCGTTTGTTGCACTTGGCGAATCAGGTTTTTGTCTTGAAGGGCCCGGGCGACTTGAGTTTTGATGCCCGCCTGTTGAAGATCATTGGCGCTTAGGTGTCCCCGTTCTAGTAGCAACCGATGCAGCTGCTGTTGTTTGGGGCTGCGTTTCAATCCGTCTGCGGGCAGGCCTTTGCCGAGCTCCGTATGTTCCCAAAACGCGACAGTGGGCAGGTGCGCGGGCCGGTTGCGGCGAAGATCCAAAGGCAGTGCCGCGTGCAAGGTCTCGCCAAATGAGTGTTGATAGTAATCGCTGGTCCAACGGCACAAGGCCAGAGTTTGGCTGTCGAATACGGCAGTGGTATCCAGAATTTGCAGGACCGGCCGCAGCTTTTCCGCAGGCACCTGACTGCTTTGCGCGAGCTCGACAATTACGCCCACCAGGGTTTGCGGGCCATAAGGCGCCCAGACGCGCGCACCGACCACCGCGGGCGCCGTTGCGTCCTCTGGGGGTAGGTAGTCGAATAGCTGTGGCAGCGGCGTCGGCATGGCGACGCGGAGAATCTTTGACATCAAAGCGACTCGCGACGCAGGATCAAACAGAAAGTGGTTGCTTTTTGCACGGTTTGCTTGCGCATCCTTTGGTTTCTGATACTATGCCCGGCTCAAAAAAGCCAACCACTTTAACCAGTGTGCGGTGCCCGGCACAAGATCGGGTGGCGGCGCACGAGATGAGGCCAAGATGCAAGAGAAAATTCAACCCAAATACAGTCCGATTAAAGCCACCTGCAGTTGTGGCAATGTGGTTGAGACCCGTTCAACCCTATCCAAAGACATTTCGATCGAAGTGTGCTCCGAGTGCCACCCGTTCTACACCGGCAAGCAGAAAGTCCTCGATTCCGGTGGCCGAATCGACAAGTTCAAGAAGCGTTTCGCAGGTCGACGCTCGGCTTAAGCGGCTGCATCTCGTTAAAGCACAAAAAAAGCCGGGTTCTACCCGGCTTTTTTTGTGGCTCGTCGCGCTTCAACGGCAAAAAGCGCAAGATCGGCCGACGCTTTAGAATATGTCTTCGGTATCCATTTCGTCTTCGGCCCAAGGGTCTTGAGCGCCCGAGCCGTCCTCGTCTAGCGCGGGCAGATCTTCAACGCGAAAAATCTCGAAAATCGCATCGGGATCCCCAGGCAAGGCGCGCTTTCCTGTGACCGGGTTGATCCGCGTGGTCACCAGGCCTTCGGGGCGCGGTGGGCTGATCACGGGTCGCTCGGCGAGCGCTCGACTCATGTAATCGATCCAAATCGGCAGCGCGGCGGTGCCGCCGAATTCGGCGGCACCTAAGGTGGCAAGCTGATCAAAGCCGACCCAGGCGACGGTCGCCACGCCGCCGCCATAGCCCGAAAACCAAGCGTCGGTGGCCTGATTGGTGGTCCCGGTTTTGCCGGCGATATCGCTGCGTTTTAGCGCGCGGGCTTTACTGGCGGTACCGCGGGCGACAACATCTTTGAGCATCGAGTCCATAATGTAGGCGACTCTCGGGTCCAGCACCTGGGGAGCTGGACTCACCCAAGGGGTGTCGTCGACACTTGGCGGGTCACGGTCGGTTTGGGCAGTGCCCGGGTCGAGGACGTCGTTAGCGTGGTTGTTGCGTTCTGGCTGCCCGGTTTCAGCTGTCCCCGCCGCGCTCGTCTGCTCCGGGCAATCCCGGCATACCTGGTAACGCTCTGAGCGAAACACCACCTCGCCCTCGGCGTCTTCGATGCGGTCGATAAAATAAGGCACAACCTGATAGCCGCCGTTGGCGAAAACCGAATAGCCGCGCACAATTTCCATAGGCGTCATCGCAAAGCTGCCGAGCGCCACCGATAAGTCTCTCGGCAGCGCCGCCGCATCGAAGCCGTAGCGGCCGAGCCCGCGCAGGGCGTTATCGATTCCCACCGCGCGCAGCACCCGAATCGAGACCAGGTTGCGCGAAAGATACAATGCCTTTCGCAATCGTGTCGGCCCATAGAATTTGCCCGAGGCGTTCTCTGGGCGCCAATCGTTTTCGAGCAGTGAATCTTCAAACACTATAGGCGCGTCATTGATAATGGTCGCAGGGGTAAAGCCGTGCTCAAGCGCGGCGGTGTAGATAAAAGGTTTGAAGCTTGAACCGGGCTGGCGCTCGGCTTGGGTGACCCTGTTGAAATTGCTTAGGTTGAAGTCGAGGCCGCCGACCAGCGCGAGTACCGCGCCGTCTTCGGCGTCTAGTGACACCAGTGCGCCTTGGACCTCGGGCAGACCGACCAAATGCCAAGCCTTGTCTTTGTATTGCAGGCGTATGAAGTCGCCCGGTTGCGCCAGGTCAGCGACGGTTTTGGGGCTGGGTCCGCGACGGTTGACCGTGATAAAGGGCCGCGCTTGTGCCAGTCCGTGATCCCAGTCAACCCGCACCAGAGCGCCGGATTTTAGCAGCGCCACTAAGCTTTTGGGGGCGATCTGCATCACCGCCGCCGGCGCGAGGCCCGCGTAAGTCGGAATGTCGCGAAGCCTGGTGAGCAGCTCTGCCCGCCAGGCCGCAAGGGCATCATCGGTTTGCGGGTCACCGGTGGTGATCACGGTTGTCTGGGGTTTCGTCGGTACTGCGTCCGGGGCCTGTTCGGTTGCGGCCTCTTGGTCATCCGGAGGCAGCACCAAGGCGTCTGCCAGGTTCGGCGGCGGTGGCAGTTGCCGCTCGGGGCCTCGGTAACCGTGGCGTCGGTCGTAGGTGAGCAGTCCCTCTATAACCGCTTCCTGAGCCGCGCTTTGCAGTTCGCTTCGCAAAGTGGTGAAGATCCTGTAGCCGTCGGTATAGGCGGCTGGACCGAAATATTCGACGGCCTTCTGGCGGGCCATCTCGGCGACGTATTGTGCGGACAAGTCCAGCGCCACGCTCTGGTAGACAGCCGTCACAGGCGCGGCGACGGCCTCTTCGTAGGTGGGCAGGTCGATCTTGCCCAGATCGAGCATGCGCCCGAGAATCCAATCGCGGCGCTCGAGCGCACGCTTTGGGTTGGCAAGCGGGTTCATGGTCGAGGGTGCCTTGGGCATGCCGGCAATCATTGCGAGCTGGGCGAGGTTTAGCTCGGACAGACTCTTGCCATAGTAGACATTGGCGGCAGCTTCTATACCATAGGCGCGGTTGCCTAGGAAAATCACGTTGACGTAAAGTTCCAATATTTCTTGCTTCGACAGTTCCCTTTCGATGCGCAATGCGAGTAAGATCTCATTGAACTTACGTTTGAATTCCTGGCGACGGGATAAAAAGAAGTTGCGGGCGACCTGCATGGTAATAGTGGAGCCGCCCGTTTGAATGTCGCCAGAGATCAATAATTGTGATGACGCTCGCAATAGTCCTCTAATAGAGACGCCATTATGTGAGTAGAATTGGGCGTCTTCAGCAGATAATAAAGCGTCAATAAACGCTTGCGGAATTTCATCATAAGAAACGGGAGTGCGGCGCTTCTCACCAATCTCCCCAATTAGGTCGCCAGTATAAGAATAAATTCGAAGTGGCGTTTGTAAACGAATGTCTCTTAAAGAGTCCACAGACGGCAAAGATGGGCTAAGGTATAGATGGACACCCGTTAAAACGATTAGCGTGCATCCTACCCCGGCCATGATTAGCCAGATGAGAACGTTTATTATTGATTTCAGTGTCATGTATGCGTGTCATCTGCGGAAGAGCGAATAAAAAAAGGTTTTTGTCTGCAAGCGCCTCTAGGTGTACTTGTAAACAATGTTACCCATAATAGTGTTCGGCAAAACAAGCTGCGTATTATAAGAGCTTTTTCACACTTTACATCCCGGACTTCGTGTTGCAGGACTTTGTTGAAGTGCTATAACATAAACATCAGCTAAGTAGCGGAAATAGATAGAATAATGAGCCTTCTCAGCTTATTCAGTAAAAAGACCAAACCGATGCTTGGTCTCGACATCAGCTCGACTACGGTCAAATTGCTCGAGTTGAGTCGACAGGGCGGTAACTTTCGTGTCGAGAACTACGCTGTCAAGGCTTTACCTGCCAACGCCGTCGTTGAAAAGAACATCAACGACGTCGAGGCGGTTGCCCAGTCAATCAAGTCGACAGTGCAAAGCTCGCGCACCAAACTCAAAGATGCCGCAGTCGCGGTACCGGGTTCGGCGGTGATCACCAAAGTTATCGATATGCCAGCCGGCCTCAACTCCGATTCGATGGAACTGCAAATTTCCCTCGAAGCCGACCAGTACATCCCCTATCCACTAGAAGAGGTTTCCATCGACTTCGACGTGCTCGGGGAATCGGACAAGTCACCCGATCAAGTCAAAGTATTGCTCGCCGCCTGCCGACGTGAAAACGTCGATACCCGGGCCAGTGTCCTCGAGCTTGCCGACCTGCACCCGAAGGTCGTCGACGTCGAGGCCTACACCATGGAACGGGCTTTTGCTTTGATCCGCGACCAGCTCGTCGACCAGCAAGAGCAAGTGGTGGCCATAGTCGACATAGGCTCGACCATGACGACTTTAAGCGTGCTGGTCGATGGTAAAACGATTTACACCCGCGAGCAGCTGTTCGGCGGGCGCCAACTGACAGAAGAAATTCAGCGACGCTACGGCTTGTCTGAAGAAGAGGCTGGCCTCGCGAAAAAGCAAGGCGGCCTGCCCGATGACTACGAACCCGAAGTGCTCGAGCCTTTCAAAGACTCCGTGGTTCAGCAGGTCACACGATCGCTGCAGTTCTTTTTCTCTTCGAGCCAGTACAACGATGTAGACCATATAGTGCTGGCCGGAGGGGTAGCCTCGATGCCCGGCCTGGCCGAAATCATCGAAGAGAAGCTCGGCACATCTGCCAGCGTCGCCAATCCCTTTGCGAATATGTCGGTCTCCTCACGTGTGAACTCAGCGGCTTTGGCCAATGATGCCCCCGCTTTGATGATCGCCACTGGTCTGGCTTTAAGGAGTTTCGATTTCGATGGCTAGAATTAACTTACTGCCCTGGCGCGAAGAATACCGACAGGAAAAAAAGAAAGAGTTTCAAATTCAGATTTTCGGCGTGGCCCTTTGTGCCGCACTGGTTTCCTTTATATGGATCACTATGGTCGACAGCGCCATCGACAGTCAGCGCCAGCGCAATGTCATTCTCCAACAAGAGATCACCATTCTCGACACACAAGTTAAGGAAATCCAGGAGCTTAAAAGGCGCCGCGAGGAGTTGATCGCACGCATGAAGGTTATTCAAGACCTGCAGGGCACGCGGCCGACCATCGTCCGTTATTTCGACGAGATGGTGCGCGCGGTACCGGACGGCATCTTCTTTAATCGCATGACGCGCTCGGGCAACAACATTTCGATCGACGGCATCACCGAGTCAAACAACCGGGTTTCGTCTTTCCTTCGTAACCTCGACCAGTCCGAGTGGTTCGCCAACCCCAATCTGAAATCCATTAAAGCGAATGCTTCTTTCGGGGATCAAGCTTCTGAATTTTCCCTGCAGGTGCAAACGGTTTTACCTGCCGCTGAAAATGGCGAGGG
Organism: uncultured Cellvibrionaceae bacterium; assembly: GCA_964540505.1. Taxonomy (GTDB): domain Bacteria; phylum Pseudomonadota; class Gammaproteobacteria; order Pseudomonadales; family Cellvibrionaceae; genus CAYZQH01. Next base: position 5,195 of record CAZING010000005.1, on the reverse strand, counting down.
GGCATAATCATGGCTAATATGTCTGAGTACATGGAGCAGATTCGAAATATCAATCTGACCGACATGGACTGGGAACGCGTTGGCGTTTGGCCTCTTCCGGGGCGGATCTTCCTGTTCGTTCTGGCCGCGGCTATTATTATCGTCGGCAGCTACTTCGCGTTTGTTAAAGAGCGAAACCTGAGTCTTGCCGGTGAACAACGAAAAGAGAGCGACTTACGCACGACCTTTGAAAAGCGCGCTTTCGAAGCCAGTAACCTGGATAAATACCGCGAGCAAATGGCAGAGATGCAAGAATCGTTTGGCGCATTGGTAAAACAGTTGCCCAGTGATACCGAAGTGCCAGGCTTACTCGAGGATATTGACGAGAAAGGCATCGACAGTCGCCTGAATATACAAAGTATTACGCTACAACCGGAACAGACTTCCGAATTTTATGTGGAGTTGCCCATAGAAATCAAAGTATCCGGCGGTTACCATGAGTTTGGCGCTTTCGTCAGCGGTGTGGCAGGTATGCCGCGTATCGTGACATTGCATGACTTCGCAATAATTCAAGACGGTAAGTCCGGAAACCTGGATATGACCATCCAGGCCAAGACCTACCGGTATAAAGAACAGGAGTAGCGTAATGCGCGGTGGACATTTATTTCAGTCTCGCAGTCTGCGCAGAACAGTTGCCGGTGCCGGTTTGTTGCTGTCCTGCGCGATCAACCAGGGCTGTTCTTTCGGGGGTGACCACGAAGACCTACGCACTTTTATTGCGGAGGTAAAAAACAGACCAGAAGGCTCGATAGAACCGCTGCCTCCATTGCGGACCTACGACGCCTACATCTATAACGTGACTGCGATGCGAAGTCCGTTCGATCAACCTGTCGACACCAAACAAATAGTGGAACAGGGTGATCCGAAGGTACAACCGGATTGGGGCCGGGAAAGAGAATACCTGGAATCTTATAGTATTGATTCTTTGACAATGGTGGGCACTCTTCAAAAAGAAGGCAGATCATGGGCATTGGTCAAAGACCGGGAGGGGGGCATCAACCGTGTGACTGTGGGCAATTATCTGGGCAAGGACCACGGCAAGATAGTTTCGACCTCGGCCACGCAAATTGATCTGATAGAAATTGTGTCTGATGGCTTAGGCGGTTGGCTGCAACGTCCTCGGACTTTGAAATTATCTGAGAAGGAATAACTGGCATGTTTTCAAAATACAAAAAAATCGCTGGACTCCTCGTAAGTGCGTGCTTGCTACCTACATACTCATTCGCCGCGCAGCTGCAGGATATTAAATTTGCAGAGTTGCCCGGAGAGCGTGTTGAGCTGAGACTGCAGTTCGATGAAGCCCCCTCTGAACCCAGTGGCTATACGATAGATCAGCCCGCGCGAATCGTGCTCGATTTCGCGGACGTCGACAACTCGCTTGCGCAAAAGCAATTCCCGATGAACGTCGGGGATGTTTCGGGCGCTGTCGTGGTTTCCGGCGGCGGGCGGACTCGTCTAATCGTCAACCTGAATTCGTCCAGCCCCTATACCACTCGGTTGGACGGCTCGACCTATGTCGTCGAAATCGGTTCGGAAGGTGGCAGCAACAATGTCGACTCGTCTGCGCCGTCCATCGCCGTCATTACCCCTGAGCGCTCCAAAAATAGTTTTGATAAAGCCAAATCCACCGTCAGAGATATCGATTTCGAACGCGGTGTCGAAGGCGAAGGCAAAATCATAGTGCAGTTGTCGAACCCCAATATCAATATTGATATCGAAGAGGTGGGCAGCGGTATTGAAGTCAGCTTCATGCAGGCCGATTTGCCAGCGGAGCTTGCTCGCAAACTGGACGTAACCGATTTCGCGACGCCGGTACGAATGGTTTCTGCCCAGTCCGACAAGGTACGTACCTCGTTGAAGATTGACGTAACCGGCAACTACGACTATCTCGCTTATCAGGCCGATAACCAATACGTTGTCAGCGTAAAGCCGTTAACAGCCGCTCAGCAAGAAGAGCGCGCGAAGCAATTCCAGTTCACGGGTGAAAAACTCTCGCTGAACTTCCAAAACATTGAAGTGCGTAACGTGCTGCAGTTGATCGCCGATGTCACCAATCTGAACTTGGTGGCCAGCGACACGGTTCAAGGCAACATCACCTTGCGCTTAGAGAGCGTCCCCTGGGACCAGGCGCTGGACATTGTGCTGAAGACCAAAGGCTTGGATAAGCGCTTAGTCGGTAACGTGTTAATGGTGGCGCCTGCGGCAGAAATCGCCGAACGTGAACGCCAAGAGTTGGAAACCCAAAAGCAATTGCAAGAACTCGCACCACTTCGCACCGAGTACATTCGCGTGCGTTACGCCAACGCTCGCGAACTGTTCGACCTGTTTTTGCCACAGTACGGTGAAGAGGGCCGAGGCGGCGCTTCCAGCACCAGAAGCCAGGACCGCAATGCCACCGGCAGCATTCTGTCCGAGCGCGGCCATGCAATTGTGGACGAGCGCACCAACTCCATTATCCTGACCGATACTGAAGACAAAATCGAAAACTTCCGCCGCGTGATCGACCAGATCGACATTCCGATTCGCCAGGTGATGATTGAGGCGCGCATTGTGATTGCGAACACGAATTTCCGTAAAGAACTGGGCGCGTCTATAGGCGGCGCACTGTTTCTGGAATCGGACGACCATCGTCAGCTGAATACCTACACCGGCAGAATTTTGGATGCCGACGACTACGAGTACGATGCCAACGGTAATGTCTCCCAGATCACCACGGACGATTTCTTCGATCTGTCCGCGACCGGCGCTGATACTGCACCGGCGGCTTTTGCCTGGAACGTGATTCGCAACAACGTGTTCCTCGGTCTGGAAATCTCCGCTCTGGAAGATGCCGGTTACGCCGAAATTGTCAGCCAGCCTAAAGTCATCACCGGTGACAAGCAGCAGGCGAGCATCGAGGCTGGTACTGAAATCCCATACCGCGATGCGTCTGCGACAACAGGTGCAGGTGGTGGTGGCGGTGTTGCCGCGAGCATCTCGTTTAAGAAAGCGCTGTTGAAGCTGGACGTCACCCCGCAAATCACGCCGGATGACAAGATCATTATGGATCTGATCATCAACCAGGATTCACCGGGCGAACAAACCATCGCTGGGCCTACTATTGATGTAACGCGGCTCGAAACACAAGTGCTCGTGCCAGACGGCGAAACCGTAGTGCTCGGTGGTATCTTCCAAAACACCGTCGCCAGCAGCCAGTCAAAAGTGCCGCTTCTGGGCGACATCCCAGTGATTGGCCGGTTTTTCCGACGTGACCTAAACAGCGATGAAAAACGAGAACTGTTGATTTTCATCACGCCACGAATCATGGCGACAGGCACCGAGAGATAGGTGACGGTCGACAATTTGATTCTGGTCGGCCCCATGGGGGCCGGCAAATCCACAGTCGGGAGGCAACTAGCCTCCCGACTTTCGTTTGAGTTCGTCGACACCGACCAACTGATCGAGGCTCGCACCGGCGCTGATATCCCCTGGATATTCGATGTCGAAGGCGAAGACGGCTTTCGCGCCCGAGAGACGGCGGTGTTGTTGGGCATGACCCAACTGACACACCATGTGATTGCCACCGGTGGCGGTATTATCGAAAGAGCCGTCAACCTGCCGGTGTTGCAACAGTTGGGCACGGTGATATACCTGACAGCCTCTCTTGAGCAGCTCTACGCTCGAACCTGCAAAGACAAAAAAAGACCTCTGCTGCAGGTGGACGACCCCAAGGCCCGCATTGCAAGCCTCTTCGCCCGGCGTGACCCGATATACCGCAAGGTCGCCGACTGGGTGCTGGAGACCGATGGCCGCAGCAGTCAATGGGTGGTCAATCGCATAGTTAACCTGCTAAATCAAACGCGCTGACGCGAAACGCGTCAGCGCGTTCTTTCACGCGGTTTCCGTTTACCCGTGCGCGTTCGGTGTGTCGAGGCATCGCCCTGCTCACGGCCGAGCGCAATGTGTCATTTCTCGGTAAAATGCGGCTTTTTCACACGGAACATACGCTCTTGAACCACTATCAGACACTAAATGTTGAACTTGGCGAGCGCAGCTACCCGATACATATCGGCGCGGGCCTGCTCGATCAGCCAGACCTGCTGGCGCCCTACCTCTCCCGACAAGTCGTGCTGGTGACCAACACCACTGTGGCCGCGCTCTATCTAGACACGCTTAAAGCTTTGGTGGCGCGCGCGGCACCGGCCGCCGCGATCAGCGAGGTGGTCATTGCCGACGGCGAACAATTCAAAAATCTGGAGACTCTCAACAGCGTTTTCGACCAGATGTTAAGGTGCAGCGTCAATCGCAACGCCACAGTCATAGCCCTTGGCGGCGGCGTGGTCGGCGACATTGCCGGTTTCGCTGCTGCGTGCTACCAGCGCGGGGTCCCGTTTATTCAGGTGCCCACCACCTTGCTCTCTCAGGTCGACTCGTCCGTCGGCGGCAAGACCGGGGTCAACCACGCGCTTGGCAAAAATATGATCGGGGCGTTTTATCAGCCGCAAACGGTTTTGATTGACACGGAAGTGTTGGCAAGCTTGCCGCCGCGAGAGCTCGCCGCCGGACTCGCGGAGGTCGTCAAATACGGTCTGATCGCCGATGCTGCGTTTTTCGAATGGTTGGAAGACAATTTAGACGGCCTTTTGGCCAAAGACTCGGCGGCGCTTGCCTACGCGATTTACCGCTCTTGCGCAATAAAAGCCGAAGTGGTGGCCGAGGATGAAAAAGAGAGCGGCAGACGGGCGATTCTAAACCTCGGGCATACCTACGGTCACGCCATCGAAGCCCATCTCGGCTATGGCAGCTGGCTGCACGGCGAGGCGGTGGCCGCCGGCATGGTCCTCGCTTGTGAACTGTCCGTGCACTTGGGGTGGCTGTCGGCTGAGGTGCTAGGCCGAGCGCGAAAGCTGCTTGCTCGTGCCGGGTTACCGATCGAGCCGCCCGCTGGCATGGGGCGTCGCGACTTCGAAAAGTACATGCAACTGGATAAGAAAGTGCTGGACGGTCGGATCCGATTGGTGCTGCTGACCGCGCTCGGCGAAGCGGTGGTCACCGACGATTTCGATCGCGGCGCGCTCAATCGGCAATTGGACCATTTTGATGCGCAATAACAAAGAGGTGAGCGTGCCCTTTGATTGTCTGGGAGTAAAACCATGAGCGACCAAGGCGAAGCGACG
>CAZING010000004.1:2320-39110 GCA_964540505.1 uncultured Cellvibrionaceae bacterium | reverse complement strand
CGAACCTCGAAGCCTTTCAAGTGCGCTACAGAGCCAATAAATCGGCAGAAAAATCCCCGTCAAATTGACCTCACGGCCTACGCGAGCCATTTTTATTAATTCGGTAACTTTATTATTTATGTCTACCTTTGCGAAAAATTTTGTGCATCCGGGTCGAACCGGACAATATTTTATCTACGCATAATATTGCGCAATGTTGTTCGCTAAACCGACTGAGTTTGACATTACAAGCAACCGTACTCGCGTGGACGATGCGCGACCGCGACCCATTTATATTGAAGATCTGCATTAGCGGGTTGCCGATGCCTTAATCCGGTGCGCGCCTCGAAGCCAGCCGCCCGAGCGATATCCGAGCGTTTAGCGAGTTCCAATTCAATTCGCGCCAGTGTAGTGTTCGCCTACCGCTTAGTCACTGCACAAAGGAGTTTCTCTTGATCGTCGCTCGAAATTTCCGCCGCCTGGGTCCGGCCCGTTTAATGTCTTATAGCGTCGTATTAATACTGGTCGCGTTACTGCCTTGGCACGCCGCCACGGCGTCGGACACCGCAAGCCCTCAGTTGAAGCTCTGGTACGACAAGCCCGCCGCCCGATGGGAGGAGGCCCTGCCACTGGGCAACGGACGCCTCGGGGCGATGGTCTACGGAGGCGTCGCGGAAGAAACTGTGCAACTAAACGAAGACACCTTCTGGGCGGGCAGTCCGTACAATAACCTCAACCCCAAAGCGGCCAAAGCATTGCCCGAGATCCGCCGCTTGCTAAACGAAGGTCAGTTCGAAGCCGCCTCCAAGCTCGGTGAACAAGCGATCACAAGCCAAGGCGCGCAAGGCATGCCCTACCAATCGGCGGGAGCCCTGCGCCTGAGCTTCGACACCGAGGGCGACGTTCGAGACTATTACCGCGAGCTCGACCTGGAAAACGCGGTGGCACGCACTCGTTTCACGCTCGGGTCCAACACCCATTCGCGGGAGGTTTTTAGCTCGCTGGTCGATGACGTGGTGGTGGTGCGGCTGCGCAGCAGCGAGCCGGGCGGGCTCAATTTTTTCATGACCCTTGAGCACCCAGACGGCTTTCCTATCAAAGTGTCCGGGCGCCACCAAAGCCTATTAATGACGGGGCACGGGCGAAGCCACGAAGGCGTAGAGGGCAAGGTTCGCCTGGCGAACTTTGCGCGGATCGCCAGTACCGACGGCTCGGTAACCGGTAATGCCAAAGGCTTGCAAATAACAGGCGCGAGCGAGGCGTTGCTGCTGGTTAGCATTGCCACCAATTTCAATTCCTACAGAGACATAAGCGGCAATGCCGAGGCGCGCGCGCGCACCAAAATGGCCGCCGCCCAGGCCGCCTTCGAGCCGGCCAATGCCTATTCGAAACGCTTGGCCGCGCACAGCGCGCGGCACCGGCACTACTTCGCGCGGGTGAGTTTCGAGCTGCCAGCGGGTGAATTCGCCGATGAACCCACCGACCTTAGAATCGCCAAGTTCGCGGGGCGCCGCGACCCCTCGCTGGTCCCGCTTTATTTCCAGTTCGGCCGTTACTTGTTGATTGCGTCTTCACAGCCCGGCAGCCAACCCGCCAACTTGCAGGGCATTTGGAACGCCGAGTCCGAACCTGCCTGGGACAGCAAATACACCCTGAACATTAACGCGGAAATGAATTATTGGCCCGCAGAGGTGACCAATCTGAGCGAATTGCACGAGCCGTTTATCGCGCTGATTCGCGATTTGTCCGAGTCCGGTCAAGCGGCGGCGCAACAGATGTACGACGCGCGAGGTTGGATGGCGCACCACAACACCGACCTTTGGCGGTTTAGCGGTGCCATCGATTGGAGCTGGGGCGCTTGGCCGACTAGCAACGCCTGGCTGAGCCAGCATATCTGGCAAAAATACCTTTATACCGGCGATCTGCGCTTTTTAAGGAATCACTACGCAATCCTGCGCGAGGCCTCGGTGTTCTTCGAAGACTTTTTAGTGGAAGACCCCGAAACCGGGTGGTTGGTGGTGTCGCCGTCTATGTCGCCCGAGAACCCGGCGCCCGCGACCGGCGTCAAGATGGCTGCCGGTGCGACCATGGACAACCAATTGCTGTTCGATTTATTTACCCACACGATTGCCGCTGCCGAGCTTCTCGACATCGACTCAGAAGCCACTCGGCGTTGGCGCGCTTTGCTGGCAAATCTGCCACCGATGCAGGTTGGTCGCTACCATCAATTGCAGGAATGGCTGGACGACTGGGACGACCCAAACGATGACCACCGCCATGTCTCCCACCTCTACGGGCTGTACCCGTCCAACCAGATTTCACCCCTGCATTCGCCACTGCTCGCCGAGGCGGCTCGGGTAAGCCTCGAACAGCGCGGCGACCCTTCCACCGGTTGGTCGATGAACTGGAAAATCAATCTGTGGGCGCGCCTGCTCGACGGCAACCGAGCATTGAAACTGATCCGCGACCAAATTCGCCCCGCGAGCTTCCCCGACAGCAAGTTCGGCGAGGACGGCGGCACTTACCCCAACATGATGGATGCGCACCCGCCTTTTCAAATTGACGGCAATTTCGGTTTCACCTCGGGAGTGGCTGAAATGTTGGCCCAAAGTCACGACGGAGCGGTATTTTTGTTACCCGCGCTGCCTACTGCCTGGCCGGAGGGCAAAGTGACGGGGCTTGTTATGCGCGGCGGTTTCGTGGTGGACATGACCTGGAAGGAGAGCCGCGTCACCTGGCTGAAAGTCGTTTCGCGGCTGGGCGGCAACCTGCGGCTTCGAAGCCTTGCGCCGCTGCCCCAACCGCAAGGCTTCAAAGTCCGAAAAGCAAAAGGCGTGAACACCAACGCGTTCTATCAACTGCCGGAGATAAAGCCACCGCTTAAACATACAGAAGTCAATCTGCCGGCTGTGTCGTTCGCGGCAAGCGACCTTGTCGATATTGCCACCGAGGCGGGCGGGGTTTACGAATTTCGCGATGGACCTAAAAATTGAGGTCAGATGAAATTTCTGGGCGCTCTTTTTTTTGGAAGAAGGAAGGTAATCGTTACCATGAAAATTCTTACCTGACCCCAAATTGCCGAAAAAAAGGCCGGCCCAGTAATTCGGGCCGGCCAACAGCGGTCAACCAATGAAACATTTCTAAGCGACTCAGCTTTTGCGGCGACCCCGACTCGCAAGCCCGCCTGCCAGCAGCAACAGCAGCGGCCAATCGGTGCTGCCGCCTGTGGTGGTGCCGCTGCTTGAGGCCTCGCCCGACGAACTGCTGGATGAGGAGGAACTGCTGGAAGAGCTGCTCGACGACGAGCTGCTACTGGAGCTGGAACTGGAGTTCGAACTGGAACTGGAACTGGAACTGGAGCTAGAACTGGAACTTGGGCCCGAACTGGATTCGCGCACAAGGATGCTGGACAAAGTGCCGTTGTCAACAATACCCACCACCTCGATGTCCAAACGCCCGTCCGTGACCGTGGTCGCGAAAGGCTCAGGCCTATAAAGCACGTCGTGGCCCGCGCGCGCGAAGAGGTCCAGGCCGTCGATCACCCGCTGACCTTCCAGGTCCACATGAAACGACCGCGTACCGGTTGAAGTTTGATAGATTTCCACCATGCCGAGTTCAACGGTATAAGTGCCGTTATCGATCGGTATCGCGTAGTTGAAAGTGCCGTAACGCTCGGTTTTAAATAGGGCACTGCCGTCGCTTCCGGTCACCTCGTCCGTCGTCGAGTTGGCCATACCGCCGTCGAAATACTGATCGGGGGCGTACCAGATACCGTCGTACTCGAGCGCGTCGCCGCTGGCGCCGGCATTGATTGCAGCAACCACCCCGTCGGGGTTCGGCGGGTGGTAGCCTGGGGTTTGCTCAGTGACCATGCAGACTTCGCCGTTCTCTTCGCCCATCAGGTCGCCGTCTGGGTCGGAGTTCATGCTGCAACACACCGCCACCCCGCCCGTGCTCCCGCAGGACTGTGGACCGAAGCTGCCCACTTCGATCATTTTTGCGGCGTATCGACGCCCCATCTCGCGCACCGCTGCGGAATTCCAGTGCAGGCCGTCGCCTTTGTCGTTGAGTCCGCCGTCAGCGGTTACATAATGACCGTTGACGATGGCACCCGGAATTTGGCGCACGTTACCGTTGTGACCCGCACAACAGCCCGTATAAGGAAGCTCGCCCGCAATAAAGGGCACCTCGTCGGCATTGAGGCCCAAATCGCGACGCAGATCGTTGACAAGTTGTTGCACCCGAGGAAGCCACGTGGCCTGTCCAGAGTTGGTCTCGCCTTGGTGGAAGATAAACCCTTTGATGACGCCAACTTCCTGTGCTTTGCGAGCGAGATCCATCGCCCAGGCATAACCGCCGCCGCTAGGTGCACCCGCTATGGCGCCAAAAGGCGGTGCGCAAGCGCCGTAGCTCGCGCAGTCTTTGAGAAAGTATTCGATGGCCGCGCCACCGTATGCGGCACCGACTATGCCGATGGTGGCATTCGGAAACTCCGCCGCCATCGTCTTGGCAAAGGTATCGGCCGGCCCCAGACCACCACCGGAACCGCAACGAATGATCGGCGGCGCGTATTCTCGCCATTCGCCGTAGCGGTAACTGTTACCGCAGTTTTGGTCCTGCAGAATTCGAATGCTCGGAAACGACCCACGATCCTGCGCTTCGATTGCCGCCGAACCCTCCATATTGGATTGGCCCAACGCAAGATAAATATGAAAATTGGGGTCGGGTGCCGCCGCAGCCCAAAGAGGTAGCGCTACCATTACAATAGCGCACTGAACGCGCTTCAAAAGACTCATAGACATTTCACCCGGTTATTCGCATGACATAAGGACGCGTTGCGTCGCTCAACGTACTAGGCCGCTAATATTTCATATATCAGGGTCGCAGAAGTGGGCATGTATCGCAAAAACGAAAACCATTGCAATCGCCAAGCGCTTGTCTGGATGGCAGGCGCTTGGCGATTGCGTTGTGTCGCAGCTCAATCGCTTACATGGAACCAGTCGAAGTCCGCGTAACCGCCCGTCGTTCGGGTACCGTAGTTAAACAGCGCGAACTTGGTGCCCATAAAGTGTTTGCCGACGTCAAAGCGCATGCTGAGGCTGTTGCCTATGGATGTCCAACTGATGCCATCGGTACTGTAGGCGAATGTGGCCCGGTCGATTTGATTTCTGAGATCGCCGGAGGTGCGTAAATACACGGTGTCGGTGTAAATGGGCGTGCGGGCGATCTCCATACCGTTGTTGATCATCACCACGTACTTAGAGCCGCCGGTGCTGGTCACCCCCACCAAGCCGTAATCGCCCGAAAACGCCGAGATCCCCGCAACGTCGCCATCTTTCAGTCCGCTGGCATCAAGCTTGATGGTGCCAGTACTGGTCGGCCCGTACATCCGTTGGGTCAAGGTATTGCGCGTTGCGAGAATATTGGCATCGGTGCGCTTGTTGGTGATGCGCATAAACCCTGGGCGGTCGGTAAGCGACCAGCCGCTGTTGTCGGGGTTGTGGTTCCATTGCCAAACGATGTCCAAGCCGCCTGACTCGAATTCATCCGAGCGCACTATGCCTTGCATACCGCGGTCCTCGACCGTGAAATCGAGCACCGAAGGCACACCATCGGTGACCACCGGCCAATCGTTTTGCCAGGTGACAGGTACCAGATAAGGGATTCGACCGGCGGCGCCACTGTCGCGAAACGCGTAGAGAAACCAATCGCCGTCGGGCGTACCGATATAAGAACCCTGCGCCACGCCTGCGCCATTGACGTTTTCTCGCAAGACCACGCGCCCTTCATAAGGGCCTGTGATATTGCGCGACCGGTGCACCACCTGCGTGCGCGGGCTGCCGCTCGGCCAGCAGATGTTAGAAATGTAGTACCAGCCGTTGATTTTTTGAATCTGGGTGCCTTCGGCTTTCAGAATAAAGTTGGTACCGGCGACGGCCGATGCGCTTTGAATAATGGTACGCGGCGATGCGCCGGGCTTAATGGCGGTGGCGTCCTCGTTTAACTCGACCAGTTGCACGGTATCGCTGCCGTACGCCATCCAGTTGCGACCGTCGTCATCGAGCAGCAAAGAGGAGTCGTGCATCAGCGGCGATATAGTCGCCTGCGTCCAACTGCCGCCTTCGATATTGTTGGTTTTCCAGACGTAGGTGCGGTTGGTGGTGTAAGAGAATGACGTCACGTAAAACGTGCCATCTTTATGGCTGATACTGCTCGCCCAGGTCCCTCGGCTGTAGGCATTGCCACCGTTCAAGTTCAACGCGTTATTGTTCGGGTCCAGCGCCTGGTGAGCGTAGTTGATCACCTCCCAGTTTTTAAGGTCGGTGGACTTCATAATCGGCACGCCCGGCATCAGATGCATGGTGGTGCTGCTCATATAATAAGTGTCGCCGACGCGAATCACGCTCATGTCGGGCACATCCGCCCATATGTTTGGGTTGGTCACAGGCACGATTGGAAAGGTTGGCTCCTCCAGCACACCGCTCGCGGAGTACACGGCAAAACCGCTTATGGTGGCGTTGTCGAGCGACGCGCTCAGCGCAATGGTCAAGTTGCCATCGGTGACTTCTACGCCTTTAATGATGCGCCGGTACGCGGTGTCGTGCCCCGCTTGCGCGAAGAGGTCAAGGTCGGTAAACACCGCCTCGCCTTCCACCGTGACCGTAAAGGATCTCGCGTTTGCCGCGGTTTGATACATCTCATTGAAAAAGAGCTCGACATCGTACGTGGCGCTGCTTACCGGGACTTCGTATGAATAGGCACCGTAGCGCTCGGTCTGGAACAGCGCGTCACCATCGGTCCCCGCGATCGGGTCGGAGGTGCTGTTTGCGGTGCCGCTTCGATAAAATTGGTCGGCCGTGAAACTGATGCCCTCGAATTCCAAGCTTTGACCACCGGCGTTAACCGCCACCACCAAATCGCCTTCGACGGCAAGACCGCTTGAAGAGCTGCTAGAACTCGAAGATGAGGAACTGCTGGAGCTGGAAGAGGAGCTGCTGGAGCTTGCGCTTGAACTGGAACTTGCAAGCGCGCCACTCGAGCTTGAAGACGAACTGGAACTGCTGGCATCACCGGCATCACCACCGCAGGCACTCAGCATGGTCGCCGCAGACAACACCAGCAACAAGCTTCGAAGGCGTGGCAGAATTCGAAGTTTAGGTTTTATCAAAAAGCATTTCGATAGGCTTGTCATTATTATGATCCCGGTTGATGCGATGGACGCTCTAGATTTTCGCATAGTTTTATCACACAAATACCACGCTTATATCACATCTTTATCAAATTACAGGTTAACCAGCCGAAACGGATCGACGACCGTTTTTTTGAACCCCCCCTTTTTGTGCGGCGCTGTTGCAGCCTCTAAATGTATCGAAGCCTCGAAGAAACAGTCTATTTCGAGCCTATGTCAGCTAACGGAAAAGACATAAAACGCTCTCTGTGGCCGTTAAAGCGCTCGCGTAGATGCGTTAGCACGTGCCTTGGTTGCCTCGCGAAGAAAACTCTACCGCGCGCGTGTAAATTCTTCCGCGTCCTCGGGGGATTGTCGCTACCTTTTTCGCCAACGCGCGTGCCATACCCCGCCCGCGCCACAGTAACTCTACGATTATCGACGAACGGCGCAGCTGGCACGAAACTTACTTGCCTCAATGGACGTCAGCCCAACGAATGCAACTGCCCTATGCCCATTTTTACAAACTTTTGTGTGTTACCCAAAACCCAGGCAACCTTCGGAAAACTCTTCGACTCTGCCGCGCTTTTGTTCTTGTCGCTGCTTACGCCTTTGAGTTTTGCCTCTGACAACGCCGAAATCGAACGCGCGGTCGACGCGCTGCTTTCGAAAATGACGCTGGCGGAAAAGGTCGGTCAAATGAACCTGTACAACGGCTTTTGGGACGCGACCGGCCCCGCACCTGATTCAGGCAACGATCAAATCAAATACGAACACCTGCGCAAAGGGTGGGTCGGCGCGCTACTCAATGTCCGGGGGCGCGATAGAGTGCTCGCGTTGCAAAAGGTGGCGGTGGAGCAAACTCGGCTTGGGATACCTTTGATGTTTGGCTTGGATGTGCTCCATGGGTACCAGACCCTCTTTCCGATTCCGCTTGCCGAAGCCTCGAGTTGGGACCTGGAGGCGATTGAACGCTCAGCCCGCATTGCCGCCGTAGAAGCCACCGCTCATGGCATAAACTGGACGTTTGCGCCTATGGTCGACGTATCCGAAGACCCGCGCTGGGGCCGGGTTGCCGAGGGCGCGGGCGAGGACCCCTACCTAGGCGCCGAGATAGCCCGGGCGCGCGTGCGCGGCTTTCAAGGCCAAGACCTCGCCGCTTCCGACACTTTAGCCGCCTGCGCCAAGCACCTGGCGGGCTACGGCTTTGCCGAAGCCGGACGCGATTACAATCGCGTGGATGTCAGCCGTTACACGCTTTACAACACCATTCTGCCCCCGTTTCGCGCGGCGGTGGACGCCGGCGCCAGAACCTTGATGAATGCGTTTAATTCACTGAACGGCACCCCGGCCACGGCGTCGGAGTTTCTCCAGCGCGACCTGCTAAAGCGTCAGTGGGGTTTTACCGGTTTTGTGGTCTCGGACTGGACCTCGATCCAAGAGCTGATCCAACACGGCGTCGCTTCGAATCGCACCGACGCCGCTGCCCTCGCCGTGAATGCCGGCTCGGATATGGATATGGAAAGCGCGATTTATATCAACGAGTTAGCCGCGTTGGTCGAGCGCGGCGAAATCGATGAGGCGCAGATCGATGATGCCGTCAGACGCGTATTGCGGGTGAAATTTGAGTTGGGCTTGTTCGACGACCCTTACAGATACACAAAACGGCCCGCCGAACCGCCCCCACAGGAGCACGCCGCGGCGGCGCGGGATATGGCCCGCAAATCCATGGTGTTGCTGAAAAACAGCAACAATCTTCTGCCGCTGGACAAAAATCGTTCGGGAATCGCCGTTATAGGTCCGCTCGCGGCGGATCAAAGCAGTCCACTCGGCACCGCCCGTGCCGCGGCCATAGACGGTTCGGCCGTGTCGCTGCTCGAAGGACTTAAGCAGCATGGCGTCACTTACACTTATGAGCGCGGCGTGGACTTCAATATAGGGGTCTCGGCCTTCTCTGACCCTTTGGTGTTTGAGCTAGAAGACCGCAGCGCCATCGAACAAGCGCGCGCGTTGGCAAAGCGCTCCGAAGTCGTCGTGCTCATGCTCGGTGAGCACGGTTACCAATCCGGTGAAGGCCGCAGTCGCACACAACTCGATCTGCCGGGTCTGCAGCAGGAGCTTCTGGAGGCCGTGTACAGCGTGAACCAAAACATTGTGCTGTTGTTGGCGAGTGGCCGACCGCTGAACTTGACCTGGGCGGATGCGCACATCCCCGCCATTGTGCAGACCTGGCACCTTGGCAGCCAAAGCGGGCACGCGATTGCCGACTTACTTTTCGGGGCGTTCAACCCGAGCGGAAAGCTGCCTATGTCGTTTCCGCGAAGCGTCGGTCAAATTCCGCTCTCTTACCGCGCCGTCAGTACCGGGCGCCCCGACCCCTTAACCACTGTGTTCTGGTCGCATTACAGCGATCAGGCCAACGACCCGCTCTACCCTTTCGGTCACGGCTTGAGTTACACCACTTTCGGCTACTCGCAACTGAGCTTGACCGCCGTGCCGCCGTCTTCTATTCGCGTAAAAGTCACGGTGACCAACACCGGCAACCGCGCCGGCGCAGAAGTGATCCAGGTTTACGTGCGCGATAAGGTGTCCCGCCTGGTGCGCCCTGTGAAAGAGCTCAAAGCCTTCACAAAGCGTTTTTTGACCCCGGGCGAAAAAGCCGAATTAACGTTTGAATTGACGCGAGAGGCACTCGGATTTTACGACGCTGAGGGTGCGTTTATATTCGAACCAGGCGAATTCGAAATAATGGTCGGCGGCAGCTCGGCTATCGCGCTTACCAAAAGCATTGAGCTCTAGGAAAGTCGGGTCGGCCGCCTCGCATCTCGACAGTCACTGTTTAACCTCAGGCGAGCGCCTGATCCACTAAGCTTTGGGCCTCTTCCAGCAAGGCGCGCAGATGGTCTTGCCCGCGGAAGCTTTCGCCGTAGATTTTATAGATGTCTTCGGTGCCCGAAGGGCGCGCGGCGAACCATCCGTTTTCGGTCACCACTTTCAGACCGCCAATGGCGGCATCGTTACCCGGCGCTTTGGTTAGAACGTTCAGTATGGGTTCACCGGCGAGCGTGGTCGAGCGCACTTGTTGCGGTGACAGTTTTTTCAGCTTGGCTTTTTGCTCGGCGTTGGCTTTGGCCTGGATTCGGTCGGCAACCGGCGCGCCGTAACGCTCGGTCAGGTCTTGATAGACTTCGCCCGGGTCTTTCCCGTATTTGGCGGTAATTTCCGCAGACAGCAACGCCGGCGCCAAGCCGTCTTTATCGGTCGTCCACACTCGACCGTCGCGCCGTAAGAAAGAGGCGCCTGCGCTCTCTTCCCCGCCAAAGCCCAAACAGCCGTCCTGCAAACCCGTGGCAAACCACTTAAAGCCAACCGGCACCTCAAGCACTTTGCGGCCGATGCCCGCTGCCACTCGGTCTATGATTTGGCTCGATACCAGAGTTTTACCTACGGCGGCCTCGGCGCGCCACTCGGGCCGGTTTTGAAAAAGATAATCTATGGCCACCGCCAGATAGTGGTTGGGCGGCATCAAGCCGACGCTTTTTGTGACAATGCCGTGACGATCGTGGTCTGTGTCGCAGGCGAAGGTGACGTCGTAGCGGTCTTTTAAATCAATCAGACCGTTCATTGCGTATGGCGAGGACGGGTCCATGCGGATCTTGCCGTCCCAATCCAGAGCCAAAAACCGAAAAGTGGGGTCGACCCGAGTGTTCAAAACGGTCAAATCCAAACCGTAGTGCTCGGCGATCGCGCCCCAGTAATGCACGCCTGCGCCGCCCAGCGGGTCCACCGCAAGGCGCAAGCCCGAACCGCGAATCATCGCCATATCCAAGACATTGCCGAGGTCTTTCACATACTCGCCTAGAAAGTCGTATTCGCGCGTTGTCTCCGCCTGCAACGCCTTGCGGAAACTCACGCGCTTGACCCCGACAAGCCCGCCTTTGAGAAGCTCGTTGGCTTTGGTCTCGATCCAGCTTGTAATATTGGTGTCGGCTGGGCCGCCGTTGCTGGGGTTGTATTTAAAGCCGCCACCGTCCGGCGGGTTGTGCGACGGCGTAATGACGATGCCGTCGGCAAGGCCGGACGCGCGCCCGGCGTTGTGACTAAGAATTGCGCGAGAGATCGCGGGCGTGGGCGTGTACTCGCCACCCGCGGACACCCGCACCTCGACCCCGTTGGCGGCGAGCACTTCCATGGCCGAAGCGAACGCGGGTTCGGACAGCGCGTGGGTGTCGATGCCGATGAACAGCGGCCCATCAATGCCCTGCTCCACCCGGTACCAACAAAGCGCCTGCGTAATGGCCAAAACGTGTTGCTCGTTAAACGAGCGCTCGAACGATGAGCCTCTATGACCGCTGGTACCGAAGGCCACCTGCTCGGTCGGCTGCGACACGTCGGGTGCGTCTGTGTAATACGCGCTAACCAGTTTGGCCACATTTACCAAGGTCGTCTCCGGTGCTGCTTTACCCGCTAAGGCATGGGTTTTCATGCTGATGACTCCAATAAAATTTGTATCTTTGGCACAACCTTTTTGCAAAAAACGCAATTGCGCGCGCGTTTGCAAAAAATAAGTTGGCGCTTGCACGGGCAACAGTTTGCAGCAGTTGTTAGGCAGATTAAAGCGATTGCGCGCGCATGACGAGCCCCAACGCTTTCGCCATCCTTGTTGAGCCGTAGCAAAGGCCGAGCCCACTTCAAATCGAGCCCGCCAGAGCGCGGCGCAGCGCGCACACCTTGCGGCGTCTTTCGTTTGCAGCTTCGGTTTCGCGCGAACGCTGGGCACACGTGTCCTAAATCCAGGGGCCTCCTGACCGTGCGAACTCGGATTCAGTCCGAGACGCTTGAAAAAAATTGCGCGATTTAAACACTTTCCTCGATCATGGCCTCATTCTTGTTTAGCAAAGCTCGGCTTAGAGTTTCGCAAAAAATGAAGCCGCCACGACCGAGCCCTTCGATGCTTCCTTTTAGGAAGCTCAGAACGCGACAAGCGCGAAGCGGCGCAGGCATCGAAAACAGGTTCTGCGTTAATAAATTGCGCGATGAATGACACGCCCCGAAGCTCCGCCGAGGCCCGAGACAGCGGAACGAATTTTATTTTTAGGATATTTAGATGCCCTGGCTATTGTTGCTACACATCACCGCTTTGCTCTGTTGGTGTGCCGCGTTGATCTACTTACCGGCCTTGATGATTGCCCGCGCCCGCAAGCCCCAGGTGGACACCGACATCATCGCCCAAAAGCGCCTTATGCCGCGCGCTATTTACACCTTGGTGGCCACGCCCGCCGCTTTGGCAGCCATTATGTCTGGCACCCTGGTGTTTCTGGCATACGGCATAGCCCAAGCTTGGCTTGTGATCAAACTGGGCTTGGTGACACTTTTGGTATTCGGGCATTTGCTGTTGGCACCGATCGTGGTTCGCGCCGAAAACAACGCGCAGCCCACGCGTGCGAGCCATTGCTTATTACTGGTTCTGGTGGTATCCGGGCTGATGATTGCGATTGTCGGGCTGGTGCTTGCCAAACCCATGCAGGGGCTCTGACATGTCACGAACGGTCGACCTTTTAGGATTCGGTATCCACCCCCACCCCATGTTCGTAGACCAGTTGCCCGCCCAAGATACCGGCCAGTGCGATCAACAAGGCGGTCACAAGAGACACACACAAGCCCCAGGGTTGCACCCAACCGGTGAGGTCGTTGTAACGCAACAACCAGTTGCACGAGGCCGCCGACAGCAACATCACGGCGACTATCGCATGGCTCGAAGCGGTCATCAACCGCCGTATTTTCGCCACTGTGAACAAATCGACCATGCCGATCACACCGGCGAACCAGCCGCCGAATGCACCCACACCCGCGAGCCACAGGCCCGCTCTGGCCCAGAAGACGTCACCGGTAAGAATAAACGCAACATCGGTACCGACCAGCGCCATCAAGGCTGCCACAGGAAAGTGAATCAACATAGGGTGGATGGGGTGTCCGGCCACGGCCATGCGACTGGGAATGGGGGAATGTGCCATGCGCTGCTCCAGCGAAAGTTTAAAAAAACAATGGGTTTGCTTGGCCCACCTCTTCTGACGATTATCGCCTCCGGCTGCTCCGGCCCGCAATCGGCGCTGGACCCGGCTGGCCCCGCCGCGCAAACAATCGCCCGATTATGGTGGGGCATGTTCGGGTTCTCGGCCGTGGTTTTGGTACTCGTGTGCGGCCTGTGGATTTGGGCCATGCGCCGCAAACCCACGCGTGCATACGAGTCCAGTGGCGAAGATCGAAGACACCCCTGGGTGCTCGCGGGCGGCATTTTACTGCCTTTGGCTAGTGTCTCGGTATTGCTGGCGGTGGGTCTGCCCGCCGGGCAGCATGTAGCGACTCTACCGAGCGCCGCCGAACCGCTTCGCATAAACGTAACGGCGCGGCAGTGGTGGTGGCAATTTCACTACCCCGAGGCCGGTGTGACCACGGCCAACCAGCTGTACTTGCCTAAAGACCGGCCCATTGAATTCTACGGCAGCGCCGAAGATGTCATTCACGCGTTTTGGGTGCCAAGCCTCGGCGGCAAAATCGATTTAATTCCCGGGCGCGTTAACCGCATCCGTCTGGAAGCCACAAAAACGGGCGTTTGGCGCGGACAGTGTGCCGAATTCTGCGGCACAGGTCACGCCCATATGATCTTTCGCGTGCACGTCCTTGCGCAACCGGATTTTGCCGCTTGGCTGCAACAGCGGCAGCAACCTGTCGCCGTTGCCGCCGAGCACCAACCCGCCGCCGACGCGTTCAACGACCAGTGCGGCCATTGCCACGCCATCAGCGGTGTCAGCGCGGGCGCCCAAGCCTCCGGCCAATTCCCCGCGCCGGATCTCAGCAATATCGGTGCCAGGCGGCTGTCGGGCAGCGGCCGCCGCGCCCAGGAGGATATGAGTATTTTCGAATGGCTGCAAACCCATCCCAGTCATAAACCGAACGCCGAGTCGCCCGGACACCGCGCCTCGACACCCCAGGAACTCAACGCCATTGCCACTTGGCTGGAAACCCTCGACCAATGACTGACATCAACCCCGCCAGCCACGACACGCATCGCGAACTCAACAAGGTTTGGGGTAACCCCCGGGGGCTGTTGGCACTGACAATCGTCAACCACTCCACTATCGGCTTGCGCTTTATGGTGACCGGCGCCGTCTTTTTTATCATTGGCGGCTTGTTGGCGATGTTGATTCGCACGCAACTCGCGCTGCCGGGCCAGACGCTCCTAACTCCGGAGCTTTACAGTCAGGTGTTCACCATGCACGGCACCCTTATGATGTTTTTGTTTGCGGTGCCGGTGCTCGAGGGCTTAGCGATTTATCTGATTCCCAAAATGATCGGCGCGCGGGATCTGGTGTTTCCACGGCTCAGCTCATTCGGGTACTGGTGTTACCTGTTTGGCGGCATCATTCTGACGTCGAGCCTAATCTGGGAAATCGCGCCGGCCAGTGGCTGGTTTATGTACACGCCGCTCAGCAGCATCGCCTACAACCCGGGGCCAGGGTCCGATTTTTGGCTACTCGGTATTACGTTCGTGGAAATTTCAGCGGTCTCGGCAGGGGTCGAGTTGGTGGTGTCGATCATGCGTACCCGCACCGAGAATATGGCGCTGCATCAAATGCCGTTGTTCGCCTGGTACATTCTTGCGATGGCGCTGATGATTGTGTTCGGGTTTCCGCCGCTGATTCTCGGCAGTATCTTGCTAGAGCTCGAACGCGCCGCCGACATGCCCTTCTTTGATGTTGCCCGAGGCGGCGACCCGGTCCTCTGGCAGCACCTTTTCTGGCTGTTCGGTCACCCGGAGGTCTACATTATTTTTCTGCCGGCTGCGGGCATAGTCTCGACCATTTTGCCGGTTTTTGCCGGGCGCCCCATAGTGGGTTATGGCTGGGTGGTCCTCGCCATCATCATCACCGGGTTTATCAGCTTCGGGCTTTGGGTTCACCATATGTTCACCGTCGGCATTCCGCAGCTCGCGCAGGCGTTCTTTTCGGCGGCCAGTATGTTGGTGGCGATACCGACCTCCATACAGGTGTTCGCCTGGCTCGCCACACTGTGGCAGGGTCGTCCGGTTTATCAGATTCCGATGCTATGGCTGTTGGGGTTTTTGGTTATTTTTGTCGCCGGGGGTTTGACCGGCGTGATGCTCGCACTCGCGCCTTTCAACTGGCAGGTACACGACACGCATTTCGTCGTGGCCCACTTCCATTATGTGCTCGTCGGCGGCATGTTTTTTCCATTAATGGCTGGGGTCTACTACTGGTTGCCACACTTTTCGGGTCGACTGCCGTCACACAGCTTATCTCGCTGGGGGTTCTGGCTGGTGTTTATCGGCTTTAACGTCACGTTTCTGATTATGCACCTCACCGGCCTGCTGGGCATGCCGCGACGCATCTACACCTACGATGCCGGACTCGGTTGGGACCTACCCAACCTGATCTCGTCCCTCGGCGGCTTTATTATGGCCGGCGGCATCGCGGTTTGCTTGCTGGATATTATTCTGCATTTTCGTTTCGGCGAGAAAGCCAACACCACCAACCCCTGGGGCGCCGACACGCTCGAGTGGGCGACCTCCCTACCCCCTAGCGCCTATAACTTTGTCAGCCTACCCAAATGCGCCAGCCGTCACCCGCTATGGGACCACCCCGATCTGCCCCAAACAATCGCCGAGGGCCGCCACGGGCTCACCGCTATCGATCACGGGCGCCGTGAGACCTGGGGCACCGACCCGCTCACCGGCCGCGTGCGCGAGATCATCCATCTGCCGGGCAACTCTTGGCTGCCCTTTTTTGCCGCACTGGCGGTGGCGGGTGTGTGCTTGAGTTTGCTGACTAAGGTGTATTGGCTGGGCCTAATCATGACGGTGGTGAGTGTCGTCCTGCTGTTGCGCTGGTCTTGGGAAAACGGCGCGCACCCGAACGCGGCGCCCGATGCCCGCGTGGTCGAAGGCGACCCGCCCTTGCACTCGCGCACCCATGACGGTCCCGGTCTCTGGGGCATGGGCGTGACACTGCTCGCGAACGGCTCGTTGTTTTTAGCCATGCTCTTTGGTTGGTTTTATCTTTGGACCGTAGCGCCGGCTTGGCAGCTGCCCACCCAACCGCCGCTCCACTTCGCACCTTGGTTGGCCTCGGGGGCGCTTTTGAGCTTCGCGACTGTCTGGTTGCGGTACACAGTAAAGCGTTTGCGCCGCGACGCGGCCCCTCACCTGCTGCAACACCTTTGGTGGGTCACAGGAATTGGCGCCGTGCACCTGGCGCTTTCCATTTTCTTATGGCAAACGTCCAGCCTCGCTCCGAAAGCCACCTCGCACGATGCGGTGATCACCGTCATGCTTTACTATCAACTGGCGCACAGCGCGCTGGCTGTGATTATGACCGCGCTCCAGGCCTGGCGTGTTCGACTGGGTTTTGTCGGCCTTAATGCGCCCTATGAACCCGTGGTCGTGGCCCGTTGGTGGTATTACACCACCGGGGTGTTCTGGCTGATCTATGGCGCCGTTATTCTTATGCCGATGCTGGCAGGAGCGCCTCAATAATGTTCGCGCCCTACCATCTTTTACAACTCGCTCTCGGTTTGATTATTTGGAGTCTCTACTTTGTTGCGCTCTACGCGGGGCTGTCTCTTGGGTGCCTCTATGGCGCAACCGCTTCCGGCATTGGCTGGACGAACCTCTTGGTGCTGCTGTTCACGCTCTTGGTCGCAACGGCTTTGTTCGGACTCGCTTGGCGCAATTGGCGATGGCTCAAGCGCGACGCGCAAAATGCCAGAGTCTCCCAAATATTTGTCGCCCGTTTGGGCGCGATCCTTCATTCGGTGGCCGCCTTCGCGACGCTTTCTGTTGGCGCCCCCGCTTTGGTCTTAATACCGTGTCTTTAGCCCGGATCTTGCACGAGAGGAAATATTTGGCGCCTCAATATCAGCAAAAAGGGCAGTTTAGAGGTCCAAATGAACGCTGAGCGGCGACGCCCGGGGCTTGCCGGATTTTGATTTAGGTGCAAGCTTTACAAAGCTGCAGCCCATCGGGACGCAATTCGTCCAGAACCGAATGAGGTATTTGGGAATGTATAGATACATAACAAGACGATTGTCAGTGCCAATGAGTGCGCTTTGGTTCACGATTGTTTGCCTGCTCGGCGCCTGCGACTCAAACTCTAACAGCACGCCCGCAACTCCCCAAACACCCGAGCCTCCAAGTACCGAAGTACCCCCGCCGCCCTCGGCCGCACCACCCGCGCCGCCGGAGGAAGGTCGTCTCAACGTCACCGCTGCCTTTCCGAGCGTCAATGACGAGCGGATCGCGCTGGTGACACGCGTCACGGTCTTGTTCGATGCCGATTTGCTTACCGGTCAGAATTTGCAAAACCTGATCCGGCTGTCTTATGGCCAAGAGCCGGTCGCAGGCAGCGTGCGACGCCTTGCCGACAACCGTTTGGAATTTCAGCCGACCAACCTGCTGCAACCGTCGCGCACCTACGACGTCTATTTGTCAGAGGATCTTATGTCCGCCGAAGGTTTAACCCTGGCAAATGCTGCCCAGCACTGGCAATTCACCACCATTGGCGACGTCTATACGACTTCACAAGAGGTTATTGATCTTTGCATGTCGGGGTTGGACGTCGAGATGCTGGGCGCGGTCAATGCCGCCCGCCAAAGTCCGCGCGATTGCGGCGACCAGTACTACCCCGCCACTCATCGTTTACAGTGGAGTTGCCACCTTCAGGAGTCGTCGATTCGCCACACGCAAGATATGACCGAGCACGATTTTTTTGCCCACGCCGGCAGCGACGGTTCGAATGTCGGCGAACGGGTGAACCGCACCGGCTATTTTTGGCGTTTTGTGGGCGAGAATTTGGCTGCCGGACAACGCACCGTGGGCGAAGCCATGACGGGCTTACTCGACTCACCCGGCCATTGTCAGAATATTATGTCGCCGAATTACCGCGAATTCGGCTCCGCCTACCTGTACGAGTCCGAGACCTATTACAAACGCTACTGGACTCAGAACTTCGCCACCCCGCGTTGAGCGGCGAATGCTGCTCGCGCGCAATAGCCGCCGACCGTAGCGCGACGCTTTGATACGTTACAACACTTCGGCAATTCTATTTACCAAAGACACCGCCGTTTGGCGGTGTCTGGTCGGCGACAGGTGTTGCACGTGTTTTAAGGCGCGGCGAAACTGATGCCGCATTCCCGAGCGGTTTTAATTAACAAATGATCTTCGGGTATGGTACGGGTTTTATTCGCGACGCTGCCGATTGGGATATCCGTATAGGTACCGTTGTGCAAACTCACCATGCGTCCCCACCGGCCTTCTAGTGCCAGGCGCGCCGCGCGGTACCCGTAAACGGTGGCAAGAATGCGGTCGGCGGAAGTCGGTGCGCCGCCGCGCTGGATATGACCCAAACTCATTGAGCGTATTTCACAATCGATGACCTTTTCCAATTGCTGTTGCAGGAATCGACCGATACCCCCGAGACGTATCGGGTCCGGACTGTCTGCGACATTCTGACTGATCACCTGGGTGCCGCCCGCGACGCTGGCCCCTTCGGCCACGACTATCAGCGTGTGCAGGCGTCGAGCCCTACGTTCGTTGATAATTCTGGCAACTTTGTCTAGTGAAAATGGAATCTCGGGAATCAATACGATATTGGCATTGCCCGCGATACCAGCGTAAAGCGCGATCCAACCGGCGTAACGGCCCATGGTTTCAAGCACCATAGTGCGGCGGTGGCTGCGCGCCGTGGTGTGCAATCGGTCCATGGCCTCCATCACCACGGTTACGGCCGAATCAAAACCGAACGTCTGGTCGGTATCGACTATGTCGTTGTCGATGGTCTTGGGTACACCGATAAAATTAAGACCGTGTTCGGACAGTTCGTGACACATCGACATAGTGCCGTCCCCGCCTATTGCTACAATACCGTCCAGACCGAGGCTTCGATAATACTCGACCACATCGGGAACACGGTTTTCGCCGTAGTGATTAGAAGGCGAGGCTTTGTTGCAGCTTCCAAGTATGGTGCCGCCCTCGGAGATAATCGTACTCACGTCATCACGGCCCAAAGTGCGGCAGCGTTTTTCGATCAAACCAAGAAAGCCATCCTCGAAACCGATTAAAGTCTCGACGCCATTGTGAATCAGACATTGCGCTGCAGCCCCTAGCGCAGCGTTAAGGCCGGCGCAATCGCCGCCTCCGGTCAACAGCCCTACTTTCATTGCTACTCCTGTCCTGTGAATCAGCTAGTGTGGTAAATGTTTTGGCGCCCGCTAACCGCTTTGGGACCCAAACCCCTTGGAGACTCGACCCGGTGATAAACGATAGTATTTACGTGTCGCCCCACATGATAGTACGAATAGACCAACAATTGCTGCAGTCGGTTTGCGGTTATCGCGCCGAGCGCTCGAGTGTGGTCGCCACTTCCCTGGCAAGTTCACTCAGTAACTCGTTAATCGTCCGCACGTAACATTCGTAGGACGCGTCTTGCGTCTGTTTACTTAGACGGGCCGACCCCGGTAAACGTTCCTCGCCGTCCGCGCCGAGCAACTGCCAGCGAGCTTCGAGGCTGATATCGCCCCCCAAAGGCCCACCAAGTTCCAAAATGGTGATGGCCACCCGAGTGCTCGGCCGCTTCTGTACTCCCCAAGGATAGGACAACACATGGGGGTTGCCGAGCAATATGGAAACATCCTGAGCGAGCACGCGGCTAATTAGGGTATCGAGGTCTTCTGCCCAAAGCGCGTGGGAGGCGAGTTTCACCTGTTGCCCCGCGCTATAGCTGAGAATTTGTTTACGCTGCAATTGCCCTGGAAGCTGCACCGGGCCTATACCCATAGGTTCGGCCACAACCGCTTCGAGCCCCGCGGGCGACGCTTGCCTCGCGTAAAGTGAATAGTATTGGCTCTTCACCCCGGTGGTGCTGCAGGCCGACACACTCAGCAACAAACCCAAAAGTAACCAACGCGCGTTTTTCATCGATCGCCTCCAAAAATCAGTGCATCGGGCTTGTCATGCAGTTGCTGCATCAGCGCCTCCAGCGTGTCCGCGGCATCTTTGACCGACCGCAGCATGCGATCGATTTGATATTGGGTGTTCGAATCGGGCGCCACCAAACTGTCGAGCGACGCCATGGTGGTCTCAAGCTGGGCAAACGTCAGTTCCACTTGCTGGGTAAGCGACTGAAATTCCGCGGACGCCGAGCTCACATTCGCCAAAGTCTTATGAAGCTCGTCTGCGGTTTGCTTGTTGTCGAACACGCCCAAAATATTGTTCAAATGCTGCAGCGATTCACCCAGGTTCTGCCCGATCTTATCGAGCGGTAGGTTGCTGATTTTATTGGCGACCTCGGCAAGCTGCTGGTCGATATTCTCGAGCGCGTTGTCCTGCGTGGGTATCTCTGAGAATTGATTCAGGCGAACAAGTTCGGCATCGGCACTAACCGCGGGGAACCCGAGCGCGATATAGCGCGACCCGGTAATCATGTTGGAGTTGCGAATTTGTGCGCGAAGGCCTTTTTTGACAAGATCGGCCATAGTGTCGTCGAACTGCTCGCGACTCGGTTCGTTGTCGGCAATTAGCCGTTGCGGCTCTATCGCCACAATCACATGCAAACTGCCTTCTTCGCGGGTCACCGCGTCGAGTTTTACCTCAAGCACCTCGCCGATTTTGATGCCGCGAAACTCCACAGGCGCGCCGACCGAAAGCCCGCGCACAGAATGGGAAAACTTCAGCAAGTAATAATACTGCAGCGTAAAGCGGCCATCGACAATGGATTCTTTATCCGCGTACAGGTTGAACCTGTGATTGCTCGAAGCCCCCGTCGCCACCCCAAAACCGACCGGGTTTTCAAACGCGACGCCGCCGCTTATAAGCGACGCTATTGAGGCCACATTCGCTTTTATTCCCTCTGCGCCTATAGTGACGTCAAAGCCACTGACGTTCCAAAAATGCGTGCGGGTGTACACCAGCTTGTCGTGCGGCGCCTCGATAAACACGCGTATTTCGATATTCGAGCCCGAATCGCCGAACTTGTAACCTGTCACTTCGCCCACCCGCACATTGCGATAATAAACAGGTGAGCCTATGTCCAAAGAACCGAGCTGCTCGGCGAGCAAAATAAACTGAGTGCCTTGATCGTCGGATTTGAATGCGGGCGGCTCTTCGAGACCCTCGAAGGTGGTGTGGTACTCGCCGGGTTTGCCCGGGTCCATTACGATATACACGCCGGAAATCAACGTGCCGAGGTTCGAGATGCCCGAGGTGCTGATGCGCGGGCGGACCAGCCAAAAACGCGAATTCTCGCTTAAGTGTTTGTTGATCTGCTGGTTGAGCGCGACGCGCACAATCACTTTCGAAAGGTCCTCCGACAGGCGCATATGCGTGACCTTGCCGACCGGGACATCTTTGAGGCGCACCTCCGTTTGCCCGACGGTGATACCGAGCGCTTCGTTAAAAATAATTTCGACGTCGGCACCGCGCTTTTGCCAAGAATGCAAAGCCAGCCAAATGCCCGTCAACAGCGTGACGACCGGAATGATCCAAACAGGCGACAGCGAGCGCATACGTTTAATATTTGGCCTCAATACTTCCATTGATACCCCGATTCAGACTGAGTTGTTATGGTACCACCATGCCCCGTTCGCCCGCCGAGATCAGCCGATGCCGAAAGCGCAATAAACCTCAGCGGTCACCCAACGGAGCCTGACGCGCCTTGGATGCCCCCGAAGGCGGCGTCGGGTAGGCGATGGTCTCTTTGGCGCTGTCCCATATAAGGCGCGGGTCAAAAGCTTCCGCGGCGAGCATGGTCAGAAGCACCACGCCCGCAAAAGGCAGCAGCGCGGGCCCCGGTTGCACCACGCCAATAAAACCGAACTGCACCACCGCGGTGAGCAGCGTTACAACAAACACATCAACCATGGACCAACGTCCGATCACCTCGGTGATTCTGTACAGAAGTGCTCGGTGTTTTATCCAACTGCGTTTGCGATTATGGATAGACCAGATTAAAAAATACATAGAGGAGAGCTTGGCCACAGGCACAAGCACGCTCGCAATAAAAACTATTGTCGCTATGCCCCAGAGGTTGTTCTCGGCCAGCTCAATGACCCCGGCCATGATCGTTGCGCTGTAATTCACGTCAAGCTCGGAATACACCATGATCGGCAATAAGTTCGCGGGAATGTACAAAATTGTCGCGGCGACCAGCAACGCCAGCGTCTTTTGCAAACTTTGAGGCGTGCGACGGTGCAGAGGTGCGCGACAGCGCGGGCAATTGTCGAGCTTTTCGGCAAGCGACACGCACACCAAAGCTTTACACAACTCGCAATCGTAAAGCTCGCTGTGGCGACCTTGCGTGTAGCAGTTGTTGGGGTTGATCCAATTCCAAATTTGCTCGCGGTCAATTAACCGAAATGCGAGGTTTAACATCACCACCAGTACAAAAAAGAGATAGCCGCCAACGCCCACCTCGACCTTGGCAAGGTCGCCCATTTTGACCGCGGTGACCAGCGCACCAAGCAAAAAGACATCGAGCATACTCCAGGGCGCTGCTTTTATAAGCCAGCGAAAAGTGGTGGCCTGCCCGCGCACGTGCCTTTGACAAAGATAGGGGACAAGCACATACAAAAGGGCCACGATTTCAAACAGTGGATAAAGAAAAATAGTGGTCAACACCAAGCCCGCCAGTACCCACTGATTGTGTACAAGCAGCGCGTTGACGCCGCTTAGCAGTGTGGCGCTGTGTACTTGGCCCGCGATTTCGACGGTCAAAAAATTGAAGGTATTACTTAATATGAACAACAAAAGCGAACTGAACGTCAGCGCGGCGCAAAGCTCCAGCCAGGCGGCGCGGGCCGAGCGCAATGTTTTACCGCACCTAACGCAGCTGATTTCGGTGCGATTATCAAGCGCAAAGTTTTCTTGAAGGGTGCCGCATTCGCTGCAGATCAGCCAGTTTTTGTATTCGGCAATGACATCGGTATCGGCTTCGAGCATTGTCAAAAAAACCGGTCACCGGCCGCCAGAAGCATCAACTCTCGCTTCACTGGCGGCGCGCGATCCACGCTTGTCATACCCATATTACGCAAAATCCGCCATCGCGACTGGCGCCCTACGAATAACCAACTGAACGCCTCCATAGCGGCCATTGCGGAAAGGTTGTACGCCTGCACACGCCTCTGGTAGCGGCGCAGCGTCGCAGGCTCTGACAGCGAAAGCGCCCGCCGCCCGGCCCGGTCAAGTTCCTCAGCCAGTACCGCCACGTCCCGCAAGCCCAAGTTGACGCCCTGGCCCGCCAGCGGATGAATCGTATGCGCGGCGTCCCCCGCGAGCGCCACCCTCGGCTGGTAATAGTGAGTGACGTGCATTTGCCGAAGCGGCAGCTCGTAGCGCTTATCGCACCCGAGCACCTCCCCAAGTTTATGCTCGAACGCGCGACCGAGCGCTTTGCAAAATGCGCCATCATCAAGCGCGGCGATCTCGCGGGCTCGATCCGTTTCAAGCGACCAAACGATAGAGCAATAGCGATCATCGTGACCCGCCAAAGGCAAAAAGGCCAGAGGACCGGAATCGGTAAATCGCTGCCAAGCTGTGTCGCCGTGAGGCAGCGTCGATTGTACTCGGGTCACTATCGCGCTTTGCGCGTAGGGCCACTGGCGAGAGTCAAACCCCACCAGGGCGCGCACTTTCGAATTGGCACCGTCCGCGCCGACTGTGAGCTTGGCATTGAGTCGGCTGCCGTCACTTAACGCCAAGCGGCTGCCCTGTGCGAAGGGTTCGAGGCCGACCAGCGCTGCCGGCACCACCACCAAATTGTCCAGCTCGCGCAGTCGCGCATGCAGCGCGCCGACCACCAGGTTGTTTTCCGCGATTACCCCCAGGCAGTCGCGATGCAGCTCGGCGGCGCTGAAATCGATCTGCGCGGTGCCTTCGCCGTCCCAGACGCTCATATGCTTGTAGGGGCACGCTCGGGCGCGCACCGCTTCGCTCCAAGCGCCAAGGGTTTTTAAATACTCAATGGACCGGTGGTTGAGCGCCACCACGCGAGGGTCGTATTGCGCATCGCTAGGATTTACCGGCGCTTGCAAACCGTCGGAATCGACCAGCACGATTTTTATCGTCGGTTGGTTGATCGCCGCGGCCAGCGCCAAAGCACTGCCCACCACTCCCGCGCCGACTATGGCCAAATCGGCGGACAACTGTTGCTCCATGTCTAACTCCAAGGTTGGGCTTTGGCGCTGGCCCGACCGGACATTGCCAGAAGAAATTGCTGCCGCACAGCGGGCACTGCATTCAACATTAGAAAGCCGAGGGTGCGCAATTGCGGTACGCCGACTTTGGTTTCGCGAAATAAGCGATCAAAATTATGGCTCAAGAAAACTGTGGTCGCCTGGTCGCGCGCTTGTGCCTTCTGATACTGGAGGAGGCTCGAAAGTTGGCCAAAATCGGCGGCCGCGGTATTTTTCAGCGTTTCAACCAAACGCAGATTATCGCGCAGTGCCAGGTTAAAGCCCTGGCCGGCGACAGGATGCAGAAAGTGCGCCGCATTGCCCATCAACACAAGGTTGGCGCGTACTTGTTCGCGCGCCTGGCGAAGCTTCAGAGCGTAACCGTGCCGCTGCCCCAATGAGGTAAAGCGGCCCAGCCGAAAGCCGAAAACGCTTTGCAATTTCGCGAGGAACTCGGCTTCAGGCATGGCCAGAAGGCGCGCCGCGTCGGCTTCGCGACAGGTCCAAACAAGCCCACAAGCCGTGCCTTGATGGTCCGCAAGCGGCAACAGCGCGACGGGGCCATCTTCGGTGAAACGTTCGTAAGCGGTCGCGTGATGGGCGCGACTGATGCGCACACTGCTGACTATGGCAACCTGTTGGTAATCGTGCACGGTTTCGCCGATGCCAAGCTGTTGGCGTAAAGGCGAGTCGGCGCCGTCGGCGATCACAAGTAAACGGCTAAATACAGTGGCGCCATCGGCCAGTGCGAGTTCGACACCGCCGGCCATGGGCCGAATCTTTGAAGCGGTGGCTGGGGCGCGAAGGTCGATGCGGCTCGACTCAAGCGCGGTACTCAAGGCCGCGCCCATGCCTCGATTTTTGATCACGTAACCGAGCATCTGCCCATCGTTGTCGGCCGGACTCATGTGCAATAGCCCGGCTCGGCCGCGGTCAGATACATGAATATTGCGGATCGGTGACGCGAAAGGCGCCATCACCGGCCACAAACCAAGCTCGGCAAACACCTGCTGACTGGTCGGCGATACGGCCGTCGTGCGCTCGTCAAAGCTAGGCAACGCCTGACCATCTAAGGCGTAAGTGTTTGATTCGATCAAGGCGACCCGAAGGTCAGGGCGCGCTTTGGCGAACGCAAGTGCGAGCGTCCCGCCGGCCAGGCCGCCTCCGACTATGGTCACATCTTTAAGCTCGCCGCTTGCGCCATGAGTGTCAGTCGCGCCGGCCACGTTATGCGCCCTCGGCCATTAGCGCTTCGATGTCCGCGACGCGCTTGGGCACGCCGTCGGTTAACAGCTTATAACCGGTTTTAGTGATCACGACGTCGTCCTCGATGCGTATACCGATTCCTCGCCATTTGACGTCCACGTCCGTATCGTCTGACGCAACATAAATGCCCGGCTCCACCGTCATCACCATGCCAGGCTCCAGAACCCGCCATTGGCCGTGGACTTTGTAGTCACCGACATCGTGTACATCCATCCCCAGCCAGTGACCAATGCGATGCATGTAATATTTTTTATAGACGCCTTGTTCGATTAATTGCGCGGGCTCCCCCGAGAGCAGGCCGAGCTCGACCAGGCCCTCGGTGATCACCGCCACCGAAGCCTCGTGGGGCTCGTGCCACTGTCTGCCGGGGGCTATCACAGCCAATGCGGCCTCCTGAGCTTTTAGCACCAGCTCGTACAGGGCCTTTTGCGGCTCGGAAAACCGCCCGTTGACGGGAAAGGTGCGCGTGATATCTGAGGCGTAGTATTCAAATTCGCAGCCGGCATCGATCAACACAAGATCGCCATCGACCAAGGTCTCGGTGTTATCGATGTAGTGTAATATACAAGCGTTGGCGCCACCGCCCACTATGGTGTTGTAAGCGGCAAAACGCGCACCCTCACTGGCGAAGCTGTGCAAAATTTCAGCTTCCAGTTGGTACTCGGTGACCCCCGGCTTGCAGACCCGCATGGCGCGTCGATGCGCAGCGGCCGCGATCTCAGCACTTTTGGCCATAAGCTTTTGTTCGGCGCTGCTTTTAAATAAGCGCAGGTCGTGGAGAAAGTGGTTGAGGTCGATAAACTCGCCCGGAGGCGTGGCGCCGCTTCGCGCCTGGGCCCGAATGCGGTTTACCCAAGCCATAATGCGCTGATCGAATTCGGCGTCGCGACCCATGGCATAATACACGCGCTGCCTGCCCTCGAGCAGACCGGGAAGAATTTCATCTATATCCGCAATCGGAAAGGCGTCATCGGCGCCGTAGTCTCGACAAGCGCCCTCTGGGCCGGCGCGATGGCCGTCCCAGATTTCTCTGGCGCGGTCGCGCTCGCGGCAAAAAAGAACAAATTCTCCGTGCGCTCGCCCCGGCACCAACACCAGCACCGATTCTGGCTCGGCGAAACCTGTGAGATACAAAACATCGCTGTCCTGGCGGAAAAAGTATTCGGTGTCGCGGCTGCGGTTGTGCGTTTTAGCCGCCGGCAGTATCGCGATACTGTCGGGCGCCATTTGCGCCATCAGCGCTTGCCGTCTTTGCGCGTATTCGGTTTTTTTGAGTTTCATATTCAGTGCCGTGTAGCGGATTTAACCGAATTGGGGTTAAGCGAATTGAAGATACTGATTACTGCAATGCGAACAAATTCCACCAACTGCACATAGTCGCTGTCGTTCGCATCGGAATCTTCTAAATCGGTGTCCAACTCGGCGATTCGGGCGATGTCTTCCAAGGCCTCTTTGCCTTCGTCCCCCAGCGGTTGCGCGAGCGACTGTCCGCATTGACCCATACCGTAGAGATAGCCCTGACACCATTCGGCCAACGCATCGCCTCGCTGAGCGATGGAAAGAGCATCGTCGGGCAGCAGTAATGCCAACCCGTAGTTGTCGTCGGCCAAAGTTTTGGCGACTATTTCTCTTAACGCCTCTATTGCTGTATGCAACGCTGTGCTCGCATCTTCACCCGGGATATCAAGCACCTCCAACGCCGAGCGCGCCCAATTCGCATCGCCGGTGGTGACGCTTGCGCAAATTACGCCGTGAAGTTGCGAAGGCGCGCAGACGGCGCCTTCGCGATAAAGAAAATCGTGCCAATATTCGTAGTCCACGCTGTTGTTCATATAGACTTGGTCCACCGTCTCTATAAGCCAAACGACTTATGCTAACACGATCGACCAGAGTCCAGGACCGGCCAATTGCGAGGGCGCTTGACCGGTATTTGCCCGGACCCTATAGTGGCTGAAATATTATTAGGGACCGGACGATTCCGATTCAAATGTCAGAACGCTTACTCGCGCAAATCGATGCGAAACTCGATGAGTTACTCAAGCGCTACCAACGCCTCAATCGCGACCACCAAGCCCTGCTAGCGAAAGAACAGGCTTGGCTTGGCGAGCGTGCCCGGCTGATCGAGAAAAACGAGATCGCCAAAGCGCGCATCGAAACCATGATCGACCGCCTGACCCAGCTTGAGCAAAAGATCGAATGAAGCCAGATACCAGAGTTAACGTCTCGATCCTCGACAAGGAATACCAAGTTACTTGTCCGACCCAAGAGCGCGCCGCACTTTTTTCCGCGGCCCAAGAACTCGACGCCCGCATGCGCAAGGTGCGTAACTCAGGCGCCGTGATCGGTGCCGACCGAATCGCGGTGATGGTCGCCCTGAATTTGTGCCACGAGCTTCAGCAGGCGCAGACGGGCGAAGGTGCGATGGCCTCCAGCAGCGCTCTCGAACACATCGTCCAACGCCTCGATCAGGCGCTCAATTCACCGGAAGCTCCCTAGCGTTAATGGTTACGAGGTTAGTTGCTGCTATCCCTGTTGGTTTTGTTATACTGAGGTCACGCCTTGGGTGTTCGCCAGTCAGCGATCCCTGAGCCGATATTTCTACTACAGGAGGCTTCTCGTTTGTGATGTGCGCATGTCCATACGCTGGAAAGCCTAATTCACAACTGATCCCTCCCCCTTGAGCCATCGGGTTCGAGGTTTAGTTGACAGCGGCACCCTCGGCTTTTTTTAATGAACCTCCCCGACGATCGCAAGCGTTTACGCCAGCAACTGCGCCAAGCCCGGCGCGCACTCAGCCCCAACCTTCAGTTACAAGCCGCACAGAAAGTTGCTTTAAGGCTCTGCCGACACCCTTGGCTGCGCCGAGCGCAAAACGTTGCCGCCTACCTGGCCGTCGACGGCGAACTCAACCCCACGCCGATCATCAAATGGTCGCTCGCACGGGGCCAACAAATTTACCTCCCATGTCTCACCAAGCGCACCGGCCATTTGGCGTTTCGCCCGTGGCAAGCACAGGGGCGTACCCAAGCCAACACGTTTGGCATATTGGAGCCCACAGTCGGTGCGGCGGTCGGGATTGGGGCGCTGGATGTGATACTGGTGCCTTTGGTGGGCTTCGATCGGCGTGGCAATCGATTGGGCATGGGCGGCGGTTATTACGACCGGACCTTGGCCAAGGTCGCCTTCAGGCCGAATTTGAAACTCGTGGGCCTGGCTCACAGCCTGCAAGAAGTTAAAGCCTTGCCTCCCGCGAGCTGGGACATACCGCTCGATCTCGTGGCAACGGAGCACGAGTTGATCTATGGCCGATCGCCGACGCGGTAGCCGCGCGACGGACACACAGACGCGCGCCTAAGCCTTTCAGTAGCGCTCGGGGTCAAAAAGGAGATTGGTGCTGGCGGAATTTTACCTGCGCGCTTCGAAGGGCGAAGGCGTTTGCTCGGTTATTGAGTCGGGTAGCGCCGTTACTGCTTGGCGACAACGATACCTTGATGCAAGGGTGCTTTTGGCTCCGACACTTCGTTTTCGAATACTTCGGTAATGCCCAACGTACTGGCCAGCATTCCTATTACAAATACGATGGCTGCCACGGTCAATACATCTGTTTTCATTTCGACAAAACCTCAAAATCTATATATTGGCGCGCCCACGAGGGCCTGATGTCACTATTGTGGCGCCGAAAAATCACCGAGCTTTATACTCTGATTTTTTGCAATGCACAATCGACGGTTCGCCTTATTTCATATATTCAACTTAGTTCTATTTTCGGTAATGTCCAATTAGCGAAACAGATGCGGGACGCGCATCACAAAGTGAGCAAGGACTTACCGCACACTTCGGGTCGATTTCGAAAGAATATAACCGGCTCGATCGCTGTCGGTCACTTCTCTCCATTGGCGGGCTAAGCGAGAAAAAACTGATAAGCGTCGTTTTGGGTTTCGTCACAAAAACGATAATTGAGCTCTCGCAACGATTGCTCCACTTCCTTGCGCTGGCCTTTCGGCACTTGCAAACCGACCAACACCCGGCCGTACGCGGAACCGTGATTACGATAATGAAACATCGAAATATTCCACCTGCCGGCAAGCTTGGTAAGGAACGTTAACAGCGCCCCGGGTTTTTCGGGGAATTCGAACCGATAAACCACTTCATCGTTAAGCGCACCTGGGGTGTGGCCGCCCACCATGTGCCGGATATGCAGCGTGGCCATTTCGTTGTCGGTGAAGTCGAACACTTCATAACCTTTTTTACGAAGCAGCTCCAGCAGCTCTTCGCGGTCGTTGGTATTGGGGTTGACCTGCAGACCGACATAGATGTGCGCTTTCGCGGTGTCCGAATACCGGTAGTTAAACTCGGTAATGGCCCTGCGCCCCAAAAGCGCGCAAAACTTCCGATAACTTCCCGGCTCTTCGGGTATGACCACGGCCAGCACCGCTTCGCGACGCTCGCCCACTTCCGTGCGCTCGGAAATATAACGCAGACGATCGAAATTGGTATTGGCGCCACTGTGTACCGCTACCAATGTTTCGCCTTGGCCGCCCTCTTGCGCCACGTATTTTTTCAAACCTGCGAGCGCACACGCGCCTGCAGGCTCGGCGATCGAGCGAGTGTCTTCGAAGATATCTTTAATAGCGGCGCACATTTCATCGGAACTCACCGTTATAACGCCATCGATGGAGTGCCTTATCACTCGAAAGGTTTCTTTGCCGATTTGGGCGACGGCTACGCCATCGGCAAACAGGTCCACTTCCGGTAGCACCACCCTGCGGTTTTTTGCCATCGCGGCCTTAAGACATGCGGCGTCCTCGGGCTCTACCGCAAACACCTTGATTTCGGGCCGAACGTATTTGATATAAGCGGCCATGCCCGCGCAAAGCCCACCGCCGCCTACCGGAATGAAGACAGCGTCAATATGCGCCGGATACTGGCGCAGAATTTCCATAGCCACTGTACCTTGACCGGCGATTACGTCGGGGTCGTCGTAGGGCGGGATGTAAATCATGCCTTTTTCGGCGACCATTTCCTTGGCGTACGTGGAGGCCTCATCGTAGGTGTCACCGTGCAAAATCACCTTGCCGCCGTGACGGCGAACCGCCTCGACTTTAATCGAAGGCGTGGTGACCGGCATCACGATTATTGCGTGCACCCCGAGGTGCTTCGACGCTAGCGCCAAGCCCTGTGCATGATTGCCGGCACTTGCGGCGATCACCCCGCTTTTGCGTTCGGCTTCACTCAACTGCAAAAGCTTGTTATAGGCGCCTCTTACTTTGAATGAGAACACCGGTTGCAGGTCTTCACGTTTAATCAACACCTGATTGCCCGTACGCATCGATAACAAAGGCGCGAGGTCTAGTGGTGTCTCCACGGCAAGATCGTAGATACGCGCATCAAGGATGCGCTTAATGTAAGTGTGCGGCATAAAACGAAAGCCTGAAAACAAAAACGACTCATAGTAAAGGAAGACGGGGCTTTAGTGTAGCTTGGACGGTCCAAACAGCTTCTGGCTCTGTATTTTTAACCCGCGGGCCGACCCGAGATTCGAACTTGACGGCGCCCCCGCTTACCAGCAAAAGCGCGCGCTTTGCCTGGGTCGAGTTTCTGTCCCCGGCGTTTTGCACTACAATGCGCGCAATTTCGCGTCGGATCCGAGTTGCCATGAATCAAGACCAACTGAAAGCTGCGGTGGCTGCTGCTGCCATCGAATACCTGTTGCCGCGCCTGTCCCCCTCGGATGTGCTGGGGGTCGGCACGGGTTCGACGACCAACCTCTTTATCGATTTACTGGCCGCCCACAAAAGCGCGTTTCGCGCAGCGGTGGCAAGCTCGAACGCGTCGACCGCGCGCCTGCACCAACACGGCGTTACCGTGCTCGAGCTAAACGAGGTGACCGAATTGGCGTTTTACGTCGACGGCGCTGACGAGAGCACACCGCAACTGGAACTGATTAAAGGCGGTGGCGCGGCGCTGACGCGCGAGAAGATCGTTGCGTCAGTGGCGCGCGAATTCGTTTGCATCGCTGACGACAGCAAGTGGGTAACTCGGCTCGGGACGTTCCCATTACCCGTTGAGGTGTTGCCTATGGCCAGAGAGTTTGTCAAAAGGGCGCTAATCCAGCTCGGCGGCAGACCTGAACTGCGCGAAGGTGTGATAACCGATAACGGCGGGGAGATTCTGGACGTCCATGGGCTTATGATCAGCAACCCCGCCGAAATGGAAGCAAAGCTCAATAATATTCCGGGGGTGATCACCAACGGTTTGTTTTCTTTGCGAGGCGCGGACGTTTTGCTGCTCGCCCGAGCGGATGGCGTCGCCACCATCACCGCGCCTAAGCATTAAGTGTTCGAAGTTGCAGACGCCGGCCACCGGCAACGAACAGCGCCGCCCACACCGAGAAGAATTCAGTAGACGAGAATGCATTATGACAGCGAAAACCTCACTGGAAAAAGACAAGATTAAGTTTGTTTTATTCGAAGGCGTCCACCAGTCTGCGGTCGCGGCGCTGCGAGCTGCGGGCTATAACAATATCGATTACCTGACCACCGCGCTCGCCGAGGACGAATTGATTGAACGTATTCGGGATGCGCATTTTGTCGGCCTGCGCTCGCGGACCCAGCTCACCGCACGGGTGTTTGCACATGCGCCGAAGCTGATTGCCGTGGGATGTTTCTGCATCGGCACCAACCAGGTGGACCTAAAGGCGGCACAAGAGCGCGGCGTGGTGGTATTCAACGCGCCATACTCGAACACCCGGTCAGTCGCAGAACTGGTGGTCGCCGAAGCCATATTATTGCTTCGTGGAATCCCGGCAAAAAATGCCGAATGCCACCGCGGCGAATGGCGCAAATCCGCCATCGGCTCTTATGAAATAAGGGGAAAAACACTGGGCATAATCGGCTACGGCGCTATAGGCACGCAGCTCAGCGTGTTGGCCGAAAGCTTGGGCATGAAAGTCGCTTATTACGATGTCGTCACCAAACTGCCGATGGGCAACGCGCGAGCATGTAAAACCCTGAATGCGCTGCTGCAAGAGGCGGACATTATCAGCCTCCATGTGCCCGACCTCGCGAGCACCCACAAGCTGATAGGCGAAGCCGAGCTCGCCAATATGAAAAAAGGCGCCATCCTTATTAATGCCTCGCGCGGTACGGTTGTGGACATAGACGCGCTGGCCGCGGCGATGGCCGAAGGCCGGCTCGCCGGCGCCGCCATAGACGTTTTTCCGGTAGAGCCGAAAAATAACGAGGAAGAGTTTCAAAGCCCTCTGCGCGCATTCGACAATGTAATTTTAACGCCGCATATAGGCGGCTCTACCGTAGAGGCGCAAGAGAACATCGGTGTCGAGGTGGCGACTAAATTAATTAAATATTCCGATAATGGCACCACCACAAGCTCGGTCAATTTCCCCGAAGTCGCCCTCCCCACACAGACCAATGCCCATCGCCTGTTGCATGTCCACCAAAACGTTCCAGGTGTTTTGAAAAGCATTAACCAAGTATTTTCCGACAATGACATCAACATTGCGGGGCAATACCTACAGACCAATGAAAGCGTCGGTTATGTGGTGATCGACGTGGTGTCCGAGTACAGTGAGCGTGCGCTCGAACAACTGCGCGCCATTCCGGCCACTATAAGATGCCGAGTGTTATTTTAGGTGCGAACAAAGACGAACTAAGCGAAAGAGCACTAGAACTCGACACAGAGACCACTGAGATATGGATTACAGTTTCAGACTGGATTTCCAGGTACGTGACTACGAATGCGACCTGCAAGGTATTGTCAATAACGCGGTTTATCAGAATTACCTTGAGCACACCCGCCACGAGTTTTTGAAAAGCCGGAATCTGGATTTCGCACAGGTGACCGCCCGCGGCATTCACTTGGTGGTCACGCGTGCAGAGCTGGTTTATCGATCGCCTTTACGCAGTGGCGACCGGTTCTGGGTAGGCTTGAACCTGCGCCGCAAAGGCAAGGTATCGTTTATTTTCGACCAGGGCATCTACGTCACTGAAAGCGACCGCAAGGTGTTAACAGCAACCATTGAAGGGGCAAGCCTCAATGAACGGGGGCGGCCTTTTTATATGCCCGAACTCGATGAACTTCTGCTCGAGCAAGAAAAACTTCACAGAACGTAGCTGCGAATAACGGCAAATACCGAAACCCTAAACCATGGGCTTTTGCTTTAAGAACTGACCCACGCTTGCAAATATTGCCTGCCGCCAGGGCTGAGCCTCGTTAACGAGGTGATGCATAGCACCTTCGACGTAATTGATTTGCAGGTTCGGAAAGAGTCGGGTGAGTTCGGGAACGTTGCGACGCCAATCGACCACCCCGTCTTTGGTGCCCTGAACCACCAGTAGCTGTATCGGCGTGGGCGGAGCCCCACGGCAAATGGCAATCCATTCGTCTAATGCGGTTACCCAGCTGACAGCCAAGCGCCGACTCTGAAGCGGGTCGTGATGCCGCAAAAAGTTGTGGAACTCCAAATCGTGACTGTTGGCCGAGCTCATGTCGCGCATAATGCTCTGCATAAACCGGCCGAATAGCTTTAAGGTGAGCCGCCCGATACGCCAGCGTACCGGGCGAATCAATGGCCCCAGAAACACAAACTTTTCGAACGGTTGACGCGCGCCGGTCGTCTGTCGCGAAAAAATGTCGCCCATAATAACTGCCGCGCCCGTGCTTTGCCCAAGAGCATGGAACGGCCGCTGGCCTGCGCCGTCGGCAAAGGCGGCCACAATAGCGGCGAGCACCTCGCTGTAATCGGCGAAATGCTTCACCTCGGTCGGCGCCCCCGCGCTTAAGCCGTGACCTGGCAAATCGAAGGCGACGACCGAGTAGCGCTGGCCGACGAGATACCGGACGAGGGTCTGATATATACCCACGTGATCGAACAGCCCGTGCACCACAAACGCAGTCCCACGAGCACTGGGATGTCGCCAATAATGTAAGGCCACCGAACTGGCCCGGCCACCAAAACTCGCTTGAAACTTGCCAAAATGGTAGTCGCCATCAAATTCCTTCAAAGTCTCAAAAAAGCCGTAATATTCAAAATACTCTGCGAAAAGATCGGGCAGCGCCGAGAGGTTGCTAGGCTTCGCGAAAGAAAAATCGGGCAACATTTCGCGAAATTGTTTTGCGGCCTGGGCATCAAACATGCGTCAACCTGTCGTTATGGAAATATAAGAACCGTCATAGTAACCATAGACCAGCAACCCTTCGCTTCCTCTTAATAAACGGGCGAAGGCGTCGTCAATTTCATCATATTTGCCAAGCGCGTCACGAGCGCAGATCGAAGACACTGTCGATAAGCGTCTGATAAGACTGACCGCCGGGCCCAACCGATGTCACCATTGCCGCGCAATAGGACTCGGGCGCCTGCAGGTACTCCGCCCGAAGCCCTGGGTGCGAGACGATTTCCGGCGGGACGAGGCGCGTCTCCACCGACCGCAAGCCGCTTGAGATGCCGCGGCCATCAAATTTCAAACAGGCTTCTTTCAATACCCATGTGCGATAAAAGAAGCTCGACTTATCCTGCTCGGCTTGCGCCCTATAAACCGACCATTCATTTTGGTGCATGACGTGGCGCGCCAACGCATCCAGCGTGTCACGATATTGCACTTTTTCAAGGTCAACGCCAAGCTCGCGCGGCCCGACCCCAAGAAGCACCCAGTCATGACTGTGGGAAAGGTTAAAATGCACGGCCTCGCCTTCCAGTACCGGTTTGCCGTTCGCGCGCAGACCAATCACAAGCTCAAGCGCCGAACAATTGAGAACCCCAGCCAGCACACGACGCAGCAGTAACCGCCCAAGCAAGGTTGTATTCCGGTTACCGCGGTGCTTGATTTGCCCCACCCTCTCTATTTCAGCGCGACTGAGGTGCTGGTTTAAATCCTGCTCGGCTCTGACGAGATCGGTTGGGTTTACCCGATAGAGATATGACGTAAAAGGAATCAATGGGACGCCCCAGGCTGCAAACAAGCACAGAAGAGGCCTTGGCGCGGTCGCCGACGGATGATGCGGCTGAGTCGCTGGCAGTGGGCAAGCGCCGCGGTCGCACTTCGTTGAGCCCCGACACCTCGCGGGCAGCTGCATCCGGTAATACTTAAGCGCATCGAAATCCCGACCGTTTTAAAAATGGCAGTGCCAGACGAATTGTTCAGGTTGGGTTAAGCCAGTGCCACCTAGACTGTTTGGCAAGATCTGAAAATATCGTTGCCGAGCCGGCAACCAGTGAGAATACTATGACACAAACCTTTGCAAATACCGATTTGTCGCTTTACCAGCATACCCTGGCTGACAATGTCACATGCATGGGTCGCGGCCTTCACAGCGGGTTAAAGGTGGTCATGACCATCATGCCAGCCGAGCCCAACACAGGCATAGAGTTTATCAGACGCGATGTGTTACAGGGCGATCGAGTCAAAGCACTCTGGCACACGGTTTCCAACACCGAACTGTCCACCACCATCACCAACGAGATGGGCGTACGCGTCAGCACCATTGAGCATTTAATGGCGGCGCTGTTTGCGTTTGGCATCGACAACGCCACCGTTGTTTTGGATGCCCCCGAGGTTCCCATTTTAGATGGCAGCTCGGCACCCTTTATTAAAATGTTTCAGCAAGTCGGCAAACGCTGTCAGAACGAAGAGCGCCTGGTGATTACGGTTGAAGACAGCATCACTGTGGCCGAGAACCAGGCCTCGGCGAGCTTTGTGCCGTCGTTAACGCCTTGGATGGAAATGGCCATCGATTTTGCCGAGCGCCCCATTGGTCGCCAGAAGTTATCTCTGCCGTTTGGCAGCGAGTCTTTTATTGAAGAGGTGGCTGAGGCTCGAACCTTCGGCTTTGAGAAACACCTGCACGATTTAAAAAGACGAGGCTTTGCGCAAGGCAGTTCGCTAAAGAATGCGATACTCATTGCCGACGACAAAGTCGTCAACTGTGAAGGTTTGCGCTACGCCGATGAGTTTGTCCGCCATAAATACCTAGACGCAGTGG
The DNA here is from genome assembly GCA_964540505.1 of uncultured Cellvibrionaceae bacterium. Classification (GTDB taxonomy): domain Bacteria; phylum Pseudomonadota; class Gammaproteobacteria; order Pseudomonadales; family Cellvibrionaceae; genus CAYZQH01. The sequence goes on along the minus strand of CAZING010000004.1, from coordinate 2,458 downwards.
GTGATCTGGCATTGGCCGGTCATTATATTATCGGTCACTTCTCGGGTAACCGCTCGGGCCACAGGCTGAACAACCAGCTTTTGCGGGCGCTGTTCGCATCCAATAAGTGGAGCCTCCGCCCCATAAGCGAAGCCCACA
>CAZING010000004.1:0-2220 GCA_964540505.1 uncultured Cellvibrionaceae bacterium | reverse complement strand
CTAAGACGCGCCAAGTGCTGGTGCCGCACCTTCACAGAGTCGATCTCGACCTCCCCTTCGTAGACATAGACCATAACATTGAGCCCGTCTGGAAGCACGACTGCAGCGCTCTCGGACTGCGGCAACGCCATGTCCCACAGGTGCGGTTGGGTCTTCTTCCCAAGAATCAAGCCACTATAGGCGCGCCCGTTAACCTGCCCCTCACCCGCGATCGCTTTGATCCACAAGCCCTCGCTGGCAAACACCGGTATTTCCGCTGACGGCACATCGCGGTATGACGCAGGTTTCATCTTGTCCTCTGCGTGAAGGTTCAACCACAGCTGAAACCCGCGCATGCGCCCCTCCGTCTGTCGCGGCATCTCGGAATGGATAATACCGCGAGCTGCGGTCATCCATTGCACGTCGCCGTCGCTGAGCAAACCGACATTATTCAAGTGATCCCGGTGCTCCATTTTCCCTTCCAGCATATAGGTAATCGTCTCGAAACCTCGGTGCGGGTGTGGCGGGAAGCCGCCTATGTAATCCGACGCCTCTGGTGAGCCGAACTCATCGAGCATTAAAAACGGGTCAAAACGCTCGGGGCCCCGGCCACCAAACACTCTCAACAGCCTGACACCTGCGCCGTCACTTGCGGCCTGTGCTTTTATGATCTCAGTAACTTTACGCATAATGTTTCACCCATTGGTCGATGGTGTGATGGGCGCGATCGAAGCTCTGCGCCCTCAAGCCCATATTCAAGCCTTCAGCAAACACAAACCGCAGATCGGTAAGGCCCAAAAAGCTGAAGAACGTCTTCAGAAACGGCGTTTCCGTGTCGCTCGTCTGCCCCACGTGCTGGCCGCCACGGGTTGAGCAGATGTAGACAGGCCGGTCGGCGAGCAGGCCTTCGGAGCCACTCTCGGTGTAGCGGAAAGTGCGTCCCGCTCTGGCGACATAGTCCATCCATGTCTTCAGCTGTGCCGGAACCCCAAAATTGTACATTGGCGCCGCAATTACTAATATATCCGCGCGCTCAAGCTCTTCAATTAGCCGGTCGGCAAGCGCGACTCGGCTGCGTTGTGCGGTATCTCTGTCGGCCTCCGTCTGGCCAAGAGCGCCAATGAAGTCTGCGTCGAAGTAAGGCAACGGCTCGCGCACGAGATCCCGTTCTAGAACATTCAGCGGACCCAAATGCTCAGCCAACGTGGCGATCACTTTTTGGTTCAGCTGCGAGGACGCACCGCCCAAGCCGAACAGACTTGAATGCAGATTTAATACGGTTGTTGTCATGTTTTTCTCCGATTGAATGGCTGATCCCTTTCGGAAACAGGAATTCCCTAAAACTGAAACCATAATAAACCTAGTTTACTCATCGGTTGACGGATATTATTGCGCTAAAAGAACGAGATTATCGATGAATAGCCGAACCAAATACCCCAAGATCACATTTGAACAATGGGCAGCGCTCAAAGCCGTAGTGGATGAAGGCAGCCACGCCGCTGCCGCGGAGGTCTTGCATAAAAGTCAGTCGACCGTCAGTTACCTGCTGGCGCGCCTGAATGACCAATTGCCCTCGCCCGCCTTTGTCCTAAGCGGTCGCAAAGCGGTACTTACCGAGGTGGGGAAATTGTTGTACCGTCAAGCGGGCTTGTTGCTCGATCAGGCGATCGCTTGCGAAGAGAGCGCCGCGCAAATAGCTTCGGGCTGGGAAAATGAAATTCGGCTTGCCTGCGATGCGCTTACGCCCACGCACCCTGTGATGTGCGCGCTACAAGAGTTCTCAAGAGAGAGACCGCTGATTCGCATCCGAATACTAGAGACTTCTTTATCGGGCACCGATGAGGCGATACTTCAACACGATTGCGACCTGGCCATTACCGGCCGGGTACCACCGGGGTTTCTGGCCGACCCGTTGACCTTGGTCAATTTAGTGGCCGTCGCACACCGCGACCACCCCTTAAGCAGCCAAGTGCTCATCACAGAAGCAGCGCTTGAAACACACAGGCAAATAGTCGTGCGGGACTCTGGGGTGAGACGACAACAAAACGCGGGTTGGCTGGGTTCCGAGCAAAGGTGGACAGTGAGCCATTTCGCCACCAGCCTCGAGATGGTCCTCTTAGGACTCGGATTCGCTTTTCTACCAGAGCACCGAGTGCGCGAGCAGCTTAATGAAGGCGTCTTAAAAGTTCTGCCGTTGGAGATCGGCGCCCGGCGGGTGCTGACCTTGAATATACTGGCCAC
>CAZING010000003.1:33857-39232 GCA_964540505.1 uncultured Cellvibrionaceae bacterium | reverse complement strand
TCGCCGCGCAATGACAGCTTGTGATTTCTGTCGCCACTGAGCGCGCGAGCGTCGGACATAACCGCTTCGACTATCGGGGCGAGCGCGATGGCGTCAGTGTGCGGGTCGCGATTTTCGGTCTCGAGTTTGGTCAGCGTCAATAGATCATTGGTCAGCGATGTCATGCGGATGCATTGCCGGTTCATCTGCTCAAACGCTTTCCGCCAGTGCGCAGGCAACTCTTCTGCATCAATGAAAGTTTCGACATAGCCGAGAATGATCGTCAATGGGGTCCGCAGCTCATGAGACACATTGGCGACGAAGTCTTTGCGCATTCGCTCGAGTTTATAAAGACGGGTGGTATCACGGGCTATGATAAGGCGCTCGCCTTCACCATAGGCGTGCACCTGAATTTCCAAAAACTGGTTTTTCTGCCAGAAAGCCAATTCAAGCGGGACGGTGTATTCCTGCGCATCGAAATATTGAATAAATTTCGGGTGACGAATGAGATTGCTTAAATGTTGCCCACGGTCGGATGCGCGAAACTCGAGTAACCGCTCTGCGGCCTGGTTCCACCATTCTATGTTGTGTCGTTTGTCGGTCAGGATGACGGCGTCGGTCAGCGCCGTGGTCATGCTCTGAACCTTCTCTATCACCGATTGCAGCCGTTGCTTTTCTTTTTCGTGCTTCATTTGAAGCAATTGCACATCATGGCTGAACTCGCCCCAGACGCCGCTCAGATCGTGCTGCACTGGCACGCCGAGACGCACTTGTCTTAGCCACTCCTGCAGCCGCATCATTTGCACCAGCAACCAGACAAGGCACAAGCCCCAGGTGATTGCGAGGCTTAACATCGGTTTGCCCAGCATAAGCCCCAGCGCCAAGCCGGCCGCCGTTATGCCGAGGATCCGCCAGATTTCAGCTTTCAGACTACTGCCAAACATGGGGCTTCCGGGTGGTGTGGTCGGGTGAATGTCGAGATAAAGCATGGCGCGCGGCGGCGCCAAAGGCAAATCGGTTTGGCGGCTTTGCAATTGAGGTCATGGCTGGCAATGGCGATTTAGTGTCAGTCTCGAGCGTCGGCTTTATCAGAGAAACGATAACCGGCGCCGCGTACAGTTTGAATGAGGCGGTCGTGGCCCTCATGGGACAGCGCTTTTCGCAGGCGCCTTATATGCACATCCACCGTGCGCTCTTCGACATACACATTGCCGCCCCAGACATGGTCGAGCAGCTGGCTGCGCGAGTAGACGCGCTCTTGGTGGGTCAGAAAAAAAGCCAGAAGCCGGTATTCGGTTGGACCCATTTGTGCCGGCTCGCCAGCGATGGTCACCCGGTGGCTGGCAGGGTCGAGGCATAGCTCGGCGACCTGGATCGGCTCTCCGCCCGCGAAAGCTTCGGTGCGCCGCAATACCGCTTTCAGCCTGGCGATCAGCTCTCGGGGTGAGAAGGGCTTGGTGATATAGTCGTCGGCGCCCACCTCCAGACCTTGGATCTTGTTATCCTCTTCGCCTTTTGCGGTGAGCATAATGATGGGAATCGCCGAGGTCACTTCATCTTTCTTTAGGCGACGGGCCAGTTCAATGCCAGAGGTGCCGGGCAGCATCCAGTCGAGCAAGATCAGATCCGGCTTTTGGTCCACAATCAGGCTGTGGGCCGTTTGCGCGTTGTCAGCCTCCAGGCAATGGTATTGGGACATTTCCAGGGCCGCGCGCAGCATGTCGCGAATGGCGGCCTCGTCGTCGACGATTAAAATAGATTTGCCTGTCATTTAAGTTCTGGGTGCTCTGTATTCACCTGAACCGCTATTAGAAGAGACCAACGTTGCCGTTTTATGACAAAAGCGGCGAAACTAGGTAATGACCGACTATACCGCCGAAAACCACGATTCCGACCCAGTTGTTGTTCATAAATGCGGTAAAACACGCTTTGCGGTCGCGTTCGCGGATAAGGTGCTGTTGGTACGCGAACAGTGCCGCAGCCGCGCCCAGCCCGAGATAATAGACAATGCCCAGCTCAAAACGCGGGCCGATCATTGCCAGCGTAAGCAAAGTGAAAACCTGCAGGCAGGCGGTCATGACACGGTCCATATCGCCGAGCAGCACCGCGGTCGATTTGATGCCAGCGCGCAAATCGTCCTGCCGGTCGACCATCGCATAAAAGGTGTCGTAGCACACAGTCCACAACACCACAGCGGTAAACAGCAGCCAAGCCTCGGCGGGCACCGTGCCGGTTTGGGCGGCGAAGGCCATGGGCACTGAAAATGCGAACGCGGCGCCAAGGAACACCTGGGGCAGGTTGCTTACGCGTTTCATAAAGGGGTAGATAGACGCGAGCGCGAGCGCGCCAAAGGATAAAAACACCGTCAGGCGGTTGGTCATTAATACCAAAATAAACGCAAGCACGCAGAGCCCAGCAAACAACGCTAGAGCTTCCTGGGTGGTCACCTCACCGGTGACCAAGGGGCGCCTGCGGGTTCGTTGGACGTGGCCGTCGAAGTTGCGATCGGCAATGTCGTTGATCACACAACCCGCCGAACGCATCAACACCGCACCGAGAATGAAGATGACCAACAACTTAGTATCAGGCAGGCCTTCGGCGGCCAACCACAAGGCCCAAAGGGTCGGCCACAGAACCAAGTAGGTGCCGATGGGCCGATTCAGGCGGGTCAATCGGATAAAAGCGTGAAGCTTGTTTTTATTTGGCATGACGTCTTAATGTGATATTTGTGGCGGAGCATACACCGGTTCCGCAAAGTGCAAAAGTCCGGGGCGAAATCGGACTTTACCAAGCTGCGCTGCCTTGTTCTAATGGCCTCGCTCGTCGATCGGGCTGTGGGCGCTGAGCAGTCGGATAGGTCGCTCGTTTAGGAGGTGACAATAAGGGTTGGCGGGCTCAAAGCGCGCAGCAGCCCAAGCGTGCCGCCCATTGTACAGTCAGCGGCACTCGCAGCCTTGCCCGGGTCGGCGGGCGCGCTCGAATGCGCCAAGCAGACGAACTCTGGCTGCCGTGAGCGCCACAAAAATGTAAGACCGACGCGCCGGTCTTGATCATAACCTCAAGGAACCTCTGAATGAAGCTGCACTGGCAAATATTATTGGCAATTGCGTTGGCCGTACTGATTGGCGTGCTGCTGCCAGAACACGCCTCCGTCGCGGGCGTAGAGGTCAAGGCGGTGTTTGAATTTGGCGGCGAATTATTTTTGAATGCGTTGAAGATGATCGTGGTGCCTTTAATTGTAGCCTCGATCGTGACCGGTGTCGCCAGCTTGGGTCGCGGACAGGATATCGGGCGCCTCGGCGGCAAAACCTTGGGGTTCTTTTTACTTTCGAGCTTTCTCGCGATTTTGCTCGGCTTGGTTTTAGTGAACCTGACCAAGCCGGGGGTAATAGACGGCGCGCCCGCGGGCGAACGCATGGCGCTGACCGCCTCGGCGGAATTAGACGAAAGTCTAAAAGCCATCGAAGGCCGAGGCGCAAGTGACATTGCCAATGTCTTTTTGCGCATGGTGCCCACCAACGTGATCGACGCGGCATCGGACAACGCTCAGATGCTCGGGGTAATTGTTTTCGCGATATTGTTCGGCTTTTTCCTCACTCGAATCGACGCCAAAGAAAGCGAAGCGGTACAGCTCTTTTGGCAGGGCGTGTTTTCGGTGATGATGAAAATCACATTGTTTGTAATGCTTTTTGCGCCTATAGGGGTGTTCTGCTTAGTGGCCAAAACGGTTATGTCGACGGGCTTTAGCGCGTTTAAGCCGCTGATGGTGTTTTTCTTTACAGTGGTCGCAGCGCTTGTACTGCATGTCTTTGTGACCTTGTCGCTGATGCTAAAAGCGTTCGGCGGCATTAATCCCATGGCACACATTCGGGCCATGCTTCCCGCAATGCTGACCGCTTTCTCAACGGCAAGCTCTTCGGCGACATTACCCGTGACGCTTGAATGCATGGAAAAAAACGCAGGGGTATCCAACAAAACGAGCGCTTTCGTATTGCCGCTTGGCGCTACTGTCAATATGGATGGCACCGCGCTTTATGAATGCGTCGCGGCCATTTTTATCGCGCAGGCCTATGGGCTTGATTTAAGTTTCGCTCAGCAGTTTCTGGTGGTGGTAGTGGCGCTTCTAACCTCGATTGGCGTCGCTGGCATTCCCGCCGCAAGTCTGGTGGCCATAGCGGTTATTCTTGGCGCCATAGGCCTGCCGCTTGAGGGCATAGGTCTGTTGTTGGTCACCGATCGCCTACTCGACATGATGCGCACGGCCGTGAACGTTTACAGCGACAGCTGCTGTGCGGCGGTAGTTGCAAGTACGGAAGGGGAAAAAAACCTGTATCCGGCGAGTCATTCGGTCGCGCCCGGTTCAACATTGTGAACCAATGACGCTAAACCCGTGTATCGAAGAGGTGCCGCCAATTTCCGATATCGGTGCTTCGGCGGCCGGGTCGTGTCAATTTAATTTCAATAAAATGCGCACGGTGCGTTTGAAGGTGTCGTTATCGAAGGGTTTGGTAAGAATGGCGTTGGCGCCGGCGGCTTTGGCGCGCACAAGCACGCTCGGCATCTGATCGGATATCGCCAGTACTTTGCTGTCGCCTTCGGTTTGGGCGCAAAAAGCTTCAATCAGCGCAAGGCTCGCCTGATCGGCCCGGCCAACTTCCAGCATCAGCAGGTTGGGCTGCAATTGCCGACAGACATCTTCGCTGACATCTTTCTGCTCTAGGCGCAACGTGGCTATGCCAAGATCTTTCAAGATATGCTCGGCCGTGAGCAAAATGTAGTCGTCGCGCGCGACCAGCAAAGCACAAGGTCCCTCCGGGCGAATCAAGGGCGGTTTATTAAGCGGTGCCTCGCGGGGCGGGGCTGTTGCCGCCACGGCGGGGTCGGGGTGGCTCAGGCCGACCGGGATGGCCAAATGGTTATCGTCCATAAACTGCATCAAATCTTCCGCGTCGACCACGCGTTGCCCATCTTTGGATAACGCGTGCAGGCGCCCGTTGGTCAACCAATCATCGACCGTCTGCGAGGACACACCACAAAAGGAGGCGACCTGCTGGGGCGTCAGTTGTTGTGAAGCTTCACGCATTGGATAACTCCCTGGCCCCAGCGGCCGGCCTGGTAATGAACAAGTACGGCCCAAACGGGCTTCGCGAGAATTTCAGCTCTTTTTCTGAGTATAGACCGCAATTGTCGAGGCCGTGGGCCGGCGTTGGAGAATAGAAAACGAGCCGACAGCTGCGCGGGGTCGGCTGCCCGAGGTTGGTCGCAAGCAGCTTAGAGCGCAACCCATTGCGCTGTGAAACGAACGGCGAGGGGCACAGCTCGGTCTGCGGCGTTGCGCAGGAACTTGCCTTTAACCGACCTGAGCCTTACTGAAGTGTGGATGGGTATTTAATAGT
>CAZING010000003.1:32581-33757 GCA_964540505.1 uncultured Cellvibrionaceae bacterium | reverse complement strand
AACTTGCCTTTAACCGACCTGAGCCTTACTGAAGTGTGGATGGGTATTTAATAGTAGGCGCTGTAGAAGAGCCGGATAATGTTGGCGTCGAACGCGTAGGCGGGCTCCTCGCCCGGCGCATAAACGGCGTCGCCGGTGGCAGAGCGGCTGAGACGAGCGTCGCGAAAGTTCTCGTAATCGAACCGCATAAAATCGACGTATAAACTCAGGGTTTGTTTTTCCACGAAGCGCCACTGTTTTTGCAGGTCGTAGGTAACCCCAAGGCCGATATTAAACGATTTGAAGTCGCTCAGTTCTTTGTCGCGCGCGTAGAACTCGGGGATGCCTTGGCTGTAATCGATAATGTCGTGATAAAAAAACGCCTGGCTCTGAGAGTAGCTGCGCGCTTTTAATTCAAAGAGCAAAGCCGGCGGTAGGGGGTGGGTGTAGCGCAGCTCAATCTGCTGGCCTTCAATGTCCCAGCTGTCGGAATAATACCGACCTTCTAAGCGGACGGACGCCCTGTAAGGCAAAAAATAAAGCGAGCGCAGCGCTATAGCGTCGCTGTTGCGCGTCGTTGGATAATGCTCTTTGCTTAAAAATGTGCCGCTGGTAGTGTCGCGGACTTGGCGGTAGGGGTTGTTTAGAAACCCGTCATCGATCACCGACTCGGTGGCCAAGGCGGCAATCCAATTGCGCGTCAAAATTTGTGTTAATCCCAGGCTGAAGCGGCGCCTTTTGGCTTCGCCCACGTCGAGCGTGCGACCCTCTACGTTCATTCCTACTGTGTCTTCACCGTGCGCGTAGCCCATGGTGACAGTCGTAAGGTCGCCAAAAAACGATTGGCTGATGCCGAAATGGCCGGTGTCGGCTTCGTAGTCGCTTTCGCGCGAGGATGTCCCACCGAAGCTGATCGTGGTTTTGTCGTGCAGATAATCCGCGCCTAGGCTGTACTCCGTGCGCTCTTCCGAATAGGGGCTGCCTTGGGTCACCACATCGATCGACGCCGAAGAGACCATATCCACATAAACGTTAGCGTACACAGAGACTTTGTCTTTATAGCCTTTGCGTACCAGCACCGAGGGCCCGGTAATGGTCACGCCGCCGCCGTCGTAGGAGTGATAGAGTGCGTCGGCGCGATCCTCGGGAATTGTAGCGGCCAATGCCGGCGTGCAGGGCGCGAGCATGGCAGAAAAT
>CAZING010000003.1:20371-32571 GCA_964540505.1 uncultured Cellvibrionaceae bacterium | reverse complement strand
AAGAGCGGCCCAAACCGAAAAGCAAGCGCCGCAACCGCCCCTGGGCGAAGGCCGCGCGGTGCCCCGAACCAGTCGCTTCGTGGTGCGCGCAAAGGCTGGGCGCAGCCGAGCGCGCAGCTGCTTCAAAACTTGCGTGGCTCGCGTGTTAATTGCAACCACAGCCACCCCCACCGCTGCCTTCAGCGCCTCGCGCTGCTTCGCGGGCTTCAAAGACATGGGAGATATACTTGCTGGAGATGGGGTCTCGATCGAATGCCATGATTGGATCTGCCAGGTTGCCCCGCTCGTAAGCGGAGACCCAGGGCTTGAAGTTGCTGCAACCGCAAAGCAACAGTGCCAGCAGACCAATACTTGTGACTTTCATGTACGCTCCGAATTAACTGGGTGTACGACAAGTATTGGTCAGCGGCGGGGGTAACTCCACTATTTGGCGAGCAATTTTTTGATTACTGCACGGTACTCGGCCTCTTCACCTTTGCGGTAGCCTTGGTGAAGAAATGCGAGGTTGCCTTCCCGGTCTACGAAGTAGCTTGAAGGCATGGCTTGGTTACCGTAAAGATCGGCGACTTTGGCTGTGGGATCTAACAAAATCGGAAAGCTCATTTCACCGATATCGGCGAGAAAACCTCTGGCGTCACTCACGTCTTCATCCAGGTTGACGCCGAGCAGAACAAAGCCGGCTTTGCTCATTTCTTTGCTCATGTCATCGAGCAGTGGCATCTCTTGGCGACAGGGACCGCACCAAGATGCCCAGAAGTTGATCATCACGACTTGGCCTTTGTAGTCCGAAAGCTTGACGGTTTCACCCGCAAGATTTTTCAATGAAAAGTCCGGCGCTACCCCCGACAGCTCCTTGGCCGAGACGGTGAGACTGAAAAGTGCCAAAATTCCGGCTGTAAGTAAGCGTTTCATAGGTTTCTCCACTTTTTATGTTATTTAAAAATTAAAAAAATACGGTTGCGCCGACCAGCATTTCCAGGTTTTGGATCTCCTTATCATCCCCAAACAACGCATGTGTTAGCACATGATTGCGAAAATCCGTCCGCAAAGTTATCCAATCGGTCAAAAACACCCGAAACCCGCCGCCGAAATGGTATGTGAAATACTCGTCGTCGGCAAAGTTGGTATTGCCTGCACCCCCCAAAAGATACACATTCGAGTTGAATGCCCGTTTACCGATGTATATCTCCCCCGGAAACAGGTTGTAACCGAGTGAAAGACTGTAATAAATCAGATCCCGGTCTTGGTCGTCGAGCAGCTGGGTGTCGCCACTTAGCAGCTCGTAACTCGTCTCTTGAAGTGTGGAAACGCCCACATTCAGCTCCAAAAAAACGTCTTCTGTCACGTGGATGCCCAAGCGACCGCCATAGACGTCGTTGGAACCAAAATCCTCGACACTTAGGACGCCAGCAAAGAAGCCGAGTTCGATATTTTCGGAATCGATTTTAGCTTCTTTTATATCGCGCCGCTCTATGTCGGGGCTGACAATGTCGCCGAGCAGGTCCGGTTCCTTGGTTTGACCCCAGACGCTGGACACGCCCAATAAAAGCGATAGAGCTAAAAGAACACGCTTAAGCCAGCCTTCCACTCTTCTACCTCGTCGTTGTTTGCCTGCGTGGTGAGCACCGTATGCTTATTGTATTCAAAGCGCACCACGACTTTATGGTTAAGATAAATGAACAAACCTGTACCCAGGGTTAACACAGAATCCTGTCGATCTTCGGCTTCAACCAGCACCGCATCGGGAAAAGTTTTTAAAACGCCCGCGCCCAGACTGAAAAATGGCGAATAACGCCAATGCGGAAACGCTTGATGCACCAGGCTTAAATTGGCCACTTTGGTGTTGGAGAAGTCGCCAAAAGCCTGAGAATATCGCAGTTCTGTGGAAAAGTTCGCGGTAAATCGGTAGCCCAACAGTAAGTTGTAGGCGCCGACGCCACCGAGCTGCGAACCCAAAAGGCCCATATGCCAGGGGTCTGCCGCGTCGCTCCAGTTGGGTACGCTGAAGTCGACCAGCTTGCCGGTGTCGTCATAGATGTCGACGAGATCGCGCCTGTGGACCCAGCCTTCGACGCCGTCCTCGGTGGCCACCTTATACCAACCCGCACGGCTTTTCAGCAGGCGAAGCTGCTGATGTTTCTCCACGGCGTGAAATTTGGGGTAACCGCGACCGGGGAACAACTGCAGCTCCACAAACGGCCCTTTGACCGTGACCGACAGCGGCGTGTCGCGCGCGTAGGCGGCGGGGGCGAAGGCCACCGACAGAAGTAAACCGAACAGCACGCCGTAGCTTCGAACGATGGCTTTCAATGTTGCGTTCCGTTTCTAAGTGTCGGCTGCGGGCGCCCGGAGCGAGACAAGCCTTGCTCGCGACTTATGAACTGCTTGGGCAGTTGAACGGGCATGCGAGTCCTTATTGGTTAACCGATGAATCAGTCAGCGGGAGCGTCGAAAGGATTATTGTAGTATTGCGCACCTATATCCAGCCACTCGGCAATCAATTTGAGTTCCGCACTTGAGAGGTAGCCCTCATGGCTGCCGCCTGCGGCAAACCGGCTAAAGAACCGGTTGCTCGAGCGGGCGCCATTGGCCGACATGGGCACGGGCAAGCGAATGGGCTCGAGCAATACGATTTCGATGGGGTCGCCGTCCTCATCGAGGATCAACTCGCCGTCGGCGTCGGTTTCGAACTCACCGGTCGGTATCTCGCGGTTGAGGTTGACCAGCGAGTTGTCGACTAAGTCTTGCTCGATATCCGAAAACATCAGCTCTGCGTAAGAGGTGATGTAGGCATTTCGGTCCACCGAGGTTGCGCCCGTCAATTCCAGTTGCCCCGCGGGGATTTGTACCATGGCGCCTGCACCCGCAGTGTGACAGCTGACGCAAGTGTGGTCGCTCACAAGGTTGCCCAATGTATCACACTCGCGCCGGTCTGCTTCCCAAAGCGGGTGAATTGTCGTCTCGTAATTGATGGTGATGCGGCATTGGCTGTTCCAGCTGCCGGGGGCGAGGCATTCGCTTGGGGCCTGCCACAAGGCCGGTGGCGCGGCCAGAGGCGGGCAGTTCGCATCGCGCGGGTTGCGGCTTTGGGCCGGCATGTCGTCGCTCTCGGGGCTGACCAGCGCCGTTTGGATATCGATAAAGCGCGCGACAATATCACTTGCCGGGGTCGCTCTTGCAGGGTCTGTCCAGTCGTCGGTATACAAAAGGTCGACACTTGGGCTGCGCGCCTCGCCTTGGACGTCGGCACGGTATTCGGCCATGCTTTGGCCTGCGAGCGGTGGCGGCTGCCGAATGCCGAAGTCGTCCAGCAGACGCGTGTTCGCAAAGGCTCGACCGCCGACGGCGCCGGGGTTCGCACTTTCTGCCCCGGCATCGAGGCGACCGTGCGGCGCTTTCGAGTCGCGGCTGTGGCAGCCTGCGCATTCGCGCTGTTCTCCGGGCATAAGGCTGAACCAGTTCTGATGACGCCCGCCTATACGCTTGCCGGCGGCGTCTACCAGATCCAGCATCACCGGTATCTCTGCTGGCAGTTTAAATTTCGCGCTGCCGTCGGGCTCGATGGGCACATAGCCGATGATGTCTCGCATCAGCTGGCCTCTGGAGGCGCCGAATGCGGCTCGGTCGAAATCGCGCACCGAATCATCGGGCATGGGCACGGCTTTGATGATGCGAATGAACCGCGCCTCGATCAGCTCGGGCGAGGTTTGCGCGGGGTCGCGCATGGCCTCTATGCCCTCGCGACTTGTATCCTGGCCGTCACGGTCGTAAATGCTGCGAATATGGACCACGCCCAAAGCCGCCTCGGCCAAGGTGTCGTTTGGCGCCGGTGTGTAAAAGTCGGGAGGTGCGCGCGGCACCATCACCACCGCATTGGTAAACATGACCCCTTCTTCGGGTATTTTGACCGGCAGTTGGGTGCGCGTGTCAGGGTCGGTAATCCAAAGCCCGAAGAGCAGTGGCGCCGGCGCGGCATCTCGCGCCAGAAGCGCCTCGGTGCAGGGCGCGATCTTACCTGTGTCAGGATGCAGTAAACGGCATTGGCTCCAGCTGACCAAGAGCCGGTCGGTGCCGTCGTAAAGCGGATAGACCGAACTGAAAGTGCCGCCGAGCGAGACGCCTTGGTCGTGCGTCAGCACGTTGCCCGCCGACAGCGACCACTGCCCGGCGCTGTCGCCGTCCCCGTCGATGGCGGTGTCGGCATCGAAAAAGCCTTGGGGATCAAATGCGACTATATCGCCGCCGAGGCGCGTGGTTTGCCGCGCCCTTAGAATTCCCACCAGTAGGCCGTCTTCGGTCGTTTGCGTTTGGGTCAACACCGCGGCGCTTCCGTCGCTGCCGGTGGCTTGGCTGTGGTAGCCAAAATACGGCTGGTTTTCGGTGCCGTCGGGGTTCAATTTATACAGGCTGAGGACGTCGTTGCCGGCTATGTTATCCCAGCGAAGATAGGCGATGGCACCGCTATTGAGGACGGTCGGCTGCTGGTCGTGACTCGGGTTGAAGCTGATCTGCTCGATATTGTCACCATCGGTGTCCATCACATGCAAGACCAGAGCTTGGTTGCGCAGATCCTCATCCAGGCCCGCGTACTGTGGCTTGCCCTCATCGAGTTGAATGGCTCGGCTGCGGCGCTGGCGGTCCGAGACAAACGCGATGCGGCCGTCGGTGGTGTAGCGCGGCGCCAAATCCTGGCCTTGTTCGGCGACCAGATCCGAGCCTATCACCCGGCGCAGGCGGGCCTCGTCCAGCGCGTACTCCCAGATGTTCCAGGTGGGCTGTTCGTCGTCGTCCGCGTTTTCAATTTCGGGCGCGCGCATCGCGAACAACAGCCGCTTGCCGTCGACCGACACGCTGAGGTCGCGAACGTCGTAGGCGGCCTCGCCCTCGGGTCCGGGCGGAAACACCCCAGCGGTGAGTATTGTCTCGGGGGCGGAGGCGCTCGCCCGGTCTTTCAGAATCAGTTGGGCGCCGGGGTTGAAGCTCACCGGCTCAAGAAGGTCGTCTTCGAAGCTGGCGCCGGTTTCGTTTAATGGCAAAGGGCGGCGCACAAAGGCGATAGGAAAGTCTTGTACGATCGGGTCTCTCGCGTCTATAACGGCGCCTTTTCTTACTCCTTCGCTGGTGTCGCAGCCGACCAATGCCGACAGACCCAAGACTAAAATCCCCGCGCACGCAGCCGCCCTGCGTGATGCAGACCGGCCTGCGGATGCGGGTGTTGGAATCTTCATATTTGGCAACCGTGGATCGGGTTTGAAGGGTTTCACATATTGAGGCACGTCAATTTGCGCGCATTTGTGCCGCGTTGAGACCTATTTTTGCGGTCAGACAAGACCTTTAGTGGGCCTACGCGCACCATGTTTAAAAGTTTGGACCGATTCTAAGCCAAGCGCCAGCACCGGTTAACAGGCCCTAGTGGCCAGGCTTAAATTAGCTAACGGTGCTGCGCCCGCGCGTTCATTCGGGCGTTGGGAAAGCTGAAGCAGGCCCGCTATTGCTGGTTCCCCCGCGTTGATCTTCCCGCATGGACCACAAGCGTCTTATTCACATTAGCATGTTTCGCTCGCGTTACTTGGGCCCTGGACGACAAAGTTTGAAAGCTCGGGCAGTTCATAGTTTTTATCTTTGGTCACCGCGGTCGCGTCCGCAAGCTGGCCGCGCGGAATGAAATATGCTGTGGGGCTGCACCATTCATTAGACGAGCGGTAGCCGGTGCCGATTCCCAACACGGAAATTCCCGAGGAATGCCCGATACTCTATAGATGCTCAAGTAAAGCGGTTAATACATGTCAAAATTCACACATTCCCTGCGCGCCCTGGCACCATTCGGTTTGCTTTTGTGCAGTTTTGCGGCTGGCGCAGGCAGCCTAGAACAGGCCAAGCAAATTCACGATCGGCTGACCGGTATTCCGGCGACCGAAGCCACCTTATTGGCGATGGCGGCCGCGATAGACGCCGACGGCGACGGCCTGGCGGCGGCTGAGATTGCCATGACCAACGATGCGTTTTATCGGGTGACCTTGAAAAACTTGGCCGCGCCCTGGACCAACCGGGAGCAAACGCCCTTCACGGCGCTAAACGACTACATAGCGACGGTGATCGGTTTGACCCGCGATGACGCGGATTTTCGCACGCTCTTATACGACGATGTTCTGTATATAGGGCAAGGTATCAGCCCCGCCTACAGCAACACCAATAACGACCATTACGTGGCGCTCGAAACGGGCCAACAAGCCAATGGCGCGCCCTATGTCTATAAGGACACGCTGGTGCGCGTTGCCCAGTCGAGCGTGACAGGTTTGCCCCCCGAGGCGACCGCTGGCGTGTTAACCAGTCGCGCGGGGGCAAAAGCTTTTTTTATTGCCGGCACTAACCGCGCCCAGTTTCGCTATACGCTGATGAACCATCTGTGTGTCGACCTCGAGCAAGTGCAGGATGTGACCCGTGTGCCCGACCGAATCCGCCAAGATATCTCGCGCTCACCCGGCGGCGATGCGCGGGTGTTTCTCAACAATTGCGTCGGCTGCCACAACGGTATGGATCCGATGGCCCAGGCGTTTGCCTACTACGACTTTATCTACGACGCGCCGAGCGACCAAACGGGCGAGAGGGGCTATCTCGATTACAACGGAGAAGGGCAGATCGACCCCGATACGGGAACGCGCGTCAAGAAAAAATACCATATCAACAGCACGACATTTCCCTATGGGTTTGCCACGCCGGACGACCAATGGGACAACTATTGGCGCGAGGGTATCAATGCGTCGCTTGACTGGGACTCGGCTTTACCCGGTTCCGGAAGCGGCGCCAAGTCAATGGCGAAGGAACTTGCGCACAGCGGTGCGTTTGCGCAGTGTCAGGTGAAAAAAGTTTTTCAGGCCGTGTGCTTGCGCCCGGCTCAGGATGCCGAGGACAGGGCCCAGCAGGACTATATGGCCAACCGGTTTATCGCCGACAACTACCGTCTGAAGACCGTGTTCGCCGATGCCGCCGACTATTGTAAGGGGCCTTGAGATGTCACTATCCGATACCCGGCTTTTGTTGATATTGGGCGCGCTGACCCTATTCGCGGGTTGTTCGAGTGGCAGCGGCTCGCAAGGCACTTTGTCGCCGCCGCCGAACGACGGCCCCGAAGGTGACCCCGTGGTGCTCTACGATGGCCCGAGTGCCAACAGCGAGGACGTGCGCAACTTCAAACTGCACCTCTGGGATAACATCGCGCGCGCCGACCGCTGTGGCAGTTGTCATATGGACGACGGTCAGAGCCCAGAATTTGCGCGAGCCGACGATATTAACCTCGCCTACACCACCACCAATGCCTACGTGAATCTGCAAGACCCACCCGCCTCGCGCCTGGTGACCAAAGTGGCATCGGGTCACGGCTGTTGGTCCACCAACCTGGGGTTCTGTGCGGAGAAACTCGGCGAGTGGATCGCCGCTTGGGCCGCTCAGTCGGGGATCGAACTGACCGAGACCGCGCTTCGTGTACCCGAAGCACAAGACGTCAGCGCCAGTTTGACCTTCAGTGACTCGCCCAGCGCGTTCGAACAGTATGTCTACCCACTTCTTGAGCGTCACTGCAGCGATTGCCACCGCGCCGATGCCCCTCAGGCGCCCGTGCAACCTTTTTTGGCCAGCCGCGATCTCGATATCGCCTACCGGGCGGCGCAGACCAAGATGCTGTTTAACGTCTCGGGTACGGGCGGCGATCTTGCCATCGATGCCTCGCGCGCGCGGCTCGTGGTGCGCTTGCGCGAAGAGAACCACAACTGCTGGGGCGAAGATTGCGCCGCGTCGGCCGAGCAAATGGAGGCCGCTTTAGAGGCGTTTGCCGCCACTATGGAGATGCGCGACCTGGACGCGAGTCTTGTGACGTCTAAGGCTATGCGCATTGCCGACGGCACCGCGATCAGCCAAGGCGGGCGCATCGAGACCAATGCGATCGCCATCTACCCCTTTAAGGCCGGTTCGGGCAGGCTCGCGAGCGACTATTCCGACGGCTTTCCGCCGACCGCAGATTTGAACCTGATTGGCGATGTCACCTGGGTCAGCAACTGGGGGCTTCGTTTTAACAATGGCCGGGCGCAAGCCTCGGTCGCCGCCAGTCGCAAGCTGCACACCTACATTACCCAGACCGGAGAGTACAGCCTGGAGGCCTGGGTAGTGCCCGCGAATGTGACCCAAGAGGGCCCCGCGCGTATTCTGAGCTATTCCGGCAGCAACACTGCGCGCAACTTCACCCTGGGCCAGACGCTTTACAGTTACAACTTTGCAGCGCGCGCCAGCACGACCAATGTCGACGGTGAGCCATTGGTCAACACCCCGGGTGCGGATGAAATCCTGCAGGCGACTTTGCAGCATGTGGTGGCGAGCTATGACCCGGTTGAAGGCCGTAAGCTCTACGTTAACGGCCAAGATGTCGGCATGCCCGATAGCGTCCAGCCGGGCAATTTGAACGATTGGGACGACAACTTCGCGCTGATACTGGGCAATGAAGCCTCGGGCGAGTACCCCTGGAGCGGCACGATTCGCTTTTTGGCGATTCACAACCGGGCGCTGACCGCGGACCAGGCGAACACCAACTTTGAGGTCGGTGTCGGGCAAAAGATTTTGCTCGCGTTCTCGGTGGCTGAACATATTGCGAATATGAGCGACGCCTACATAGTGTTTCAGGTAGAGCAATTCGACGATTACAGCTATTTGTTCAATCGGCCGTATTTTTTCAGTTTCACCGAAACGCCGAGCGCCGATATCCCTATTCAGGGCTTGCGCATAGGGGTGAACGGGCGCGAGGTGGCGGTCGGTCAGGCCTACGCCAACCTCGATACGGTAATTCGAAGCGCGGACTTCAGCGCCGACGGGGTCCCGCTGTCGTCGCTTGGCACCATTGTTCAGGCCGAGAAAGGCCCCGAGCAGGACCAATTCTTTTTAAGCTTCGACCGAATCGGCAGCGCCTCTTTCAGCAGGGCGCCAGACATCCTGTTGCCGCCGGGCGAGCCCGAAGACTTACCACCGCAACCGGCGCTTGGCGTGCGCAATTTTTTGGAAATCAACGCGTCTCTGGCGGCGATGACCGGCATAGCGGCGACCGACCCGCGGATCGCGTCAACCTACGCGGCGGTCGAGCAACAATTGCCAGCGGCTTCGGATATCCGTGGGTTTCTGGTGGCGCACCAGATGGGGGTGACCCAGCTTGCCGTGAAGTATTGCAATGTGTTGGCAAACGACACCGACCGACGCCGGGCGTTCTACCCCGATTTTGACGGGCAGTTTACGGCGCCTGGGCGGGACGCGGTGATCCAGCCGTTATTGGCCGCGCTGCTCGCACACGAGATCCCAGGCGAGGGCGTGCTCAACAATCAACCGGATACGGCGACCTCTGCGACTTACCTCAACGGCTTGATCGACACCATGACCGCCGGTTGCGGGACGAGCTGTTCGAGCACCGTAATCAACAATACTTTAACGGCCAGCTGCGCAGCCGCGCTCGGCAGTGCCGTGATGTTAGTGCAATAGAGATTATTTATGGCCAAACCACGCAACCTTCACCCAGACGAGCCTCTGCGCCTTAACGATCACGCCCGACCGAACACCCGGCGAGCGTTCATCGCCCAGGGCTTTCGCGCGGGGCTTGCCACGGTGATGTCGACTTCGATGTTGGGGCTCAGTCATCGGGCCTTAGGGCTTTCGCCGAATCTCGATCAAGCGATCAGCGATTGTGGCATTCGTTTCGACGGCGCCGGCAAAATTCCCTTCATTTGCTTTGACCTGGCCGGCGGCGCCAATATCGCGGGCTCCAACGTGCTGGTGGGCGGGCGCGGTGGCCAACTGGATTTCCTCGATGCCGGCGGTTACTTAAAGCAGGGGCTGCCCTCGGGCATGACTCCGAACGCGCCTAACCCTATGGCCGCGAACAACAACTTCGTCAACACCAACCTCGGCTTGGCGTTTCACAGCGACAGCGGTTTTTTGCGGGGCATCTTGGAGCGTACGAGCCTTGCGACGCAAGCGGGTATCAACGGGTCAGTGCTTGCCGCGCGCTCGGAAAACGACACAGGCAACAACCCGCACAATCCCATGTATGGCATTAACCTCGCCGGCGCCAGAGGCTCACTTCTGGCTTTATGCGGTTCGCGCTCGAGTGAATCCGGGGGCAATTCGATGGCTCCGGCGATGCTTGTCAATAACGAGGTGCGGCCCACCAAGGTGGACCGGCCCTCCGATGTCACGGGGCTTGTGGATGTCGGCGATCTGGTGGGCTTGCTGAGCGAAGCCGAGATCGTGGCGGTAATGGAATCCATGTATCGGCTGAGCAAGGGCAAAATGGATAAAGCGAACGTCGCCAGCGCAATCCGCCAAGCGGTGCCCTGTAAGTACTTGGAAAGTGCCGGTCTTGCCGAGCGCTTTTCGAACCCCGCGTCGCTCAACCCCTTGCTCGACACCGATATTGTCGGCCCCGGAGGTATTTTCAGTGCACAGGAGCTGAACGACAGCGAATTCAATAAAACCGCTTCGGTCATGAAGCTTGTGATTGAAGGCTACGCCGGCGCCGGGACCATCACCATGGGCGGCTACGATTATCACACGGGCGAGCGCGCCACAGGCGAACTGCGGGACTTGCGCGCGGGCCGGTGCATGGGTGCGTGTTTGGAGTACGCGGCGCGCAAAGGCCGACCGCTGATGATGTACGTGTTCAGCGACGGCTCGGTGTTCAGCAACGGCATGTTGGACGATTCGCTCGAAGGTCGCGGCAAGGGCGTCTGGACCGGGGACAACCAGCAGACCGCCGCGTCGTTTTTCCTGGTGTATAACCCCGTCGGCAGGCCTCAATTGTTGTTGTCCGACAACCCCGGTGATCGTCTCGAATACCACCAGCAAATTGGCTATATGCGCCCAAGTGGCGATGTCGAGACTGCATCAAGCCCTGCGGCCAACAACGTCAACCTTCTGGTGCAGACGGTGATTTTGAACTATATGGCGCTGCACGGCGAGCAAAGCCAATTCGCAGAGCTGTTCACCCGGCATGGCCTGAATCAGGGGTTGGGCAACGCGGCCATGCTCGACCGATTGACGGCGTTTAACCCAATAATATGATTTCAGCCAATGCTCGCGCGCGGCCAATCGTGTCAAATTCTTCCGTTTATAGCAGGTCGAAGCCGCAAGTGGCGGCTTATCACGCCAATGTGGCTATAACGGCTTACTTTCATTCGGCGCTTCATAGCGGGTTCAGGATTCGGGCGCTACTCTTTCGGTAACATCGACCGAATCTGCGCCGCGCCGGAAAGACCAAGGCGTGGCCGGACGCCCGGGACTAGGGCGACCTGTGCGGGGTCTGGCTGAATCACAGGTTAAATACCTGAAAGAGGCCGGTTTCGGCCATAAGAGTCGAGGTTTTTAGATTATTTTGCGTCGTTTCGCATTTTTAAGTGGCGCACCAATCAACATGTTAGTTATCATTCGCCAACACCATTGATTAACCTGATATGCAAAAAGAAATGTCTATAGAGCACTTGCCAGTCCTTATGCAAAAAGCGAGAGAAGCCTGCGTGGCGGAAACTCGCGACACGCTCGCGGGTTTCGGTTTGACCGAGCAGCAGTGGCGTGTGATCCGGGCCGCCTATGAGTTTGGCGATATGAACGCACAAGTGCTCGCAGAGAAGAGCGCGATTTTGGGCCCGAGCCTGTCGCGGATCCTCAACCGCTTAGAGGCGGACGGCATTCTCACGCGAAACACCTCCGAGGGGGATCTGCGCGAGCTAAGCATTAAACTGAGCGCTACCGGTAAGCGGTTGCACAACCGTGTGCAGCCACAATTGCGAAAGAAGTACGACGCTTTGGCGGAAAGAATTGGCCCACGCAAACTCAAGCAGCTGTCCGACCTTCTCGAATTCATCGCGCAGCAAGGCCCCAACTAGTGGCTCATGCAGGAAGCTAGGTGATTAAGGCGCATCGCCCGCGCGTTCAGATCAAGGCGGGCACGCGCAGCAATAGTGGGCCTGTTTCAAGCTTTCCAGCGCCCCGATGAACGCTCTGGCGCAGCGAACGGCTGCCTAACTTACCGCACAAGCATCAACAGGCTCTCGGCCTTCGACCGTGGCTGCCTAAGGCCGAAATGACCTCCAGCAGGCCCGAATCTCGATCCGTTTCACCATCCGAGCGGGGCTTCGGCGCCGCGTAGCCATCGACCAAGAAATCCGTCCCCT
>CAZING010000003.1:8118-20271 GCA_964540505.1 uncultured Cellvibrionaceae bacterium | reverse complement strand
ATGGCGCATCTTCTTGAGCACCTGTTGTTCAAAGGCAGCAAGAAGCACCCCAATATTCCGGCGGAATTGAGCTCCCACGGTGCCCAGCCCAACGGCACAACCTGGATCGACCGGACCAACTATTTCGAAACCTTCGTCGCCTCGGAAGAGAATATCGATTGGGCGCTGAGCATGGAGGCGGACAGAATGGTGAATTCGTTCATCGCCCAGAAGGATCTCGACAGTGAAATGACCGTGGTGCGCAACGAGTTCGAGCGCGCCGAAAACAGCCCGTTTCGAGTGTTGATGCAGGCGGTCCTGTCGGCGTCTTACGAATGGCACAACAACGGCAAGCCCACCATTGGCGCGCGTTCGGATATTGAAAACGTATCAATCGAGCGTCTTCGGCAGTTTTATAAGAGATATTATCAGCCCGACAACGCGGTGTTGGTGGTGGCCGGAAAGTTCGAACCCGAGACCATGCTGAAGAAAATCAACAAGACCTTCGGCAAGATTAAAAAGCCCAAGCGCGAGTTACCTCAACTTTACACCGAAGAGCCGCCGGCCGATGGCGAGAAAAGCGTCACCATTCGTCGCGTGGGCGATGTGCAGATTTACGCCAGCGCCTATCACATTCCGTCCGGGTTCCACGAAGACTACCCGGCGTTTGAAGCGCTGTCGCACATCCTTGGCGACACCCCGCGCGGTCGTCTGCACGCCAATGTCACTGAGCAGGATCTGGCCGTAGGCACTTACGCCTTTCCTTTTCAATTGCAAGCGCCGGGGTTAATGTTTTTTGCGGCCCAAGCGGATTTGAATACCCAACTAGACGATACCCGACAGGCGATGATTAGGACCATCGAGGAGGTCGGCGCCAACCCGATTACCGAGGCAGAGCTTGCGACCGCCAAGCGCTCCTGGCTTAAAAAGTTTGAGTTGGCTTACAACTCGCCCGAGCAGATCGCCATTTTATTGAGTGAATACATCGGTATGGGCGATTGGCGGCTGCTGTTTTTAACGCGCGACCGTATCGAGGCGCTGACCGTCGCCGATGTGCAACGTGTTGCCCAAACTTATCTCACGCGCAATAACCGTACAGACGGCGTGTTCTTACCCAGCGCCACGCCCGAGCGCGTCGAAGTGAGCGCGGCCCAACCGGTCGCCGAGCAGCTTGCCGACTACCAGGGCCGGGAAGGCGTCACGCTTGGCGAAGCCTTCGAGCCGAGTTACGACAATATTGCCGCGCGAACCAGCGTCCACAAGCTCGAGGGCGGCCCCGAGGTGGCACTGTTGACGAAGCGTTCGCGCGGTGAACAGGTGTTGGTCCAGTTTCGAATGAACTTTGGCGACGAGTCCAATTTGTCCGGCCACAGAACCGCGGGGAGTTTAGTGCCACAGATGTTGCTTCGCGGTACCAGCGGACACGATCGCAAACAAATAGTGAACGAGTTCGATAAACTCAAGACGAGTGTGTCTATTGGCGGTGGCGTGACGGCTTTGCGTGGCACGTTGAATACTCGCAAAGAATTTGTCGTGCCGGCACTCGAGCTGTTAGCCGAGGTTTTGACGCAACCGAGTTTCGATGAGCGAGAGTTCGAACTGCTGAAAAGCCAGACGTTGGCCGACCTCGAAGCCAGTCGCCAGGAACCGAACGCGATTGTCTCACGGGCATCGCGACGCCATTTCGATCACCATCCGCAACAACACCCGCACTATACGCCGACGCTTGAGGAAAGTATCGATGACATCGGCTCGGCGGAAATTCAAGCGCTGAAAGCCTTTTACAAGGACTACTACGGCAGCGGCAATATGCAAATAGCCGTGGTCGGAGATTTCGATGAACAAAAAGTGCTGACCGCACTCGACGAACTGTTCACGGGCTGGCAAGCCGAAAAAAACTACGCCCCGGTGCTTACAACGTTTGTTGAAGTAGAGCCCGCGAGCGCGCGCTTTAACACGCCCGATAAAGAGAACGCGATTTATCTGGCGAAGCTGCTGTTGCCGGTCGGCGTCGCCGACCCCGATGCACCGGCGCTGGAAATGGGCCTTTACATGTTGGGCGGCGGGTTCTTAAACAGCCGTATCGCAACGCGGTTGCGCCAGCAAGATGGGCTGAGCTACGGCTCGGCCGCCTGGGTGAGTTTCAGTGACGAGACCTCGCGCGCCGAGGTAGGCGCATACGCGATATTCGCGCCGCAGAACCTCGCAGCGGTAAAGCAAGCGGTCACAGAGGAGATTCAAAAAGTCAACAAAGAGGGCTTCACCGCCGATGAGTTGGCCGAGGCGAAAAAGGGCTACCTGCAAGATCAGCGCGTCACCCGAAGCGAAGACGCGGCAATGACGGGCTTGTTGGTCAATTCCTTATATCTCGACCGGGATATCCAATGGCGTGCGGGTTTCG
Source organism: uncultured Cellvibrionaceae bacterium (assembly GCA_964540505.1). Lineage (GTDB taxonomy): Bacteria > Pseudomonadota > Gammaproteobacteria > Pseudomonadales > Cellvibrionaceae > CAYZQH01. Next base: position 17,891 of record CAZING010000003.1, on the reverse strand, counting down.
AAAAGAAAATCGAACAACTGACGCTCAAAGAAGTGAACGCCGCGTTTAACCAATATATCGACGCCAACCGATTTTCGGTGTTCGAAGCGGGCGATTTTAAGTAACAATTTGAGGTAAAAGAAATCGGGGTAGGATGAGATTTTTAAGACCGTAAAATTCTTATCCTACCCCGATTCTTTGGTTTGCGGTGGTGCGGTACGTTAACTAGCAAGCGCTAGCACGAATTACCCGCGCGTCTTTTCTGCGATGTCGAAAAGATCGTCTTTGGATTCGATAATGTTTTCCACCGAAATTTCGGCGGTTCGCTTATCGAGGTAGAGCTGGTCGAACAGTTCCGGGGCAATGGCGGTGTGGGTACCGTTGCAAAGACCGTGATTGATTAACATTTGCCGGGCCACATAAAGCAGCTTCGCGTATTTGGCGTGATCGCCGTCGTATTCGGGGTTGTTCTGATGGCGCAGGGCCGTGACTATCTCCTCGGGCATATTCCAAACTTCCATTAGCCATGCAGCAATCTGGCAGCTCGAAACGCCAAGAAAGTGCTGCTCGATTGAGGCCACAGGCAGATGGCTGTTGACTTCAAAATGGCGCGACAAGGTGGTGAAATAAGGCGGAAATATCTCAGCAAGCACGAGGTAGCCGAAATTATTCAAAAGCCCCGAGAGATACGCCATACCAAAACCCGGCCGCTGTTGGCGAGGAATGCTGGTCACCAGAGCTTCAACTGTGGCCGCGGTGCAAACCGCCTGCTGCCAGTAGCGCGTCACCTGCTCGGGTTTCATCACATTGATATGCATGGCGTTGCCAAGCGCCAAGCCGAGCGATAGGTTTAACACCATGTCAAAGCCCAGCACCCTAACGATGGCATCGTGAACCGATTTAATTTTTCCCGGCGCCGAATAATAAGGCGACGCGGCCCAACTGACCACTTGCGCGGCGAGCGACGGGTCCAGCTCGACTAAGTCGGCGAGGTCGCTGATGTCGGCGTCGGGGTCGGCTCTCAAGGTGATGATGCGCGAGGCCGTCTCTGGCAGTGGCGGCATCTCAAGGGTTTCTTCAAGGCGCTGTTTGATTCGCAGTTGCGTGAAATTTTTCAGTGAATTCAGAATTTGCTCGCGGTCCATCTCGACCGAGTTCGGTACCGAGGGCGCAAGTACCGCAAGATCGCCGACACTTGTGCTTTTGATCATGCTTTGGAAATCGCTCAGTTTTAGCTCGATGGACTGGTCGTCGTCGCCGCTGTCGAGAAGCAGGACCGGGTGACGCATAAGCGAGGCGTCGACAATGGTGTTGAAATTGCGCCATTCGGGAAGCGCGGGAATGGTTTTAAGGGCGTTCTCTTCAAGCATTGCGTTCAGTTCCGCCGGATCTATAGGCTCGAGGTCCCGGCCGAATTTCATTTTTATTGCGTTGAGGTCAACCAGGTGATCGCGTGGCAGTAAAATCTGGAGCTTGCCCTGGCTGTCTTGCAACAGCAGAGATTTCACCTCGCAGGTCTGACGGTTCGGCGTTGCGCGATGCCTGGAGGGCATGCGCTCCTCTGTTGCCTTTAACTGATAGGCAATGTTATTGGTTTCAAGAGCCTGTATTACGCTCGCCGGTATTGGCACAAAAACTCCTCCATTGTAGATAGGCAATGTATGCCAAACAGCTTCTTGCAGCTTCGTGGTTATTAAAATATAGCTCTCACGGCGGGATTTGCTACTGTAGCCGCAATGATTTCGTATCCGCTGCCCAAGTTCCCGTGTACTGCTGCTGTGTTCGTCCGGGCGCAAGCGCCCGTCAATGGCGCGTTCACCGAGCGGCCTCGGGCAATTTAGCCCTGCAGGTATTGCTCGTGATCAGGAAACCACCTATTGATGAGTTTAGCGTCAATATGAGGGTGAAGTCGCCGCAACTGATCGGCGGTATCTATAACCTCCTGAAGGAGGGGGGCGTGTATCTCCAAGTTGGCCAAACGTAGCGCCAAATCCCCGGTTTGGCGCGCGCCGAGCAACTCGCCCGGCCCGCGTTGCGCTAAGTCCGCCTCCGCGATTGCAAAGCCGTCGTTGCTGTCGCGCAAAATACCCAGCCGATTTCGTGCGACCTTCGACAGCGCTGCGCCGTACAAAAGCAAGCAATAACTGTCCTGGGGGCCCCGTCCTACCCGCCCTCTAAGCTGATGCAGCTGCGCGAGCCCAAGGCGCTCGGGGTTTTCGATAATCATCACGGTGGCGTTGGGCACATCCACGCCCACTTCAATCACCGTGGTGGCCACCAGCAATTGCAGCTCGCCGCGCTTGAATGCCGTCATGGTGGACTCTTTTTCGCGGCTTTTCAGGCGTCCGTGCACCAGGCCCACGCGAAGCTCCGGCAGGCGCTCGGTCAGTTCGCTGGCGGTGGCTTGCGCCGCACTTGCCATCAGGCTTTCCGAGTCCTCCACCAGCGGGCACACCCAGTAAACCTGTCGTCCCTGGGCGCAGGCGCTTCGCACGCGCTCGATCACCTCTTCTTTGCGGCTTTGGCTGATCAACAGCGTGCTGACCGGGCTGCGCCCAGGGGGCAGTTCGTCGATGATGGAAAGGTCGAGGTCGGCATAGGCGGTCATCGCCAAGGTTCGCGGTATCGGGGTGGCGGTCATCACCAATTGATGCGGCAATTCGCGCGCGGCTTTGTCGCGCAGAGCCAGGCGTTGATGAACGCCAAATCGGTGTTGCTCGTCGATGATGACCAAGCCCAGATTTTTAAACTGGACCTCCTGTTGAAACAGCGCATGGGTGCCTATGACGATGTGGTTGGCGCCCTCGGCTGTTTGTTGAAGGCTGAGGCGTTTTTCGCCCGCGGGCATTTTCCCGGCAAGCCAGCCCACGTTGAAGCCAAGCGGCGCAAGCCAACGGGTGAAGTTCTCCCGGTGTTGCTCGGCCAGAATCTCCGTGGGCGCGGCCAGCGCCACCTGACAGCCGCCGCAAAACGCCGCCAGGGCGGCAGCCGCCGCGACCAGAGTTTTGCCGCTGCCGACATCGCCCTGCACGAGTCGCAACATAGGCTGACTCGCGCGCAGATCGGTGTAAATCTCCTCGATCACCCGGTGCTGAGCTAGCGTCGGAGAATAAGGCAACGCCTTTAAAAACCTCTGCCAGAGCGCGGCATCGATCGAAAGTTGCGGCGATTTAAGCTGGCGAATGCGGTCGCGACTACGGTTTAACGCCAAGTGGTGGGCGAGAAGCTCTTCAAACGCCAGGCGCAACTGACAAGGGTGGGTGCCTGCGAGCAGAAGGTCCGTATTGGCGTTGGCCGGGGGCCGGTGGATATAGGTGAGCGCCTCGCCGAGGCTGTTAACACCGAACTTGTGGTTGAAGCTTGTGGGCAGCAACTCCTCGGGCGGCGAGTGCTGCATATGAGCCACGGCGGCGAGCACGAGCTTGCGCATTCTGGTTTGACCTATACCTTCTGTGAGTGGGTAAACAGGCGTCAAAGTCTGCTCGACCGGCGGCGGCTCTCGGCCCGGTGCGATGACCGTGTATTCGGGGTGGTAGAGTTCCAGACCGTTGCGGCCAAGGCGGATATCGCCGTAACAGCGCACCCGGCTGCCTTCTGTCAGCGCCGCCTTCTGGGCGGCATTAAAGTGAAAAAATCGCAGGCAGATACTGCCGGTGGCGTCTTCAATATTCACCACCAAGCTTCGCTTTTTGCCCAGCACCACACCGCTCGCCGACACCGTGCCTTCCAGCAGCACGCTGGTGTTTAGTGCAATTTTGCCTATGGGGGTGACCCGGGTTCGGTCGAGATAGCGCAGCGGCAGATGAAACCACAGGTCTTGGACCTGATTCAGGTTTAACTTCGCCAACACGCCGGCCAAGGCAGCGCCTACACCCGACAGAGCGATGACCGGAGTCGAGCCCGCGATCATGCCGGGGGAGCTTTTCGACTTGCCAAAATAGCGTCCCTCAAAACATCGATGGCTTGGTGTCGAGGAAAACTCGCACGCCACGCCAGCGCGACCGTGCGCTTGGGCGGGGAGCCGGTGAAGCGCCGTACCTGCATGGACGCTGAGGCGTAGTGCGACGCGCGCGCGGCCGATTCGGGCAAAATCGTGATGCCCAACCCCGAGGCCACCATATGCTTAAGCGTTTCGAGCGAGCTGCCCTCGCGTGCGGTGCGCACCCGGCCCCTCGGGTCGTCGATAGAGAGCTTTAAGTTGGGGCAGGCGGCGATCACCTGGTCGCGAAAGCAGTGACCTTCGCCGAGCAACAACAAATTGTGCCCGTCGAGCTGTTGCGCTGATAGGCTTTTGAAGCGTGTCAGCGGGTGGCTTTGGTCCATCACCACGACAAACTCTTCTTCATAAAGCGGCTGGGTCACGACATCGGCCTCGGTGAACGGCAGCGCGACAATTATGGTATCGAGCTCGCCTTGGCGGATGCGGCGACGCAAGGTTGCGGTAAAGCTCTCCTCCAGGTACAAAGGCATGGCCGGCGCCAGCTTTTGCAGCTCAGGGATCACAAACGGCAGCAAATAGGGGCCGATGGTAAAAATCGCCCCGACATGCAATGGGCTGGTCAGCTGGTCCTTGCCGGCGTTGGCGATGTCCTTAATGGCCGCGGCCTGTTCGAGTACGAGCTGGGCCTGGTGGATAATTTTTTCGCCCAGTGGGGTCGCGTGGACGCGCGTTTTTGAACGCTCGAATATCGCGACCTGAAGCTCCTCTTCCAACTTTTTAACCGCGATACTTAAAGTCGGCTGGGAAACGTGAGAGCGCTCGGCCGCGCGGCCAAAATGCTGTTCTTGCGCGAGGGTGACAATGTAACGAAGTTCGGTCAGTGTCATTAAAAATCTATTGAAACGTTGTTTTTAATTGATTGGACCAAAAGGGTAGGGCATTTTGACAGAAAAGAACACTCTTTACCTGGGCTATGGCGACCTAGGCCGTCGGGTCAGAAGGCATCTCGGGCCCGACCCCCGAGATATTGCTATCTGCCGCAAAGACCAGAGCGGCGACCAGCCGTTGAACCTGTGGCTCGGCGCCGCTGCCGACCCCGATATTCTGGCGCGCCTTGAACGGGCGTCATTTGACCGGGTGCTGCTGACGCTCACGCCTAAAGCGGCCTCCGACCAGGGCTACCGCGAAGCCTATGTCGACACGCTGACTGCGCTCGTACCGGTATTGGCCGCGCGCAAACCTGCGCCCTACGTTGTTTTTGTTTCAAGCACCAGCGTGTACGCGCAACAAAGCGGCGAATGGGTGGACGAGCAAAGCGAATGCCTGCCTGCGCACTTCTCGGGGCAGCGTCTGCTCGAAGCCGAAGCTTTGCTCGGCGAGAGCGGGCTGCCGGTAACGCTTGTGCGCGCGGCCGGTATTTACGGGCCGGGCAGAGATTATCTCCTGCGCCAGGTGGTCGCAGGCAAAGGAGGGGATGAGCGCTACACCAATCGCATTCACGTCGAGGACGCGGCGCGATTTATCGCGCAGTTGATGGCCGCCCGAGGGCTTCATGCCTATAGCGCGCCTATTTTTAACCTCTGCGACAGCGCGCCCGTCAAAGGCACGAAGGTCCGCCAGTGGTTGGCGACGCAGCTGCGCGCGCAAGGCGTTTTTGTGCCGCAGTTAAGCCCGTCTGAGACCGCTCGCGGCGGCCATAAAAGAGTGGCCAACGAGCGCTTACTGGCGAGCGGCTTTAAGCTTCAGTACCCAGATTATCAATCGGGTTATCAAGCGCTGGTGGCTCAGTTTGCAACCAGCCGTTAAGGCGAGCCTCAAGCGCATCGATGCCATCGCCTGTGACCGAGGAGAACAGCTGAACCTCTACCTGTTGCGTAAAACCCAGCTCCCGGATGCGGTTTTGAACTGAAAACAACGCCTCTTTTGCCGGCCCGCGCTTGAGTTTATCGGCTTTGGTTAGCAGAATATGGACGGGCATGGCGACGCTCGTGCACCAGCCGAGCATCATGGTGTCGTAGTCCTGCAGGGGGTGGCGAATGTCCATCAGCAACACCAGGCCCACCAGCATCTGCCGGGCTTGAAGATACTCTGATAAATTCGCCTGCCATTGGCGTTTGGTCGCCAGCGGCACTTTCGCGTAGCCGTAGCCGGGTAGATCGACCAAGCGTCGGTTGCTGTCACCTAGCGAAAAATAATTGATAAGCTGCGTGCGCCCTGGGGTTTTACTCGTGCGCGCCAGTTTGCCGTTGCGCGTCAGGCGGTTAATGGCGCTGCTTTTGCCGGCGTTGGAACGCCCGGCGAAAGCCACCTCCACGCCCTCTTCACTGGGGCATTGGGCGAGATTCGGGGCGCTCATAAGGAAACGCGCGGTGTGAAAATTAATCGCAGAAGACATAATTGGACGCGTGGTTATCAAAGGGTGAGTTATGCACGGTGAGCGTATATAATGCCAGCGCATTAGCGCCATGGCCACTCTTGCCCTGCGTTGGCGAACCCCGCATTTCGGCCGGGGCTGCGCACTCATTCAATACAAGCGACTTTTAGGAAAGCTCATGAAGAACCGAATTACTCACCTATTTTTGGTGTTGAGTCTGTTATCTATGGCCCCTGGGGCCATGGCGGTAGGTGATGCCGCCAGAGGGGAAGCTCTTACCGCTGTGTGCGCAGCGTGCCACGGGCCGGACGGCAACAGCCCCGCGCCCAACTTTCCGAAAATAGCGGGTCTTGGTGATAAATACCTGCTCAAGCAATTGGTGGACATTAAAACAGGCACGCGCGTAGTCATTGAAATGATCGGGATACTCGACAACATGAGCGTTCAAGACCTGGCCGACCTCGCCGCGTTTTACGACGCGAAGCCTTTGCAGCTGGCCGGCGCCAAGCCTTTGTCGGTCACCACCAATAACTCCGAAGAGGTCGACGGCCTTGAGCTTGGCGAAAAAATTTACCGCGCGGGCAACCTGGAAACAGAAGTGCCGGCTTGTAGCGGTTGTCACTCACCGCGCGGCTTAGGCAACGAACCTGCCGCCTACCCACGTATCAGCGGTCAGTTCGCTCAGTACACCGAAAAGCAACTACGGGATTTCCGCGCAGGCGCCCGCGCCAATGACGGCGACGGCAAAATCATGCGCAAAGTCGCCGAGCACTTGAGCGATGCCGAAATCGTCGCCTTGGCCAATTACATAGCCGGGCTGCACTGATAAGCGCGAGCGGTTGTGGTCGTGGTCGACTTTGCGCGGGCAGAGTTCTCGTCCGCCCGAAGTCGAGCCGCGCATGGCCCCGGTCTTCAGCTGTCATTCATTTGCCAAGCGCGATACTCCCATCACAGATACAACCTTGCGGCCACGCTCGCTTGGAACTTGACGGCGATTCGCGATTCCAATCGCCAGATTATCTTTTGAATTTGCAGTCAGGGGGTTGTCGGGCCGAGCGAGTGCTTGTCCGGGCGGGCGTCTGATGAGGGGCCATTAGCGCGCGGTGCTGTATGCAAAGCCCTGTAACAACAAATACAGCGGGGCAATGTTATCCGTCGCGCTAGGGTCGAATTCAAATATACAGACAGTCCATTCAGTTAAGGGGAAGAGCATGCGATTTCTAGCAGTTGTATTGGGTTTGATGCTGCCGTTTATGGCTTACGCCGAAGACGCCGCCAAATACAAAGAAGGCCAGCATTATACGATTATCGAAGGCGCGCCAAAGCCCGGTAAAACCGGGAAAATCGAAGTGACCGAGTTCTTTTGGTACGGCTGCGGCCACTGTTATAACTTTGAGCCCCTGATCCAAAAATGGAAGTCCGGTATTGCCTCCGACGTCACTTTCACCGCGACCCCAGCCGTGTGGCGCGATCCTATGGTGCCCCACGCGAAAATGTACTACACCGCCCGGTCACTGAACCTGCTGGACAAACTCCATCCGGTGTTTTTTAACTACCTGAACCGTGCCCCCGGCGGCGCAGCACGGGCGCTGCAAACATCGGATCAAATAGCCAATCTGGTTAAGCAACACGATGTCGACGCCGACGCGTTTGTCGCCACCATGGAGTCGTTCGCGGTTAACTCTCAGCTTCAACAAGGCCTTGCGCGACAGAAAGCAGCCAGCATCACCGGTACCCCAGAGATGGTGGTCGCGGGCTATTATCTGGTGTCTTCCAGCAAAGCCGGCAGCCACCAGGCGATGTTGGATGTCGTCGACTTTCTGGTTGAAAAAATCCGCAACGAAAGAGGTTGATAGCGCGAAAGCCCTGTTTAACGCATCACCAAAGCCGGCGCCAGCCGGCTTTTTTGTATCCGCACGAATTACTTCCGGCCTTAACAGCCGACGCGTCGGTCCAGCGCCCGGTACGCCAACGCCTCGCTTATATGGTGCTGCTCAATCGTCGGCGAGCCTTCAAGGTCTGCGAGGGTGCGCGAGACCCGCAAAATTCTATCGTAGGCGCGCGCGGATAAATTGAGCTTATCCAGCGCCTTGGCGAGCATGCTCATCGTCTTGTCGTTTAGCTGGCAGTGGTTTCTGAGTGCTTCGCCGTTGAGGGTGGCGTTGCTAGTCGATTGGCGTTGCCACTGCGTTTGTGCCGCGCACTTGACCCGGCTGCGGATGTGTTCACTGGTTTCGCCTCGGGGCATCGATTGCAGCTCTCGAATGGTTAAAGCCGTGACGTTGACATGCAGATCGATGCGGTCGAGCAACGGGCCGGAGATTTTACTGCGGTACCGCTCTATCGCGCCGGGGGTACAGTTGCAGCGCCCCGAAGGGTCGCCGAAATAGCCGCAAGGGCAGGGGTTCATCGCCGCGATCAATTGGAAATTGGCAGGGTAGCTCACCTGGGCGCTCGCCCTGGAGAGGTGGATCACGCCGGATTCGAGCGGTTCGCGCAGCACCTCCAGCACATGGCGAGGGAACTCGGGAAGCTCGTCCAAAAACAGCACGCCGTGGTGCGCCAATGAAATCTCTCCAGGCTTTGGGTTGGCGCCGCCGCCGACCAATGCCACCGCCGAACTGGTATGGTGGGGCGAGCGAAAAGGCCGTGACAGACGAACGGCCTCGGTGGCTTTCACAAGCGATTGCAGCGCCGCCACCTCCAGGCATTGCTCTTGGCTAAGCGCCGGCAAAATCGCGGGCATACGCGAGGCCAGCATCGATTTGCCGGTCCCCGGAGGGCCGAACAACAACAGGTTATGGCCACCGGCCGCGGCTATCTCCAGCGCGCGCTTCGCTTGTAGTTGGCCTTTGACGTCTGCGAAGTCGCCGATGTTTTCGGTGTTCGGCAAAGGCGTCGCCACAGGCGCGGCTAAGCTTGTGCGTTCGTGAAGTTGCGCGCAAACCTCCAGCAGGTGCGCTGCCACCAACACATGCTGAAAACCGCAGAGTCCGAGTTCGTCCTGGTTGGCGGCAGGGGCAATGAAGCGGCGGCCTTCACGGCGACAACTCAACGCCGCCGGGATACTGCCGCGCACCGCGCGCAACTCCCCCGACAGCGCCAGCTCCCCGGTAAATTCGAACCCTGGGAGCGCGGCGGCGGGGATTTGCTCGGAAGCCGCAAGTATGCCAAGTGCAATTGCCAAGTCATAGCGGCCGCCGTCTTTAGGCAAATCGGCGGGCGCCAGGTTGACGGTGATACGCTTTTGCGGGAATTCGAAATGGCTGTTCTGTAAGGCGCTGCGGACCCGGTCCTTGGCCTCTTTCACTGCGGTCTCGGGCAGCCCGACTATGGTAAAGCCGGGCAGGCCGCCCGCGAGGTGGGTTTCAACGGTGACCAGAGGGGCGTTGATGCCGAGCTGCGCCCGGGTAAAGACAGTCGAAAGCGACATATCACATCCTTGTGAGTAAGTGGGTGCCGACAGTTTGCCGCTGGCGT
>CAZING010000003.1:0-8018 GCA_964540505.1 uncultured Cellvibrionaceae bacterium | reverse complement strand
TTTGGGTATTGGGCAATGGCGACTTGGCTTCGGTGGTGCAAAACAAGCTTTAAACCCGCATTGGGTGTCTCGAGAAATTCTTGCAATTCGATAGCGGTGTCGAGCGTCGGTAACACGTTTCGCTGGCATTGCTCGCAGGCCGAAATTAAAAGTTGTTGCCACTGCTGCTGCTTCTTTGCCAGTCTTTCGCCTTTGATTCGCACTTCGGTGCGTTCGGTAAAAAGCGGCGTAATGCGGCTCGCCCCAAGTTCAGTGGCTTTTTGCAGAACGAAATCAAAGCGCTCGCCGCGCGAGACACCGACGGCTAAGTGAATCGAAAGTGGCGATTCGCGCTCGGGTTTTAATCGGCGCGAAGCGCGAATAATGGCGTGCTTTTTATGAGGCGTTTCGATAACCGCTTCGTATTCGTAACCGCTGCCGTCGAAGGCAATCAATGCCCGGCCCGCGTCCATGCGCAGTACCGTGCAAAGATGATGGCTCGCGCGCTCATCGAGTTGGAAGGGCTCGTTAAGCACTAAATCGCGGTCGGTGAATACCCGGGGTATTCTCATGCACCGCCGTCCAAGCCGAGGTTTCTTACGATTGTTGCGGTCGGGTCGAATTGGTTCATTGTGTAAAAGTGCAACCCCGGCGCGTCGTTTTCAAGCAGCGTTTCGCACAGCTCGGTGACCAGATCCAAACCAAACGCGGTGATGGCGGCGTGGTCATCGCCAAAACCTTCCAAACGCTTTCGCACCCAGCGTGGAATTTCCGCGCCGCAACTGTCGCTAAAGCGCGATAAGTTGACGAAGTTGGTGATCGGCATAATGCCGGGGTAAATGGGGTTGTTGATGCCCGCTTGGCGGCATTGCTCGATGAAATAAAAATACGAGTCGGGGTTAAAAAAATACTGCGTGATGCCAGAGTCGGCACCGGCATCGAACTTCCCTTTTAAAAACGCTATGTCGGTTTGGTAGCTTTTCGCTTCTGGGTGAATCTCTGGGTAGGCGGCCACTTCGATATGAAAGGCATCACCGAAGTGCTGGCGGATAAAAGCCACCAATTGATTGGCGTACACCATCTGGTAGGCCCCGCCCATTCCCGAGGGCCGGTCGCCGCGCAGCGCGACAATGCGTTTGATGCCCATCGCCTGGTACTCGTTCAGCAGCGCCAGCATGTCTTTGTCATCGTCACCGCCAAACGACAAGTGCGGCGCGGCGTTGAAAGTTTCGGCCTGAATCGCGCCGACCACGGCTTTTGTGTGGTCGCGGGTCGACCCACCCGCACCGTAAGTCACCGAGAAAAACTCGGGGTTAAACTGGCAAAGCGCGCCGTGAACTCGGCTTAACTTGTCTTGGCCGGCGGCGGTTTTAGGCGGAAAGAATTCGAAACTTAGCCGCGGTTGTGTTTGAGTTGTCATGGCTTAAAAGTCCTTAGATTTTAAACCGTCTAGGGCCGGACAGCCGACGCTTGACGTTGTGCATAGAGCGCGCGTTGTCATCACCGCTCGAGTGCCGGGGCGGGCTGTGCGCGCCGCCCCTTTAAGTTTAACGGTTTAGTACTTATAGGATTCGGGCTTGAACGGACCCTCTTCTTTAACGCGTATGTATTGGGCCTGGGCGGGGGTCAGTTTGGTCAAAACGCCGCCAAATCCTTTGACCATTTCGGCGGCCACTTCCTCGTCGAGCTTTTTCGGCAGTACTTTCACGTACACATTTTTAAGTTTTTCGGCTTCGGATTGCTCGGCAAATTTGCGTTCGTACAAGTAGATTTGTGCCAGCACCTGATTCGCAAACGAACCGTCCATAATGCGCGAAGGGTGACCTGTGGCATTGCCGAGGTTCACAAGGCGACCTTCGGATAAAAGGATGAGATGGTCGTTGCTCGCTTTATCGCGATACACTTTGTGCACTTGGGGTTTTATTTCATCCCATTCCCAGTTGGTGCGCATAAATGCGGTGTCAATTTCATTGTCGAAATGCCCGATGTTGCAGACCACGGCACCGCTTTTAAGCGTCTGCAGCATAGGCGCGTCGCAAACGTTGATATTGCCTGTGGTGGTCACCACCAGGTCAATAGTTGCCAGTAAGGCGCGGTCTATGCCTTCGACGGTGCCGGTGTTGATGCCGTCGATATAAGGCGAGACCAGTTCAAAGCCGTCCATACAGGCCTGCATCGCACAAATGGGGTCTATCTCGGTGACTTTGACAATCATACCTTCTTGTCGCAACGACGCCGCAGAGCCTTTGCCGACATCGCCATAGCCGACTACCAGCGCCTTTTTCCCGGCGAGGAGGTGGTCTGTCGCGCGCTTAATGGCATCGTTCAGGCTGTGGCGGCAGCCGTATTTGTTGTCGTTTTTGGATTTGGTGACCGAGTCATTGACGTTAATCGCAGGCACGCGCAGCGAGCCCTCGGTCATCATCTCGACCAACCGATGCACGCCAGTGGTGGTTTCTTCCGAGATGCCGTGGATGTGTTCGAGCATCGCTGGGTATTTATCGTGGACCATCTGAGTGAGATCGCCGCCGTCGTCTAGAATCATGTTCGCTTCCCACGGGCTGCCGTCTTTTAGCAGAGTCTGCTCGATACACCACCAGAACTCCTCTTCGGTTTCACCTTTCCAGGCGAATACCGCAATCCCCGCTTCGGCAATGGCGGCGGCGGCGTGGTCTTGAGTAGAGAAAATATTGCAAGAAGACCAGCGCACTTCGGCGCCGAGGTCGATCAGTGTTTCGATCAGAACCGCGGTTTGGATCGTCATATGAATACAACCCATAATTCTGGCGCCTTTTAGCGGTTGCTCCGCGCGGTATTTCTCCCGCAGCGCCATCAGTGCTGGCATCTCGCCTTCGGCAATCGAAATTTCTTTGCGGCCCCAGGCGGCAAGTGAGATGTCGGCGACTTTATAGTCGGTAAAGCGGGTGTTTTGTGCGCTTGCTGTCATTGGAATTCCTCTATCGGTCGCAGGGCGAATACCGATGCTATTGGGTTAACTTTCTGGTTACCTATGCGGGTGCGTGCTTTTTTTTGAAGGCTAAATCGCTTTGCCCAGTATTTGTGCCTTGTCGGTGCGCTCCCAGGTGAAGCTGTCGAGTTCGCGCCCGAAGTGGCCGTAAGCAGCGGTGGCGCGGTAGATAGGCCGCAGCAGGTCCAGCATGTCAATCAGTCCGCGTGGGCGCAAATCGAAATGTTCGCGAACAAGGGTGACAATTTCGCGGTCGGGCAACTTGCCGGTGCCGAAGGTGTTGATCGAAATAGACGTAGGCTCGGCGACGCCAATGGCGTAGCTCACTTGAATTTCGCATTTGTCGGCGAGGCCTGCTGCGACGATATTTTTTGCCACATAGCGACCGGCATAGGCCGCCGAGCGGTCCACTTTGGATGGGTCTTTGCCGCTGAAGGCGCCGCCGCCGTGGCGGGCCATGCCGCCGTAGGTGTCGACAATGATTTTGCGTCCCGTCAGACCGCAGTCGCCTACTGGGCCGCCAATGATGAATTGGCCGGTGGGGTTGATGTGGTATTGGGTGTCCGCGTGCAGCCACTGCTCGGGCAACACCTTTTTGATGATCAGCTCCATCACCGCTTCTCGAACCTGACTTTGCTCGACTTTGGCGGTGTGTTGGGTGGACAGCACCACCGCGTCTACTGCCACGGGCTTACCGTTTTCATAACGTAGGGTGACCTGACTTTTCGCGTCGGGGCGCAGCCAGTCGAGCGTGCCGTTTTTGCGAAGGTGCGCCTGTTTTTCCACCAGACGGTGGGCGTAATAAATGGGCGCGGGCATTAACACGTCGGTCTCATTGGTCGCGTAGCCGAACATCAGGCCTTGGTCGCCCGCGCCTAGATCTTTGTTCTGTGCCTCATCGACGCCCATGGCAATGTCCGAAGATTGCTTGCCAATCGCATTGAGCACGGCGCAACTCGCGCCGTCGAAACCGACATCACTGCTGTCGTAGCCTATATCCAGAATCACATTGCGAACCAGGTCTTCCAAATCGATGTAGGTGGATGTGCGCACTTCGCCGGCGATGATGGCCATGCCGGTTTTAACCAATGTCTCAACCGCCACGCGGGCATGCTTGTCTTCCGCGATAATCGCGTCGAGTACCGCATCGGAGATTTGGTCGGCCATTTTGTCAGGGTGGCCTTCGGAGACCGACTCGGATGTAAACACGGAATATTCCGCCATGGTGCACTCCTTCAAGGTTTAATGAATTGCTGCAGTTGGATCTGAAAGCCGTTGCGCAGCGCAAAAAAAAGACTCTGACCAGTTTGAAAGCCGGCGCTTTCGGCCCATTGGGTGATGTCGTTTGGCTCGAACCCAAGCCAGACGTCTCCGCAAGCCTCCTTTGCCCAGGCCTGGTCGTGGGGGCAGAGCTCGGTGATCAGCAGCACGCCGCGCCTGTCGAGCGCGGCGTAGAGGTCGCTAAATATCCTCGGTGGCGAGGGCGTGTGGTGCAACACCATGTTGACCACCGCGCAAGCGTAGCGGTCGCCGGGGGCGAGCTCGGCGGTGTCGCCAAGGATAAACTCGATATTGCTCTGCGCGGCGCAATGTTGGCGCGCTTTGTCGAGCATCGAGGCACTGTTGTCGAGTGCCGTGACCTTGGCAAACCGGGCGGCCAGTTGCGGCAGAAACTCGCCGTCGCCGGGGCCTAGCTCCAGCGCGCGGCCGGTATGGGGAAGTTCGCAGTTGTCGAGCAGCTCGACCACGGCCTGTGCGTAAACCGGGTGGCTGGCGATTAAATCCTGTTGTTCGCGAAATTTCGGTGCCCTATCGAGAAAGAAGCGGCTGGAGATCTCGGCCCGGGCCCGATGAATCTGTTCGACGCGCTGCACCAATGCGTCTTTCAGCCGGCATTCGTCGATGCTGGCAAACACTGTTCGCTTGAATTCGTTTAGCGGGTCGAAGGGGGACAGTTGTGGGCGTCGGTAAAAAACGGAGTTGCCCTCGCGTCTCGTGCTCACAAGCTCCGCCGCCAACAATACTTTCAAATGGTGGCTGATTCGCGGTTGGGTGACCTCGAAGATATCGGCCAGCTCGAGCACCCCGTAGGAGTTGGACGAAAGCACCCGAAGTATTTCCACGCGCATAAGCTCGCCCAGCGCTTTGCACAGCGAGGCGAGCAAATCGGTGGTACCTGTGGGGGCAGAAGTGGCGGGTGCGGCAGTCATGGCCGGAGTGTAGCAAGGGACGAAACCTATATCAAAATAATTTGATATAGAATGCTAAGCGGTTTACGCCTATGGTTGCGGCTGGGGTTGTATTTAAGGGCCCACTGGGACGGTGCCGCCCGTGGCGCCTATAGTTCAGCAGTCGCCGGCGATGGTGTGCCCGGCTAAGGTCACGCGCCGACGCGGGTCAGCAGCGCGTCATCTAAGCGGTCAGTTGTTGACAATTCCTTTGGCTGTGACGTAGAAGGTTGGGGTTTTCTAAAAGCCCCGGTATCTTAGCGGCTTGTATTTCTTATAAAATTTGATTTCTGAATAAAAAAGATAAATTTATGCGTGGCTTACCGACTCACCGAACCATTTTATATTTCATCTCGTTGCTTTTGGCGCTGGCCTGTTTGGTTTTAGCCGCTAAGTCGCGTACTCACCTTTCGAATTTTACGATCACCGATTCGTCGGGCCATGCGCAGTCGATCGAGCTGCCGCTGTCGGCGCAATCCGCGCTGAGCCCTCAGGACTTTATTGTTAAAGGCGACATTTCATTCGGCCGATTCGCGTCTCATCGCATCAAAGTGATTCCCGACGATACCGTGCTGCAAGTGCGGGTTAACGGCGACCCGGTCGATCTGGCCGCGCGCGCCAAGGGTGGCTTGTCCGATTTCGTTCGTGGCTTCACCTTGGACCTAAAAGGGGTGGTGCATCAGGGCACCAATGCCATAGAGATTAAACTGCGGGATCGCGGTGGTGTCGGACTTTACGGCCTCCATATTCAGTCTACGGTTCCCAGTTCGCTAATTTTCTATGGTTTCGCGGCGGTATTTTTAATGCTGCCACTGGCGTTGGTGCTGCTTGGCAAATGCCGCGTGCCTCGGGGTCACGCTTTGGCGTATTTCCTCGTGCTTGTCGGGGTTGTTATACAAGTTGTCGTAATCTGGATGTTTAACCCGGTGGATCATGTTTGGAGCGACGCGCAGCGCCACTGGTCCCAAGGGCTCGACCTGCTTCGAATTGACCTGATGTCGACCACCGACCCAATAATGTATCAAATCTACATCGCAATCCTCGCCAAGCTTTCGCTGAACATCCCGGCGCTTGTGGCATTTTATACCTCGCTTTTGGCCGTGATTACCCCTTGGCTCTGGTACCGCTTTTTACGGGAGTTGGTCAGCAGTAAAGGTTTGGCATTGGCGGGCTGGGCGCTGTTGTCATTGCTGCCGTCATGGACGGCAATCTATTCGTATTTCATGCAGGAGACACTTTTACTGCCGCTGCTTGGCGCGGCGCTTTGGGCCACATGGCGGTGCCGTCGTAAACAGACCCAGGCCAGTTTCGTCCTGATGGTTTTGTTTTGGGTGTTGGTGGGGCTCACCCGAGGCATTGCCATTCCTATGGCTGCGGTTGTGTGTACTTGGCTGTGGTTGGCGCAAGATAAAAAATGGACCAAAGCAATTGGCTCTTTGGCGGTGTTGGTTTTGATACTGGGGCCATTAACTTATAGGTCCTATCAAACCGTCAATCAATTCGCGCCGCACGGCATGGGCCATTTGGCTTCCATATACGCGATGAGTGGTAAGCGCGAAATCGTTTTGCAATCACGCCGCAATGGCGCTGTCTGGACGCACACGTTTGGCTCCCCCTCCACAGGTGCCGAGCCTTTCGCGCCGTTCAGTGATTGGAAAACCCAGCGAACAGGAAAGGTGGTGGTCAAGGTCGATCTTATGCAGGGCAGTAAGGGCTGGGAAGAATCCTATAAAGACGTTGCGATGGATTTAAAAAAATTCGCGTGGGTGACCAAAGAGAATCTCATATTCCTGTTCTTTGCCAGTTCCTGGCCCGATAACAATATGCAACGCATCGTCGATCAAGCCAGCGCGGTTATGCGTTGGCTTTGGGCTCCAGGGGCATTAGTTTGTTTGGTGTTGCTCGTGGTGTATCGTCGGCGAATGGAAGGCCAGTGGATGCTTCCCGCGGTGCTGTTGGCTTGGTTTTTGGTGCAGGGTTTATTACCCATTTCAGTTAATGAAGGTCGCTACCGTAAGCCTTTCGAGGGCTTGCTGATTGCGCAGTACATACTGCTTATCGGCGCTTGCCGAGGCCAGGTCCGTTCCGTAATGCCATCGGTTTTAGGTGCGCAGATAGCCGCGTGCCGGGCCATCTTACAGGCCAAGTTCGCCCGCAAGCGCGAGGCACAACCGCCGGAAGCCCAAAGCGGTGAATGAGGCGGCCGCTATAACGCGGCCGTCCTACCTGCCGATCCTCGTGTCGGAATAAGTGTGCGTTACTGCTGTAGGGGCCAGTCGTTGCGCCCCGTTTCCCGGCAGGCAAAATGCGGGAACCCATTTAATTCTGCCCTTTTATTCTGGAATTCTTGACGCGCAATAACGCGCTGGGTTTAAATTCGTAAGAAACCCCCAAGCATTTGAGAGTTACTTGCAAGTGTGCACCACTGGCGGTCGATTAACGCGTTACGAGTGGGGGAGGCTGCTACGGAATTCAGCGCTTTTGCGCTTATCTTAACCGCTGCCTTGAAGTATGCGTGCACTGCACCGCGTGAGGGCGTTGCTTGCAACGGTGTGTTTTAAGAAAAGTTAAGAAGGTATGCGAGGCTATACAGTTCAAGCTCTGTATCGGTATGGTAGAAACCGTTGTAAACCGTATGACGGTCGCCCTTCGCCAATTGCGCGACCTTTTCGGGGTAATAATCCCCCGTCTCCGATACCACCTCTTTGGCAAGCAGCGCTTGATAGAGCTCGTCGGTATCGTAGGCGACGGCAAGGTCGGAATAATGGCTGTCCGCCAGGTGGCCCAAGTTTGCCGCAAGCGCTGCCGGTAGGTCGCCGGGCGTTTCTCGCTCGGTTGCGCCG
>CAZING010000002.1:29827-40842 GCA_964540505.1 uncultured Cellvibrionaceae bacterium | reverse complement strand
TTCGCCTTGCGGCGAGTCATGCTCTTTATACCGATAGACAAGCGAACTAAGGCTTGGCGGTGCGCGATGCACCGCCTCGGACACGCGGTCAGATTTCCGCTTTGCAATTTTGGTCAATAAACTCTTGATGCGTGGGCATGTAATCGACAGAGCGTGCGACCACCGCTTTGACCTGCTCGAGCCTCTGCTGCAAATGCTCTTCGGGGATGCCCTGCGCCAGCGGGTGGTAGCGTTTGGGCAAGACCCCTTGACCAAAAAATACCTCCGCCCAACTGGTGTCGTTGAACAGCTCGTTGTTATGCCGGTGAATCGTGCCGCTGGCTTCGAACACCGAGATCCTATGCGCCAATGATTCGGGAATTTCCATGTCGCGGCAATAGCGCCAAAATTCGGTATCGTCGCGTTCGGTTGCCTTGTAGTGCAGGATAAGAAAATCGCGAATCGAGCGGTTTTCAAAATCCATTTGACGGTTGTATTCATCAATAATTGACTGGTCGAAATCGCGCGTGGGGAACATTGACATCAAACGGGATATTCCCGATTGCACCAAGTGAATACTGGTGGACTCCAAAGGTTCCATAAAGCCGCTGGACAACCCTAGGGCGATGCAGTTTTTCTTCCATAGCTGTCGGCGCTTGCCGGTATTAAAGCGCAACAGCCGCGGTTCGCTGAGTGGCTCGGCATCCAGGTTATCCAACAGAATCTGTCGCGCTCGATCGTTATCGATAAATTTTGAACTGAACACATGACCGTTGCCGGTGCGATGCTGTAGCGGAATTCGCCATTGCCAGCCTGCCGGGCGAGCGGTTGCGCGTGTGTAAGGCAACAGAGGTTCGGTTTTTTTGCAAGCCACCGCCCAAGCGCTGTCGCAGGGCAACCAATGCGACCAGTCTTCATAGCCCGCTTTAAGTGCGCCCTCAATCAGCAGGCCCTGGAACCCCGAGCAATCGATAAACAGGTCCGCCGTCAGCTTGCCCCCATCCTCGAGCAAAACAGATTCGATAAAACCGGTGCTTTCGTTCAGCTGCACACCGGTTATATGCCCTTGGGTGCGAACGGCACCTTGAGCCTCGGCCTTCTCGCGAAGGAAAGTCGCGTAATGCCCGGCGTCAAACTGAAACGCATAGGCGATGTTCGAAAGCGGTGAGTTGCCGGCATCCACCGAGCGCATAAACTTGTTCTGGGCGCTGGCGATGCAATTGAGCGTATAAGCGCTGAGTTCATCGGCTTTATTCAGTTGCCGCATGCGCCACCACAAATGATAAAACTGGACGTGGTGCATGTTTCTGCCGACTTCGCCGAATGCGTGGATATACCGGCTTCCCAATTTGTGCCAGTCGACGAATTCGATACCCAGCTTGAAGGTGCCGCGGGTTCTTTTCAAAAATTCGTCTTCGTTTAGCCCCACGGTTTTATTAAAAACAACGATTTGAGGAATGGTGGATTCGCCAACCCCTACAGTGGGCTGTCGATCGGATTCCACTAGGTGTACTTCGCATTGTGTTTTTTCAAAAAACTTGGAAAGTGCTACGGCTGCCATCCAGCCGGCGGTGCCACCGCCGACAATCAATACTTTGCGGATATTGTTATTGGTCATGTGAGTATCTCATCTGTTATCAGCCACGTACAAAAGACACCAGAATTTCGCCAGCAGCGGTCATTGCAGATACTGCTGGAGATAAGTGCGGTGGTCTTGCACGGGCGCAACCGCTTTTTCGAGCGCTTGGAAAATTTTCTTTGCGTGTTGCATTAGCTGCTCGGGTGGTATTTTTTCAGCTAAGCGGTTGGTGTATTTAGAGGTTTGTTTTAAACCCAACAGAAGTGCCAAATGATCCGAGGCATTGAACGCGCCGGTTTCATAGCTTGGCCAAACGCCTCGTCGGCCATAGAGCGTGCGCTTTTGCGTCATTTCTTCTGAACGAAGGCTTGCCTCGGTGATCGGCTGCCAGAAATTGCCCGGACGTTTAGCGGCCAAATCTTTTAACAATTGCGCGTAATCTTTCGCGCGGTCGTAATGCAAATTTACCAGCCGATTGTACTCTTTTGCGAGTGGCAGCGGGGTGCGTGTTACAGGCGTGCAGGTCACCAATGGCGCGAGCCCGAGCCAGGTGAGATCTGCGTTTGAAATAACCGGAGAATTCACCTCCACAGCGGCCGGACCGATCGTGACACAGTTGCCCTGCCAACAGTTATTGAAACGAAAATTCGCTTTTTCGCGGACCTCAATATTCTCCTTACCGAAGGTGCTTGCCAAGGCTTTATGTTGGGCGTGATCGAAGTCACTGCTATGGGTGTAAAGCGTAAAAGTGAGCTTTTCGGCATCCGGTTGAATAAACTCCATACCCAGCGGCACCGCGTTAACAATATCGCAGGCATAATTTTTGGGGGGTGCGCGCACTATCGCTTTGCAATTGAGGTCGCTTCCAAGCGCGCGGGCCCAATCCGTTGTCGCGCGCTCGTCCGGTGCTTCGAATGCCGACATCAAGGCTCGGGTATGGGAGCAGTCGATGTAAAAATCGGCTTTAAGCTCGCGCTCGCCAATCGCGACCGAAGCAATGGCAGTTCGGTTGTCCAGGGTCACTTTGGTCACCGAGCTATCGTAAACTTCAACACTTTTTTTACAGATACTTTTCAGCCAGCCTGCGAATAACGCCTCATCAAAATGCCACCCATAGGCGAGTGTCGAGTAAGCGGATTTCGGGTCCGCACTTGGATGGATAAACCGATCCATCTTAGCCAAGCGGGCAGCGAGCGAGAATTCATGATACGCGGGCGCTGCGCCATCGGATTTGCCAAGCAGCGCGCGATAAAGGTCGGCAAACGGAACCAGAGACAAAGGTGCGCCGTATTCGCCAAAAGCCTGAAAGTGGTAGTGTTCGGGCGTCGGCCAACCGGAATGGATACTGGCGAGTTTGAAGGTCGCCGCCGTCGACGACATAAACTCGCGCTCAGATTTCCCTAACAGTCGCAAAAATTCGCCGAAGGCCGGCAGCACGCTTATCGCACCCGATGTCGCTTCGGGTTCGTTTTGCGTGACCAAAACAATTTCCGTTTCAGTGTTCTTATAACGTGCCATTAAAAACGCGCAACTCATCCAGGCGCTGGTCGAGTTGCCGCTGACCAAGATGCGTTTGGGGGCGTTGGCGCCGTAAGGCGTCATGGCCACGTTGGTGTTGGAAAATTCACGGGCCATAAAGACTCGCTCCGGGACGGCGGCCCGTGGCCGACGAGCGCGTCAGAGTCTCGCGAAGCGTTTCCATGTGATGCGCAATGTCCTCGATGCCCGCATCAACTTCGCGTTTCATCGCTTCTATTGTCAGCAACAATTCGCCGTCGGACGCGGTACTTAACGCGGGGTGCAGTTGCTCGGGCCAATAGCCTTGCCCCAGATATATCGCCAACCAACTCGGTTCGGCGAACGAGCCTTGCTCGTAGTCGACGACTTGCGCGGTCGCTTTAAAAAGAGCCATTCTTTTGCTCAAAGAATCCGGAACGGACATGTTCGCACAGTAGCGCCAAAGTTCATTATCGTCACGACGGTTGAGCTTGTAGTGCAAAATGATGAAATCTCGAATTCTTTCGTAGTCTTCGGTAATCGCACGATTGAATGCGTCGCGCTCGACGCTGTAATCTTCACCGACGGGAAAGAATTCAACCAGCTTATAAATAGCCGCTTGAATCGAGTGAATGCTGGTGGACTCTAGTGGCTCGACAAACCCGCTGGAAAGGCCTATGGCAACGCAGTTTTTCTCCCAGCTTTTTTTCCGGCAGCCCGCGGTAAACGCCAACCGCCTTATTGCGCTCGGCTGCTGCTCGCCGCAGCCGGCGAGAAAGGTTTGCTCGGCATCGTCCGGGGCGATAAATTCATCCGAATAAACAAAACCGTTACCCGTGCGTCTTTGCAAGGGTATTCGCCATTGCCAGCCGCCTGGTTTCGCAGCCGCAATCGTGTAAGGCGATGGCGCATTGAGGGCGCCCGTCGCGGCGGCGAGCGCTCTGTTACACGGCAACCAACGACTCCAGTCTCGGTATTCAACACCCAGAGCCTTGGCGATCAGCAGTGCGCTAAAGCCGGTGCAATCGATAAACAGTTTCGCCTTGTGACGACTGCCGTCTTCTAATATGACCGAGTCAATATCGCCGGTGTCGGGGTGTAAGCGCACCTCGTTCACCTTACCTTCGTGGCGCGTGACGCCGCGCTTCTCACTCCATTGACGCAGAAACGCCCCATAAGCGGTCGCGTCCAAATGATACGCGTAGCTGTAACGGTGGTGCGGATTCGAATTCTGCTCTGGCTGGTGGAATCGAGACTTCTTAGCCATCGCGCCGGCGAGCGAGAAAGCATCAAAAGACGGCGGCCGAAGGCCGGCGGCTTGCGCTTTTAGCCAGTAGTGATGAAAGCCGATATTGTCCAACGGCCGGCCGTGAACACCGAAGCTGTGGAGGTAAGAAGACGTTTCCGCGCCGCCCCAACCTTCAAAGCAGATGCCAAGCTTAAAGGTCGCCTGGGTGGCGACAAGAAACTCTGATTCCGTTATACCCAGCAGGTAGTTGATATCGCGAATCGGCGGCAGAGTCGCTTCCCCCACGCCGACGGTACCAATTTGGTCGGACTCAATCAGACAAATTGATGTCGTGTCATCGCCGACCAGTCGCGCCAACACGGCCGCCGTCAACCAGCCGGCGGTGCCACCGCCGACAATCAAAATGCCCCATTCGTGTTGGTCTGTCATTGCTGCTCGACTTTGATAAGGTTCACCGCTTATCCGTCACCTTTTCGACTCGATTTTCGCGATCGAATGAGTGTCACTTAGGTTTCATTGTTCGAAAAAAAAGGCGCACATTTGTGCACCTTTTTTTGATCTACAGCTAAGGAGCTACTCCACAACAGCGAGTCTTGCCACGGTTCGCACCTTTTCAATCACTTTTAGAAAGTGGCACGCACAACCAAGCTATAGCGTCTGTCGTTAACGAACCACGACCGGTCCAGCTTGTGCGTGTTATCCACTAGCTGAAACGTTTTAGTTTGCGTGTTCAACAGGTTAACCCCTTGCAAACCAATCTTGATGTTATCAGTGAGGTTGTAAAAGATGGATGCATCCATAAACCCTGCATCATCGTTGTACACTGGCATACGAGAGATAACATCGTAAGAGGTCAGCAGGTATTCCGAGCGCCAGTTATACGCAATTCGCGCATCGAAATCGTATTTCTGGTACATCAAAATGACGTTAGCCGTATGTTCGGACTGACCCTCCAAGCCAATTTCGCCAGAATCGACAGCCGCGAAACCGTCTTCGATGCTGTCGAAGCTGCCCTCGTCATCGCCATCAACCAGGTCTCGACCAGTGTTCGGAACGCCCGAGGCTTGGATGTTGGAGTAGTTGATCTGGGTACCTAAACCGTCGAAAGGCGACGGCAACATATCGAAGAATTGTTGATAGTTAATTTCGAAACCTTTCATCTCACCGCTGCCGCCGTTTCGCGGGCCAGTGACGGTAACCGTTTGCGTCTCACCGGTCGACGGGTTGGTGAAGTTTCTGTCTACCGCGCCTTGAATAAAGAAATTTTTCAGATCTTTATAGAAGACCGCCGCGGTCACGCTACCCGCGTTGGAAAAGTACCACTCCAACGAAAGGTCGAACTGGTTTGACTCCATCGGCTTAAGAAACGGGTTCTTGGCCTCGGCATTCCAGTTGGCCAGACGCACAGAGTCTGCATCCACGATCCGCTGCTGGGTGATCTCCTCGCCATCCGCGTCCACTGGGTTAATCTCCCCAGGCGGTGCATCCGGGTGAGGAAAGTCCTCGGTATAGACAGGATCTAAATAGTCGTATTGCAACAGCGAAGGACTGATATTGGTGTAATTGCGCATTTCACCGATGTCGGGCAACGCGATCGCCTTGGATGCGGCAAACCGTGCGATCAACTCTGGGGTGAGTTCGACCTTCATGTTAAAGCTCGGCAAGGTCTTGGTGTAGCGCTGCGCGGCGTAATCCTGCGTTGACGCGGCGTTGGCGAAATCGCGCCATTCGCTGGGCAAGAAGTTGTTCACATCACCGAGAAACTCTGAGCTCTCGTCGTATAAGTCGTAAGGCAAATCATCTGCCGGGTTGGGGTACAACGAACGGTCGAGCGGGTTGAAGGTGCTCGCGTTAAACCCTGAAGGTGCGCGCCGACCGGGACGCAAATCCGGGTAACGGGTATTACCGACAGATTCGGATTCAATCGACACAACCCGCACACCAAAGTTACCGGCGATGCGCATTTCGGTATCCAGCTCGAAATCTGCGCGGACGTAAAACGCATTATTGATTTCGGTCGAATCGGTAATCTCGTTATCGAGGAACGGTCCGTTTAAATCCGAGCGCAATTGGTTGGCACAGGTGCCGTCTTCATTGAAGACTTCTTGGTCGATTCGCGCATCCAATGGGCGCCAATCGTCGCAGGTGTTAACCACTTGGTCTTCATAAATTGAATACCAGCTTGAATAAGCGTCCACCAGGGCATTAGACGGGTGAATCGTATAAGGGTCCGCGTTCGCGAAAGCCACCGTGCCGCCTCGATAAAAATCGCTCCAATCGACCAACTGCGCACGCGGGATGGTTCGACCGTCTATGGTCTCGACATCCGCCGGGCTCGCGTCGTCGTCTAACCAAAGCCCTCCGCTTTGCCAGAAGGGCTGGATCGCGGCCCAGTTGTATGTGCTGTCGCGCACCACTTGATGGCGCTCGGCGTGGCGGACGCCGGCCTTGACGCTGGTGATTGCGCCTTCATCGAAGTAGTAAGTGGCGTCGAGTCGAAACGCCGATGAGTTGCCGTCGCTGCGCTCGATGTGATCGGAGGCTGCGTAGTTCACGTAGGACCCAGGCTGGGCAAAGTAAGGGTAGTCGTTCGCCCAATAGGGGGGCGGGGTCTCACCTTCGTCCAGCTGCGATTGCCGTTCGGCATCCGATGCGAGTGACCATGGGTTGTAAATGGTCAGGTGGGGGGTATCGCCGCGGGTGTCATACCCTTGGTTCATAAAGGTCGCGAACATCATCAAATAATCGTAATTTGACGATTCGGCATCGATGTATTGGAAATCGCCCTCGAGCTCGAACTGATCGCTGGGCGTCCATTTAATGTTGAAAGACAAATCCTGTACCAAGGTACTTTGGGTCTGCTGGCGCGTGTCGGCGGTGTAGCGCATACCGAAATGCTCGACGCCGGTCGGCACCATAACCACATTGCCGCTGTCGTCCAATACCGGCTCTGAATTCTCATCCAATAAAGCCGTAGGCGGTGCGTTGCTAGGGGTTCGGTCGCCCTCGCCGCGCCAACCGGAAGCGATATTGGTGAGCAGGCCATGGGTGAACACTCCGTCGTCGTCAAACCCGTATTCTGCGCCCGCATAGGGCTGATAGTACTGGGTGGCAGAGTTGTAATCGGCCTGGTTTTTCAGTGCGTTTTCGGTCCAGGCGAGCTTCGCGTCCGAGCGAACAAATTGCGAGGTGAACAAGAGTGTCTCGTCGGGGTTTTCCCATTGGAAAGCCATTGCCAAACCCCGACGTGTGCGCAGGTCGTCCTTCATGGTCAGGTTCGAGCCATTGGGGACCAGCACACCCTGGTTGGTGCAGAGGTCGTCGGGGCCCGGGTCCACACAGAACAATTGCGACCCATCCGGGTTAGTACGCGGTTGGCGATCGGTCACGCCACGGCCGAAAGAGCCGTCGTAAATGTAAGGGTTATTCGGGCTAAAACCTGGAATAACCACGTTCTCCGCCATCACCGGCTGCAAGCCGCGCAGTTCGAATTTATCGGTCTGAATGCCGTGCGAGGTGGCTTCGAGTTCGGAGTAGGTGGCGTTGATCAAAAAACCGATTTCGCCTATGTCGGTATCCCAGCGGTCACTGAAAAGGCCCGAAAAGGTCGGCGTGGTTTGTTCAACCATATCGCCGTATGTGACATCGGCTGAGAAGGCGAGCTGCCTGTCGCCGGAATCAAAAGGTTTGCGGGTGACGAGGTCGATAGTGCCGGCGATGCCACCTTCTATCATATCGGCGGTCTGGTTTTTATAAACCGCTACGGTCTGCATCAATTCTGGCGGCACATCCTGAAACGAAAGTCCGCGCCCAGAGTTAGCGGTGAACGAATCGCGGCCGTTGAACTCCGATCGTGTCTGAGTCATACCACGCACCACGGCACCAGAGCCTTCGGTACCGAAGTGGTCTGGGTCTTCGCTCGATGCGAACCGCTCGATTGAAATACCGGGTACCCGCTGAAGCGCTTCGAGAACACTGCGGTCGGGCAGTGCGCCTATATCCGATGCGGAGATCGCATCAAGCATTGTGTCCCCCGCCCGTTTTATTTCCTGAGCGTTGTCCAAACTCTGGCGCATACCTTGAACGACGACTTCTTCAATTACGGTGGGATTGCTTCCAGAGGTGCTTTCATCAGCGTCCTGAGCGAAAACGCGCTGGCCGGCAAGCGCACCCATCAACACGACCAGAGACGAAGCCAAACTGACCCCAGCTTTCGTCCCAAACTTTGGGTTGGTAGACATACTAAGCTTCTCTTTTATTATTTTATCTGCTCGAAAACGACCGCAACGGTGTTTATAGCAAACAGAAAATTAAGATTTTTGATGGACCGCTAAACCGCCTGATAACGGCTGACAGCGACACCCGCTCGATTATGGTTCTCGGATATTCGGCGGGTAATACTGCAACAAACATGGGTGTTAGTCAAACCGCGCAATCGGCCGATGACGCTAGCCTAGCCTGCATCTTGAAATCACACAAGACATCTTTGCCAATGATATTCGGACGTCGATTCATCCGGCCCGTTAATAACGTCTGCAATCTGGCGCAAGTTACCTGCTTGATAAATCGCGGTGTCTAAAGAGATGAACACCAACGAGCATTTTATCGAAGTAAAATTGCGCAATTTGAACAACCATCATTAGCTGGACTCACTCTGTTAGCGGGGTTATGCTAGGAATCACTGGATTCCAAAAATACGATGGAAAAGGTGTAAGCGTCCACAGCTTCTGTCGTGCTAACTCGATTCGGAATTTGAATTACCTATTTATTTCTTTTAATAATAACTAGAAGGTAACGAAATGTTATATAGACTTCTATTGACCGGTGTCATCTCTTTGGGCCTATCGGGCTGTTTCTGGGATGACTACGAAGAAAGCCGCACCATTTCCACCATTGATCCGCCGGCGAACGACAACGAGACGCTGCCCGATACCGGCGCCGTTGTAAACGGCAACCTCGAAGACAGCGATACCCAAGCCGTCGGCTGGACCACCTTCGCGAGCGCTGGCAGCGCCACGTTTTCGCTGAGCGGCGATCAGTACTACTCTGGCGAACGCTCGCTTAAAGCGTCCATCCAAGCGGTCGGCGCCAACCTCGAAGATATAGGTGTGGGCCCCACCGAGGTCGAAGTCGAAGTCGGCATCTATTACTTCTCCGGCTGGGTGCTGGGTACCAACGGCGCCACAGCGACCTTTGCTGCTCACCCCACCGGCAACCCCGACAACGTTCTCGGCTCCGAGACAGTCGAGGTTCGTAGCATTTGGCAACGGGTGACATTTGAGGTTTCTGTGCCGCCTGGGGTGACCAGTGTCGACCTGCCGGTTTATTTGTCCGATGAGCTGAATTTGGGCGCCGACTTCTACTTCGACAGCTTCGCGCTTAAAGGCGGCGGCAGTGACATCATTGACGTACCCATTGGGCCCGACCTTCTCGGCTGGAGCACAGACGGCACGGCCACAGCGATTGCTTACGATGAAGAGCTTGGCGTGGTCATCACTCCCGGCGCCGGCCTTACCACCCAGGTGGTCATGTACACCCTAGCGGAACCTATAGATCCCAGGGGCCTGACTCTTACTTACGTTCTCAACATCCCGCAAGAATATAAAGACGCAGGCATTAATGTGCTGCCTTATGTTCAGGAAGAAGGCGGTAGCTATAGCGGCCACTGGGGCTTTTTCGGTAACGATCAGCTCGAGGCAGGCGGGAATGTCATCAGCTACGTACCGCCCGCCGACGCCCCTGAAGCCATCCAACGTATCGGTTTGCAAATCCAAGGCGGCGTTAGCGGGTTGGAAGACATCACCGGCATTTCAATAAGTCGCATCTACTATCCTGGCGCGGACGGAGATTCTGGCCCCGACCTGCCGCTTGATGCGGGTTGGAGCGCAACGAACGGCTCGGTCGTCTACACCGGCAGCGGCGTTAGCTACAGCCCGGCGGCGGGCGACGACGCGCTGACCTATATGATCGACGGCCCCGATAGCCTTGAGGGCGCGACCATTGTCTATACCTTGGAAATCGACCAAGATTTCGTCGATTCCGGTGCCAACCTCCAGCCTTTCGCCCAACAGGCCTTCGGCGACGAGCAAGGCGAATGGAACTGCTGGTTCGGCAACGATATGTTGACTGTGGGCACCGGCGAGTACGCCTGCACACTGGATGAAGCCGGCGCCCCGTTTAACCTTGGGGAAGGTCAGCAGCTGCGTGTCGGGTTCCAAGCGAAAGGCTCGCCCGCCGGTACCGTGACCATCAAAGATCTGCGCATCAACTACCCCGGTTTACCCGTTGACGCGGGCTGGCGCACCCAGCTTAACGATGCTCCCGGCGCCGAACCCGTGTATGACGAGGGCGTGCAATATTCGCCCACGGCCGCAGAGCACGGTTTACTGACGGACGCGTCGGGACCCGCCAAATATGAAGGCGCAACCTTCGTGTTCACAATCGAAGCCAGCCAAGAGTTCATTGACAGCGGCGCCAATCTGCAACCGATCGCGCAGGTCAAAGTTGACTCTTGGCCAGGTGAGTGGGGCTGCTGGATCAACAACTCGGACTTGCGCACCGACGGCGCGGAGCACTCGTGCGTACTTCAGGCTGCCGAATTCAATTTGGAGGAAGGACAAGAAATGCAAATCGGCGTTCAGCCTGTGGGCGCGGCTCCGGCCGGTACCATTACGATCACTAACGTCAGGATCATTTTCGCCGATTAAGAAA
>CAZING010000002.1:23022-29727 GCA_964540505.1 uncultured Cellvibrionaceae bacterium | reverse complement strand
GCGGTTGATTCGGTGAACAAAAATTTGTGTCATGTTTTTTAAATTGAAATTATTGAATAGCTCGGTTTTCACGTATTAGGCCGCTTGGCAAATTTCGGAATCGAAATAATTTGGCCGAGGTATTCGAGGTTTATTTGACCGACAATAACGAAGGTTGTCGTTTGCTATGCCTGTGAATACCCCATCTTTACAAGACTCTAACCGACTAACGAAAAGCGTCTTGCGAAGAATATGTTTTTACGCTGTTTTAATCTTTGCAACAGACAAATATTTCCGCAAGAAAAAAACGAATTAACGAACGCGGTGGCACCAGTAGATGGCTAAAAAGTTGAGCCTGCGTTTGGATTAAGGCGAAAAAGCGCAGCAACGGTGGGGCTCATCCCCGCTCTCGCAACACTTGCATGAAGCGCCGGCGCGGCGAACGGTTATCTGATGTTTGGCATAGCCCGCTTGAGTACCATGGACAGTTTCGAAATAAAAACTTTGACAGCGAGAAAGAAATTTTTAAAACGATAATAGAGAAGTCACGCGAAAGGTCGGTGAGGGTTATCGCACGGCCACACAAGAGCGTCGCTTACGAGTTTTTTAATTCGGTAAGATCAACTGAGCGCTACCCAGCCCGCGCGTCACCCGACGATGACTTCCTGCAGATACATTCCTGCGATAAAAAAGCCCCGCCGAGATAGCGGGGCAATACTCACACCTTTGGGACTACATTCACAAACAACCATCTAGGAGCGTGGGCAGCGAAAGGTTTCCGCCTCCACACTTGATAAGACGATGCACCGATAGAAAAGTTCGACGGCTAGGTAAAATATGTCCGAACCTTCAGCGATTGTGACAGATATCGCAATGACCTAATGCGCTTGGTCCCAGTTATCACCAACACCCACATCCACGACCAAAGGCACACTTAACGACAGCGCGCCGGCCATCAATTGTTTTAATTGATGTTCCACAGTTTCCAGTTGATCCTCGCGCACTTCGAGCACCAGTTCGTCGTGCACCTGCATAATCATCCTCGCGTCCACCTTGTCGTCGGCCAACCAAGCGTCCACCGTTAGCATGGCTTTTTTGATGATGTCGGCAGCGGTACCCTGCATAGGCGCGTTGATGGCGGTGCGTTCGGCGGCTTGGCGCAGCATTGGGTTGCGGTTGTTGATATTGGGCAGATATAAGCGCCGCCCGCAAAGTGTCTCGACAAACCCCTGTTCGCGCGCTAACGCCCGTGTGGTGTCCATATAAGTGCGCACGCCCGGGTACCTTTCAAAATACCGGTCAATGGACTGTTGAGCTTCGCTTCGACTGATATGTAGTTGACGTGCCAGGCCGAATGCCGACATGCCGTATATCAAGCCGAAGTTAATGGCTTTGGCACTGCGCCGTTGGTCGCTTGTGACCTCATCCACTGACAGGCCATAAACTTCGGCCGCGGTGGCTTTGTGGACGTCTAAGCCGTTTTGGAACGCGTGCAACAGCCCGCTGTCGCCGGACAGGTGCGCCATGATACGCAGCTCTATCTGGGAATAGTCCGCCGCCATCAATTTATAGCCGTGAGGGGCGATAAAGGCCTGGCGGATGCGGCGGCCCTCTTCGGTGCGAATCGGAATATTTTGAAGGTTTGGCTCGGTCGAGGACAGTCGCCCGGTCGCCGCCACCGCTTGATGGTATGAGGTGTGCACACGCCCGGTATCGGGGTGGATCATCAACGGCAGCTTATCTGTGTATGTACTCTTTAATTTGGCAAGGCCTCGGTGTTCCAGCAAAATCCGGGGCAGTTCGTAATCGAGCGCCAGTTCTTGTAGCACTTCCTCGGCCGTCGAAGGTGCGCCCTTGGCGGTTTTCTTTTTGACCGGAATTTCGAGCTCTTCGAACAGTATGTGCCCGAGCTGTTTGGGCGATGCCAGGTTGAACTTGCGGCCCACTTGGCGGTAGGCCTCCTCCTCGAGCGCCCAAATCTTTTTGCCTATATCGCGGCTCTGAAGGGCAAGCGCCTCGGCGTTCAATAAAGCGCCAGTGTGCTCTATGCGCGTTAGCACCGGCACCAGGGGCATTTCGATTGTACGAAACAGCTGGTCCACACTCGGCACGGCTTCGAGTTGCGCGTAGAGCGTTTGATGCAAGCGTAAGGTGATATCGGCATCCTCCGCCGCGTAATGGCCCGCGGTGTCCAGGTCCACCTGGTTGAAACTGAGCTGTTTGGCACCTTTGCCCGCTATGTCTTCAAAGCTCACCGTTTTGTGTCCGAGGTGCGCCAGCGCCAAAGAGTCCATATCGTGTCGGGCCACCGAGTTTAAAACGTAAGATTCCAACATGGTGTCGTAGGCGATGCCCCTAAGGGTAATGCCGTGGTTGGCGAGCACGTGAGCGTCGTATTTCAGATTCTGGCCGATTTTTTCGACCTTCGGATCTTCAAGTAACGGCTTTAGTACACCCAGCACGTCGGCCTCGCTCAACTGCTTCGGCGCGCCGGGGTAGTCGTGCCCAAAGGGCACATAGGCCGCTTGCCCGGTCTCCACCGCAAAAGAAACGCCGACGACTCTGGCTTTCATATAGTTCAGTGAGGTCGTTTCAGTATCAAACGCGAAACGCCCCGCCTTGGTCAGTTTATCGATCCAGTGGCGATAAGCGTCGGCGGTCACCAAGGTTTCATAACGCGCATCGACCGCAGGCGGCGTATTCGTGCGCGCGGGTTCATCGCTCGATCCCGGCGATGCAGTCGCCTGCAGTTCATCGACCCAGCTTTTGAATTCCAACTCGGTAAACAGCCGCAACAACGCGGCCGGGTCTTCGGCGCGGGGCTTAATATCCACCAAGTTAAAGTCGAGCGCGACATCGGTTTTGATGGTCGCCAGCCGGTAGGAGAGCTCCGCCTGTTGGCGATGCTCTTCAAGCTTTTTAGCCACCGACTTGGCGCCTCTAATGGGCAGCTCGGGGACCTTTTCGAGTTGTCTATAAATGTCGCTTAGTCCGCCCAGCGATTGGATCAGCGCTTTCGCCGACTTCTCGCCAACGCCGGGCACGCCGGGAATGTTGTCAACTTTGTCACCCACCAAAGCCAAAAAATCGATAATGCGCTCGGGTGGCAGCTCAAATTTTGCCAGTACGCCTGCGGTATCCATTACCGTTTCGGTCATAGTGTTAACCAAGGTGACATGGTCATTAACCAATTGCGCTATATCCTTGTCGCCCGTTGAGACCACCACCGGTTGCCCCGCGGCACTGGCCTGAAGCGCCAACGTGCCTATGACATCGTCCGCCTCGACGCCCTCGATCACAACCAAAGGCAAGCCCATGGCTTCAATGATGCGATGAATCGGTTCTATCTGCAGGCGCAGATCATCCGGCATTGGCGGGCGATGGGCTTTGTAATCGGCGAATATTTCATCGCGAAAGGTTTTGCCTTTGGCGTCGAAGATAACGGCCACCGGGCTTTCTGGGTAATCCTTGCGAAGCCTGCGCAACATGCTGATCACGCCTTTCACCGCGCCGGTGGGCAGACCTTTGGTGTTGGCGAGCGGGGGCAGGGCGTGGAATGCCCGGTAGAGGTACGAGGAACCATCCACCAGAACAATCGGTAACAAGTCACTCATAGTTGGCAAAGTCCGGTCCAAAAGGGCACCGAGAATACCTTATTCGTTAGCGCTTTGTTACCCCGAGCCCCGCGCCCCTTGAAACGGGTTTAATGCTCTCGCGTCTCGTGCAGGTTCGACACGCTCGCCCCTTGGGCGTCACCGCAAAAGCACGCCGATGCGCGAGACCAAACCACGCCGGTTGCGACCGTTGCGAACTGTGTTACCCATCCATCATTTGGCGCTTAAAGCGCCTTTTTTATATCTTTTAGTTTTTACGAAAGACGTTTTTGGTTCACTTGCTTAATTTTCCGAGATATTTTGCTTAATTGCTTGATTAATGGCCAGCATGTGTTACTCTTTGTAACGTCGGTAACACACACTGACACGGAGTGCTGAACCACCCTAGATCAGCATTCGGTATCAACCCGCAGCCTGGAGAAACACATGAACAAACTAGGATTTCTGCTGCTCGCTTTGCTTGCGCCCAAAGGCGTCGAAGCGGCTGAGGTTGGTGCCCCATTTCCTCAATTGACCAACACAACCGCTGTTCTGGCTGTTGCAATTGCGGATACAGGCACCAGCACTGCAAGCTGGGCTTTCGACTCTACGTCCGAGCAACGATCAGTAGCACGACACGCAACTTTAGATAGATACGCAGAAACAACGCTTGAGAAACTCTCGCACACCACCCGAGAGAGGATTTTTAACCGGATGGAAACACAGTACCAAATTCGTCCAAATGACTTTAGGTCTTTGACAACACCAGGCGCCAAGGAATAGGCGCTGGTATAGACGACGCCTTAAACCGCTTTGCAGTTCGGTCAGCAAAAAACCATAGGCAGCCGTACCGCCTATAAGATGTTTTTGATGTTGTTGCGCCGATGAGTATTTGAGGCGTCGGCAGGGATGGACGCCCTTTGCGCCCCATCTGTTCCCTTATCTTCCTATTTACCCCGCGGTGCGTCGAAACCACCGCGGGGTTTTTTTGTCCCTATTGTAGAATGGTGGGCTCTCCATCGACGATCAGTAGTGGCCGGATGCATTTCAGAACTTCATTGATGGCGTTGTTGCTCTTGGCATTACCCGTGCCGGCTTTGGCGTTTCTGGATAAAATCCCGTTTCTGGGCGACGATGACTACCCCTTCGAGATTCAAATGGATACGCACGAGCGCCTTAAAGAAGATCTCGGCGAAATACTTATCGAGCAGCGCAAAAGCAGCAACGAATTCGAGCTCTACAGCTCCAGTGCCAGCGTCATAAATTTTGATCGCGCCGTCTTTAAGAAGGTTTTGGAGTCTCGCGGCTATTACGCCGCCAAGATTGCCGGGCGACTGCGCGAGCAAACCATCGTCTACACCATTCAGCCGGGTGAGCGCTACAAGGTGGCTGAAATCCGATTTCAATTTCCTTCGAATGTGACGACGCCCTCGCGGTATTTATTACCCCTACAGGAGGGTCAGCCGCTGATCGCCGAGGAAGTTTTGGCTACGGTTGATGCCATCGCCGCCTACCTGCAGGCCAACTATTGTCTGTTCAACGTCAGCGCCGACTATAAAGCGGAAATCAACCACGCGACTCACCTGGGGTTTGTCACCTTTAGGCTCGCGCCAAGCCAGAACGTCGTTTTTGCAAAACCGCAATTGTTTGGCGAGGCGAAAGTGGCGCACGATTACCTTTATAAGCAAATCAATTTCAATAAAGGTCAATGCTTCAACCGAACCGTCATCGAAAAAGCCCGCGTGGCCTTGCTGCAAACCAATTTACTCGCCCGGGTCGATACCGTTATCAGCGAGCCCATTGCCGGGGAGGTAGCGGTCAGCTTCGATGTGACCGAGCGCAACCACAGAACCGTTAAAGCCGGCGTCGGTTATGCCAGCGATCTAGGTTCCACGGCTTTGCTTGGCTGGGGTCACCGCAATATCTTCGGCAGCGGGCAGAAGCTCGATATCTCGCTGAACTATTCCAAGGTCGAGCAGAGCCTTGAATCGGAATTGACCTTGCCTTATTTTTTGCGCGACGATCAACATATGGTGATCGAAGCGGACATTACCCGCGAGCGCACCTCCGCCTACGAAGCACTGCAAGGCGAAACCCTCGCGACCATTAACCGCAAGCTCTCGCGCTACGTTACCGCAAGTCTCGGCGCCGGGCTCGGGTTCAGTCGCGTCGAAAACGACGAGAGCACCGACGATTATTCGTTGCTGTCTTTTCCCATAGGTCTCGAGTACAACGACACAGGCAGTGTTTTCGACCCGAAAAACGGTTTGACCTTGGCGATTAAAACCCGGCCCTACGTCAATTTATATCAAACGGGTGAGCGCTTTATTGAACACACGGGGCTGTTCACCGCCTACCACACCTTCGATAACTGGCCCGGCTCTCCGACTTTGGCCTACCGGTTGGCGGCTGGCACCTTGAGCGACGCCGTCGACGACGAAGTGCCACTCGACCACCGCTTCTATGTGGGCGGGGGAGGCTCACTGCGCGGCTACGATTACCAAAGCGTGTCTGCGCTCGATGACCAAACACCCTTGGGCGGCTTAAGTTTCTCCGAGACCTCGTTTGAAATTCGGATGATGCTGAGCGAAAGCTGGGGCTTGGTGCTTTTTGCCGACGGCGGCTTTGCGTACGCCGAACAAACGCCCAAGTTCTATGAAGATTACCTCTGGGCGGCCGGCCTCGGGATACGCTTTCACACCACTTTCGCGCCAATTCGATTCGACATAGCCCGACCTTTGGACATACGCTACAGCGAGGTCGACGGCAACCGTATCGATTCCCCGTTTCAACTTTATATCAGTCTCGGGCAGGCCTTCTGATGAGCGTCCAAGCGAAGCTGAAACCGATACTGATCTGGACGGCGCTGTCGCTGCTGGCGCTGGTGCTATTGGTACCCTTGGGCGCCTTTCTGCTATTGACCAACAGCAGCCAGGCGCGCTTATGGGCGGTCGACCAAGGCTTGGCCTTTGCGCAGTCGGAAACCTTGACGATATCCGCTGATGATATCCGCTGGCCCCGACTCGGCGAGCTCAGCATCGCCGAGCTGTCAATCCGCATCAATAACGAGGAAATGCTCGGCGTCAAAAAATTCAGATTGCGCTGGCAACCCTTCGCGCTCGCGCAAAAGCGC
>CAZING010000002.1:0-22922 GCA_964540505.1 uncultured Cellvibrionaceae bacterium | reverse complement strand
CCTGCGGAGCAACGCGACTTGCAACCGACTCGCCTGACCATCGACACCGAGGTCTCCGCGCGCTCTGAAGTTCGCATGCAGGGTTCGCTTTTTGAACCCCCGGGCGGCATGATCGGCGCGCTGATGCGGCTACCCCACGAGCAGCCGCTCGACACGCGATTCGCGGTCGAATTTCAGCACCTTGAAGACCACTGGCAACTGGGGATCACACGCCTGGAGCTGCCTTATCTCGCGCACCAAATAAGGCTAAGAGGTGGCATGCAATTGTGGCCGGAGGCAAAAAAACTGGACGTCCGCGAGCTGTATCTGACCGTGGACGAGCACACCCAAAAGTTCAGAGGCACAGTGTCGGCAGAACAAGCTTGGTTCGACCTCGAGCTCAACCAATTGCCGTTGGATTTAGGCAACCCCTGGTCTCCCGAGCCGCTCGCAGGCGCGCTGAGCGGCACCGCCGAAGGTCACTGGGAGTTCGCCCAACAGCGGCTTCCGGACGCTGTTTTTAACTTAATAGCCGACGCGCGGCTGCGCGAGAAAGACACCTCGATACAGCTTTCCGGAAAATCAAACGCAGAGCTCATCGAGATAGACGCCTTCGAGCTCGCCCAGATGGACACACGCTTCACCGCTTCGGGCACTTTGGCTCCGTTCACCGAACACACCGACTTGAGGGCGAGTTTTCGTAACTTCGACAGCGCCCTGGTGAAACCTTGGGTGGCCGCATGGCCGGACTATCTGGGCTTTTCGGCCAAGCGCGGTGAGCTGACGCTGAAAGGAGCGTTAACCGAACCGATCGTCAAACTGGACACCAACGCCTTGGTCACCGTAAATAATGAGGCTTATACGCTGACCGCTGACGGCACCTTCACTTTGCACAATGCCGAGCTTCGCACCTTGGTGATAGCGCGCGAACAACACCGTATCGATGTCTCGGGCCAAGTGGACTGGCAGGCACAAACGCTGAATCTTCGCGCCGACCTGCGGGCGCTGACCAACGAGCTGATCGAGTCGCTTGATGTGGTTGACGCGGTGGAACTGCCCGCCGGGCTGACCTTCGATATAAGCGGCAACGCCGCCGCCACCGGCTCGTGGACGTCGCCGGCGGCAACCGCAAACTTACAAGCGCACGGTCAATACAGCCTCGAAACCGGCACCATTCCCTACCGCTTAATCCTAAATGGCGCAGGTCGCGGTGAGTCGCTTACCCGTTATCAGGTGACTCTCGAGGAAGTGGACCTGGCGGTGAACAATGCCTCCGTGTTGAGTGCTCGCGGCGCGGTCAGTCGCGATTCGGCCGATCTCACTTTGGATATCAACCGCTTGCCCATCGATCTTTTGAGCGCGCTGGGTATCAATGGTATTTCGGGCGAGGCGCACGGGCGCCTGCATCTGCAGGGCACGCCCGAGCAACCGCGTCTGAACGGCCAACTCAGCTACAGCAACAGCGAACAGAAATTCGATATCGAGACCGAGATCCATACAGAGGCCCAAACACTCTCTCTGCGCTTCGGTTTCGCACGCGCAAGCTCAAAGGTGGGCGATTTTACCCTGCGAATTCCGTTGCAGACTTACCTGCAACCGGGGGCGCTGCAGGGCGGCGACTCGCCCTTGCAAATAGCCGGTGAGGGCGAGCTTGATCTGGCGCTTGCGCAGTTATTTCTCAACCCCGAGTTGCAGCAAATAGCTGGCAATCTCACCATCGACCTGGAAGCCGGCGGCACCGTCGCGTCGCCACAATTGACGGGTTTTATTCGATCCGACAATATCCGCTATCAAAATCACCTGACCAACACCGATCTCGAGAAAATCAGTGTGGATCTGGTCGGTTCGCGCGAGGTGTTGACCTTGCGAAGTATCAAGGCACACGACCAACAAGGCGGTACCACCGAACTCACCGGCACCGTGCAACTGGCCCCGTCTTACCGCGAAAGTGGCGATATGGTTCAGCTGAAACTGCGAGCCCAGAATGCCGCGCTCGCCGCCACGGAGATGGCCAACGGCAAGATCGACGCGAACTTGGAACTGCACGGCAACCTGAAAGAAATGTGGCTGAGCGGCTCAGGCAAGTTACAGCCTTTAAACATCAATATTGACCAAGCTTTCAGCTCGTCGATACCTTCCATTCAATATACAGACGTGACCGAGGCGAGCACTACGCAGGATAATGTGCCGCTTATACACCTCAAGCTCCAGCTGGATGTCGAAAACCAAGCGTTCATCCGCGGCCGAGGCCTGATCACCGAAATAGCAGGCGGGATCGCGATCACGGGCACCCAAAAGAACCTGTCCTACCAGGGTCAGTTTTCGACCAAACGCGGGCAGCTGGACCTGTTTAATAAGCGGTTCGTGCTACAGGAGGGCAACGTCAGGGTCAGCAACGAAATTGTGAGCCTGCGAATCGTCACGGTCCACGACGCCGGAGATATCGAGTACACGGTAACCCTCGCCGGGACAATCGATGAGCCGGAACTTTTACTGAGTTCAAACCCAACCCTACCAGAGGACGAGATACTGGCGCGTTTGATCTTTGGCAAATCCGTGCGCGATATTTCAGCTTTCGAAGCCATCCAATTGGGTTTGGCCGCCCAACAGCTTGCCCAGGGCGGCGCGCTTGGCTACGCCGATAGCGCCCGTAAGATGCTCGGCGTCGACCGCTTATCCATAGATAGCGAAGAAACCGAAGACGGCGAGTCGGGCTTTAGCGTCGGTGTCGGCAAATACGTCAGCGAGAACGTCTATGTGGAAATCAAACATACCCCCGACCCGGCGCAACCCTGGCGCGGTCGGGTGGAAATAGAATTGTCCCCGAACTTGTCGGTGCAAACCTCCACCACCGAGACGGGCGGCGGTCGGGCAGACCTTCTTTGGAAAATGGACTACTGATCGCGGTGCCCCCGGCGCCCGTCGATGACACAACAGCCGCATTAAAAGCTGTATTGCAGCTCGAACCACCATTGTCGTCGGTCCTCGAGGCTGTCGATACCCAGGCGACGCGCGTCTCTATAGCCCGGGTTAAGACGGTAATGAACCACTTGGGCAAAAAGCAGCGCGGCACGGACCCGCCGGTTATCGTTATAGCGCAGCCCAAAACCCAGATCGGCCATGCTCACGTAATTGTCGGGCGCGGTGTCGTAAGCAGTCGGCTCGCCTTGCTCTGGAATCCGGAGACCGACACCGTCGCGATGCCCGTACGCGAGGTCTGCTAACAAAAACGGCTGTACCCGACCTGCCAGTGGCGCGCCGAGAAACTCGGGGCCGCTGAACAGCCAATCGACACTCGAATAGAAGGCGCGATCCGCGTTGTAGGAATTGTTGGCAAAGCCACGCATCCGATAAGGCCCCGTTAACGCAAATTGACTGGTCGAGGGCAGGGCATCGTCCGCGTATTGCGCCGTGAGGTTTAACACGACACGGCTTTGCGCCTCGCCGAAGGGCACTCCCGTCATTTTCATCCAGGTGTGATCCCACTGAACAATCAGAGGGTGACTCGGTTGGCCAACGCGTTGGCCTTTTGCAAACTCCGCAGTCCCGAGGCGAAGCGAACCTTGATGCAAGGCTCGTTCGGGCTCGTTCAGCCAGTCGAACTGGAAGACCAAGTCGAGGCTTTGCACACGCGTGTCGTAATCATCGAAGACACCGCTTAATGCCTCGTCATTCGAGCCGTTATCCAGCACCTGTTCGATATCGGTATCTATATGACTGTACTGGAGCCGCCACGAACGGTTGGTCGTGCGACTCCGTTTAAGCTTGTAGGCGAAAGAAGCGTTCACCGCCTGAGATTGCCCGGACAGCGTCAGGCCTTCGAATGTGGATTCGAAGGCATTACTGGAGCCACCCAACCGGCCGCGAGCGCGGGTCCGAAACAATGGCAAGCTGTAGTGCACCGCGCCGTAAGTGGCGTTGCTTGGCTCAAAGGTCGCAAGCACGCCCAAGTGCAGCTCGTCGCCGTAGCCGCTTGGGTTGTACCAATAGCCATCAGCATACACCCGATTCTCTCCGGTACTGGGCGAGCCGTAGTTGTCGAAGCGCAGGTTGCCAACGAATCGCTTTTCATCGTTCACATTTAGGTTCAATTGAGTCGAGCCCACCTCAGAGCCCGCGGCGAACCACGCCTGTGCATCCAGGCCCGGCAGGTCGTTTACCAAATAAAGCACTTCTTCAATCGCCCGTGCATCGACCGGTTCGCCTTGCTCGCCAGCGAATGCGTTGGTTAAGGCGTCTGCCTTGTAGCGCTTGTTATTGCGCACCTCGACCTCACCCAAGCGGCCCACCAGCAACTCGAGGGCCACCACGCCGTCGCGCACCTGTTGTTTCGGTATATAAACTTTGGCCAGAATCAGGCCGCGTTCACGATAATAGCGGGTGACCTCCTCGCCAATAAACTCCAGCATCGCAAGTGTGAACCGACCTTGTAGCGATTCGTGCACCTCCAAAAACAGGGCGCCGTCGCCTGCGTCTTCTAGGCGACCGACCGCCAGGTGAGGCAGGGGCACCAAGGTGTCGTCCACCAAAGACAATTGCTGCAACCGGCGGCTTAGGCCGGCCACGGTTGCCGTGGCGCCGACTCGATCTGTGACCCCAAGCAAACGTATGGCCACCACGTTTAGGACCGGCCCACCCTCGTGATCGGAGCTTTGCGGCGCCTGCGTATCCGCGCTCGGTTCCCGAAGTAAGGGTTCGCCTTTGTCGCCTGCTTCTTGGTCGGTCTGAGGCATGTCGATGGCCACCGCGTGCCCTTTCGCCGAAACCGTAAGACCGGCCGCCAAACTCACTAACAATACCAATGAAAAAACAACCGCCTTCATTCAACTCCTAGCCTTAACCTGTTTAATCCCGAATGCCCTACGCTCGCCCGAGGCTCCGCCATTGTTAGGAGCTTAGCTTTCCGGGTCAAGGCATTTGGACGGCAAAAAGGCAGGTGGCGGCAGACTCCGCCACCAGGGGAGAGGCAGAATTAAATCGGTGTCCCGCATTCTGAACCCGGCATTCTGCCGCCCGGGAAAACGGGCGACCACAGAAGTCACCCCTGCAGCAGAACAAGTGCATGGGTTATGCAAGCGATACAGGAGCGCCGCTTTACAGTCGCTCAAATGATGCAGACGTTTAATGCCTTCACGCTGCCGAACGGTAGGGCCGCGCTTGCCTATAAACTCGGCGGCAAATCAAACGAGCTGAATATGTCCGGGCGAAACGCGTCGACCGCGCTTTCGGTCTGCACCTCGAACAAGATGCTGCGAGCGGCTTCGCCGTAGGTCTCCGCGCCATGGGTAAAACTCGCCAGCTGGAAGCGGATCATAAACCGGCTGCTGTTGCCGTTTTCAGAAACCTTCGAGTTCTCGAGCAGGCGCAACCATGCCCAAGGCCCCTGAAATTCTTGCTGATAGAGCGAGCCGTTAATATCTTCAAACGCAATGCGCGCACGCGTCTGCTCATCGAGACCCTGCCAGGCTATGGTATGCCACAACTTTGGGCCGTGACGGTACACGAGCCGTTGATTGGCAAAGTCCAACACAAACATTGCGTCGCCTTCAGACATAGCCACAGGCTTTAACCTAAGGCTGAGGTTTGGATTGGTCGGATTATTTTTATAGAAGATTTTTTGGATTTCCCGCGCTCGTTCCAAGTTTTTCAGTGCGTTTGATGAAATCCCGAGACTCATACCGTCTACGGTCTTGTTTCGCCATTGACGTCGCGTGTCCACAAACGGCTCCAACAGTTGTACCAGCCGTCTATCCAATTCACCATTGGGTTTAAAGAATTGGGAAACGTCCAGTACTGTTGCATCAATTTGCGACTTTGAATTAAACGGATAAAAATCCTTTAGACTGTTCGCATAAGGGCGGTACAAAGACGCCCGCCATTGTCTGTTTAAATGGACCCGCGCATTTTCGATTAACGCCCGCCACGTTTGCTCGGCGATATCCACCAACCAAGCTCGCAGAGGTTCGGGCGCCGTCTGCGCCGCTTGATACAAACGCGAAAGCGCGTTGTCGTCATAGCGAATAAACCGGCTCTTAACAAATTCAAATGCCGCTTTGGGCGTGTCTTGCGCCTTATTGATATCGCCAACAAGCGCTGCCGCATCGGTAAGCGTTGCGGCGATTTCATCCATCGCGCTTGGCCTGTCCCCCGGTGCGGCAAACAAATCGTGCAACTTAGCGAAATGCCGGTCCACCGCCGGTTTCGGGTAGGCACGCGTAACTCTACCGGCTAAATTATTATCGGAAACCTTGGACGCGAGTAGCTCGACCGATTCGGCAACCTTGTCGAAACGAGCCAACGAGGTGTTGGCAACACTCTGCTGCAAAATTGCGCGAACCGGCGACGCCACCGGGTTACCGGCCTCCCGCAATAGACTCTCTACCTCTCTTAAGCTCTTAACCTTCTTTACCTCAAGGCCGCCGAGAAACGCTTCCCAGGTACTGATGTATTTCTGAAAATAGATATCCTGCAATTGTCCACTGACGTCCTCGGCCGAGGGGTCGGATGGCGATGCTGCAGTACCGGTAAACACCCAGATCGACGCCGCATCATTCTTTAACAAGTTCGATTCGGCGGACATGTCCAGCTTCTGGTACCCCGCTTTTGTATAGAGCGTTGGCACGGAAAGCGGCTGGCGCGAATCGAACGAGAACACGGTTGCATAGTCCGGCGCGGATAGCTTTTGAAAATCCAGGCGTTCATCTGTACGGCTTTTCGAGTCCAACTGCGCAAACAACCGCCAAGCCAACGGACGACTCAATATCCGCTGTTCGACGGCGCGGACGGTATCGGTGTCGAGCGTCACCGGCGCGGGTCCGCTATCCGCCCAGCGCTTGATGTGTTGCAAGTGCTCGTCGGCTTCGCGAGAGGTGTGAAACTGCTGATAGAACCCGGCATTGGCCAGCCATTCCAATAGCGCGTCTCGGTCCAGTTTATCGGGTCGCGCAAACATCCGGTACACTCTGTAGGCCCGAAAAAGCTCGGTTTCGTTTTGGTCGGTGGCGAACGAGACTGCAATAAACTCGACCACGCGCGGCACCAACTGTCGCTGCAGCGCCGTGCGGTAAGCGTCGTCAAGCGCTGTAGCCACACGCTCATCGAACGAAAAAAATCGCACTAAAAGACCGGCATCTGGCGGCCGGTAAGCGTCAATCGCACTTGCCAGCGCAGTTAAGTGGTGCAGTTCTTCTGCGGGCTTTACGACCATTAGTTGACTGGGCAATTGCTGCATGCTTGCATCAACTTTAGCGACCGCGACTTTATGATGGACAAGACCCATCGCGGCGCCTGCGATACTCATAACGGCAAGCGTTAGCGCCGCAGCAACGCACGCCTTTTTAACC
This sequence comes from uncultured Cellvibrionaceae bacterium, assembly GCA_964540505.1. Taxonomy (GTDB): domain Bacteria; phylum Pseudomonadota; class Gammaproteobacteria; order Pseudomonadales; family Cellvibrionaceae; genus CAYZQH01. The sequence goes on along the minus strand of CAZING010000002.1, from coordinate 15,600 downwards.
ATTGGTTTGACTTCAACCCGCGCGCGCGCCGTCGATGTGTTTGCAGAGGTCGGTAATACCGCTTTTAGAAAGAGGTGTTTAAGAAAGTAGGGTCTACTGCGCGTGGTTTGACCGCGATCGCCAAGGCCGGGGTAGACCAGCCCGAAATCTTTGCGCGCCAGCGCCAAAGGCGGCCGGTTATCTTGATGGGCCGATGACAAAAATACACCAATCAAAGGCAGCGTCTCATTGGCATTATCTGTGATGACCATCTCGGTGATAAACGTCATTACGCCAGCCAACAGCATCTCGAACTGCTCTGGAAACGCGTGTATGCGGTTTCTTTTGGTAATCAGTGGCTCTTCATCAATGCGCTTAATGAGATAGCCGTTGATAAAATCCAACAACAAGCGAAATTCGTTTGCCAGGGTTCGCTTGAGTGAACCGTAATCGCCCAGGTCACCCGGGGCAATCGAAAAGCCCCATGGAGCTTCTTGCCAGCGAAAATCCAAACCGTCGAAGTAGTCATTGAAACCTAAAATGGCATCCAGTTTGGTAAGCACAATATGCACAGGTACCAAGACGTTCGCCATCTGGTGAACTTCCTTTATTTGTTTTTGCAACCCTTTTGCCAAAGCGCTGGTCTCTTGTTCGGACTTTCCGAACAAATCCTCTACACTCAGGGCGATTACTAACGCGCACGGCGGTGTTCTGCGGCGGTTGCGTATGAAATGAAGTATTTTTATAGCAGTTGCGTTGAGCCCTAAAGTATTCGAGCCCGCCAGTTCAATCGCAATCGCTTCACTGCCTAACCAACAACTGCTGTCGGAGTTGAGCTCAAGCGGTTGCGCGCATGACGTCTGGGTTTCACCCAGGCTTAATGCGGCCTGCTTGAGCAGCGACGTTTTACCCGAGCCGTTAAACCCAAGCACCAACAAACAAGGCAATTTACTTAATTTTCGTTTGGACCCCAAAGCCCATGACGAACCCAGCATGCGATGCAACTTCTGAACAAACTCGTGATCTCGGTCCTCGTCTTTTATCTCAACCGAGGGCGACCGGCTCTGTGCGTTTTGCTTTTGGGAATCAGCGCTTTGTTTCACCACCTGGCCGCGCCATTTACCTAGCGTGTAGAAACACGCGATCAACAAAACGCTGACAATCATCGACAACCGTACGATCGGGTCGGCTAAAGGTGCGTAGTTACGATCTCCGAATTTAATTCCAGGGCCAAAGCACCAGATGATGACGGCGATCAATACGAAGGCCGCCAACGCCAACAGAAGCTTGCCTCCAAGCTTTGAAAAAATCCCTTTCATTGTAATCCCTACCGAGCGTCGGGTTCCTATCTTATTTATTTGTTAAAAGATTTATCAGCATGTGGCGATATCAATTTTTTTATTCAATTCGAAGATGTATCGCGATAAACCTCTGAGTAGTGTTTTAAGGTTTCCAGCAGCCCCTCTGACGACCTCTCGAGCGAATATCGAAACCCAATGCCACTGGCTATCACTATGGTCGCCGCCATAAAGACCGGCAACCAACGCCGCCGGAAAGGCTCTGCTGGCGGCAGGGCTTCGCGGTGACAAGCGAACTCGATAAACGGTGAACTGCCCATACCCGATGAATAAAACTTTTCGCGATCAGGGCAAGTTAAGCGCTGGTCGGCGCGGTGACGACTTAAACCGTTTAACAGTTCCCGGCTCAGTCGTTCAAGCGCGGTTCGACCGAATTTGTTCAAGCGGTATTTACCTTCAAAGCCCAGGCTTATCGCGAGGTAGAAAAGCTCTAAAGACTGCCAATGACGGGCCGAAGATCGCTGGAGCTGCCGCAACATTTGAAAGCAGCGTTCACCACCTGAGGTTTCATTATGAAACAAACTGAGAAGCGTACGTTTTACCCACGCGCTGTCATAACCCCAAGGGGTGTGCAGCACGGCTTCATCCAGCGTCGAACAAAGTAGGTAGCGGGCGTTTCGAATCGTTTCTTTATCGATGTTCAACTGTTGCGCGTTTGCTTCAAACCGGAATATTTCTTTTCGCGCATACTGATGCAACATCACCACATCTTGGCACCGGGACGCGGCTCTGATCGCCGACGCGAGATTAAGAAGCGACGCTGCGCAGCGCGTCAGCGCGTTTGCGGAATCAAACCCGGATGCCGAGCCAAAAATTAGATCCAGTGCATTTTCATTAAACATTCGTCCCGCTCGGATGCCGTTTTGCGCTCGGGGCTTCGATGGCTCGTCTCGTGAAGCTTTAACGCATTGCAACCGGGTAGCCTCCGGCGGCGGTGACGGACTTTGCAGAACCGTTACATCCTGCTCGAACACCGCTTCTTGCAAATCATCCATGACAGTCTATCTCAATCGGGTTTGTTGAACGGTTCAGCGTCTGATTGCCCAAAGTTCCATGACAAGGTTGGGCAAATCGCCACTGACATGCATCGCCAGGCGCGCGGATTTTTCGACCTGCGCCCACATAGGGTGGCGGCTGTCGAGCTCGAAGTAGCAGTAGCCGTTTCGATGCGGCAATTCTCTTGGTGTTACCGCCAAACTCGAAAGCGCAATCCCGGGAAGCGCGGCGTTAACCAGCTGCCGAATTTGTTCGACCGATCCGAGTTTTATATGAGAAGGGCAGCGTCGACGGATGACTTCTTCGGGCAGATCGGCTCCGACGGCGAGCACAAATCGTGCGGAGCTGCAAAGTGACGGGTCCTTCAGATGGGCAATACTGACGCCGTATTTTTTGGTTTCAATGTTTAACGACACGGCTCTCTGCTCGTACACAGACGCGAGGTACTGACGCAGAAGCTTCATCAGCGCGTCGAACCCGATACCTAGCGCGTTATGAGTATAAACCGGCAGCGCTTTGGGCGGACGGCGCTCCTCGGTCGCGAAAGTGGCGATCTCGCCGGTCATTTGTAACAACACGCGATAAATTTCCAGAGGTGTTTGACCTCGGGTGTTACTGAGGTGGGTGACCAGCGGCTGATAGCGGTTGATCACCTGCAGCAGCAGGTAATCGGATAATTCGGAAGCGCCGCCGCGCCTTACATCCGCGAGCCTTGCGGTAATGGCTTCGCCACGCTGATGCAACAGGCCCGCGAGCTCTGTAAGGTGACGTTCGATCGCGACGCTTGCGTGAGCATCCATCACCGGCGCAATAAATGTTGGATCTAGAACCAAGCCGCTTCCTGACTTTCCTTCGACCAGGCGACAAATTTCCAAACAGGTATAACCGCTTCGGTCCTCTGTTTCTGTCAGTAGCCGACACTTTAACTGCCCGATAGCAACCCGCGCGAGCTCACCCTCTGTAGAGCTGCTGTCTTTTACCGATACTTCTTTCACCCTAAAGCGCAGAGGCCTGTCAGGGACGTCCACCGCACTTTCACAAGCGTCTCCGGTCACCACAGGCAGCCCAAGATAGACAACACAGCTGGTTGCCTGCACGGGCAGGTCTATCAGGTCTGGCAGCTGGTCGTGTTCCGGGAATTGAAACGCCGTGCCGTCGGGAAATACCCCGGCGGCCGCGCTGAGCGATATTTTATTGAGTTTAAGCAGTTGGGGGTCGATCTGAAGGGATTCAAACCCCCAGCCAAACGCGTTTAAAGCTGCACATCGCGCCTGGACTGTGCGCTCGATGTAACGCTCTTGTTGCTGGAAATGCTGAGGGTTCAAGAACATCCCTTCAGACCAGACGACTTTTGTGCTAACCGACATAAGCGGGCCCTGTGTGAGAACTTTCTATTTTTTGTTCGCGTGGATGTGATTGTTTTTTATATGCACAACAATCTGGTCTTCTATCACGTTGTGCGGTGTTATCGGCAACACGATTTTATAGTTCGAATCCTGGTAGTGGTGGAATTCCGCGAAAATCGCGATATGCCGCGTGTTAACGTTAAGTACAAATTTTTCTTTTCGATACTCGCCGGGTAATACTCGCGCCAGCTCCCGCCGGGCGAGCAAGGCGTCACCGAGCGCAAGGGTATCTCGATTAAACAGCTCAAAGAACTCAGCTTCTTTCATTGTCGAGTCGGACTTCAACTCATAAAGACGCAAGTAAACGGGTGACGACGCCCATTTCTCATCGGGGTTGATATTGGCGTCTGCGCTAATAAGAAGTGTCAGGTCGGTATCTAAGTGAAACATGCCATTGACGCCTCGATTCAAGCCGCTGCAGCCGCCGGTAAGAAAGCCCACCAGCAAAGCAAGAACTGTGAGCTTTACATTCATAACGCTTCCTCGACGCTTTTGTAACCGAAGGATTCGTTCAAGTTACGAATCTTGCTTTCATAGGCCTCGGCGAACACGCTGCTCTTTGAAAGAGCTGACTCTAGAGCATAGTTCGAAAACTTTTTTTGATAGCGCCTTTTGTATTCCCACCAGGCGGTGCGATATAAGCGTGTTCTAGAAAAGAACAAGCTCTTTTTTTGCTCCGCTTCTATCTCGATTGATTCGGGGTTAAGCTCGGCGACCAACGCTTGAATTACCGCTTGGAAGCCTGCGACCATAGCCGTCTCATGTTGGCTAATGGCTTTCATATTGCCTCTTACAGAAGCGACAGGATCGAGATAGGCGTCGGTTGACCGAGTAAAAAGACTTTCTAACAATTCTTCAAACGAAGCCGCGAACTTTATTGGGTCGTTGCCTTCGCTTCGAATTGTGGTGACACTGACTTTCATTTTGTTTTTGAAGTCATCGCGCACTCGATTTATGCGCATCAAGCCGTGCAAACATTCGCGAGCCATCAGCGCCAGTTTCGTCTTGAACTGGCTAAGCTCATTGGGCGTCCAGCGATTATTGTTAAGACCAAGCGCGGTTAGAAGCTCTATCTCCTCGCTGGCAAGGGCCTGAGTCAATAGCGGTACTTGCTGCGGCTCGTCGGCTTGCAGCGCGGAGGTGGACCGAAATGAAGCAGCCTCGTTGCGCACGCGTGCATCACTGACGGATGCCAAAGGTTCTTGCTCTATTGGCGGCCGCCAGGGTACTTGCGCAACCCTATAACCGTCCGGGCTTTCGGTGGCCGGCTCGCGGGCCACGGGTAAAGCCATGCATTCGTCTAAAAACGGCTGCTCGTCGAGTAAGGCGTTTAGACTTTCAGGCGTTGGTGCTGTGTGCTCGGCAAAGAGTTGTTGATCCTCGCCTTGCAGGTTCGCCCAGTCATCATATTCCGCGCCGAGAAGGTCAAGCTCGGTCGGACTGAAATTCAACGCCAGGTCGGTCTGCTCACCGTTGGCTGGCGTCGGCGTAATTGGGTCGTCGGCGTTCTCAAAAATAGCCACCTTAAAGCTGTAGCTACCGGCTTTGATCTGGTCGCCATGTTGAATGGTAGCGATGTTGCCTTTGCCTATGGCGTCGTTACTGTCGTTAACAAAAGTGCCGTTGGTGCTGAGATCTAGAATATAGCCGGTGTTGCCCTCGGTGAATATCCGACAATGTTTGGCCGACAAAATTCTTTGCGGGTCTTCGAGCACCCAATCGTTGTCTTTACCTCGACCCAACTGCAGCTCGTGCGCCTGAATTACCCGAGCGCTTTCGTTAACTTCTATGCCTTTCGGCGACTGGATCAAAGTCATTTGCAGTTTCATTCGTAGTCCCTCACCTTTGCTGTTCAATATAAGCAGTCCCAGATTCAAGCAAAGCCGCTAGAATGCCCTTTGGGAGTAAGAGAAGTCTAAAGCGATGACAAAAAATATGCACCCGCTTGGTTGCGACAATAAGCAACAATAGCGGATCTCCTACACGCTTCTCAGCCAAAACCTTAAAGCAAAGCGTTTACACTGGCGTCGAGCAAGCGCAAACCGTTGCCCTTAAACCGCGCGCTGTACGAAGCTGGATTTTTCCAGCGTGGGATATAAGAATTTGAATAAGTTTAGAAAGGGATTTCTGTCGATGTCGCAAGAAACTGATATCAATTTCGATAACCTTTTAATCGCCATTTCGGAGGATAGACCAACCGGTGCGGACTGCCGTGAGGGCGACGCGAATTCGCTTTACTATCAGCTTAAAAGCGCGAGAGACCGCGCTCGCGATATTGAACGAAACAACCTGTTCAACGACGCCTGCGACGATGCCAGAGAGTACTGGCTTCAGGTCATTCACCTAGCGCCAGAAGTCCTTAAAACACAAACGAAAGACCTCGAGGTCACCTGTTGGTTTTGCGAGGCGCTGGTTCGTGAACATGGGTTTTCTGGACTGCATCGTGGACTTTGGTTAACGCGAGAATTGATCGACCGATTTTGGCAACACTTGTATCCGCTGCCCGATGAGGACGGACTAGACGCTCGCCTTGCGCCGCTTTGCGGACTCAATGGCGAAACCCACGAAGGTGTGTTGCTGGCGCCCATCCGAAACGCGCCACTCTGGCCGGGCGGCCCCAGTCACTGGGATTTCTATCAGGCGAATGAAGTCGAGCGAATCGCCGATGACGAAGCACGAGTACGAAAGGCCGAACGGCTCAACCACTCTCTGTCTGACCTAAAACAAATGGCCGCGCAAACTTCTATCGAACGGCTCATCGAGGCTCGCGATGACATCGACCAAGCGCTCGTAACTTTTAAAGGCATGAACCGGTCCCTGACGCACCTATGCGGTGTTGACGACGCGCCGCCCAGCAGCCGCATTGAGTCATTGTTAACAGAGTGCATCGATACTCTGGCTTACTTTATAGAACAGTCAGAGCCATCGAAAGCGATGGGCTCACCCGAGACTCATCTTTCTGGCAAAGAACTTGCGGTAACAGAGTCGTCACCGAACAGCTGTGCAAGCCTCGACCCACAGACCGCGATCACGCTTAAAGGGTTTATTGCAAAGCTTCGGGAGGCGGAGCCCGAATCGGCAATCGCAAGTATGCTCGAGCAGGTGATCTTTTCGTCAAAGTTCGAACAAAGCGCGCTGACCCGCCAAAGTGCATTCCACCAAATCACTCAGATTGCTCAGTTCTTTCGCCAGAGCGAGCCGCACTCGCCCGTTCCCTATTTGTTAGAGCGCGCGCTAAAGTGGGGACGCCTTTCGCTTGCCGAACTCGCGGAGGAACTGATTCCAAACGATTCTGCTTTCGAGCACTTCAGTTTACTCACCGGTATTGTCAAACAAGAACACATTTAACACGCAAAGGAGATGCAAAGCATGGAAGACAGTATTCATGAAAAACTTCGTCGGGTGCGCAAACCTCGGGTTCATATCACCTACGACTTAGAATCCAACGGGGTCACCGAAGAGAAAGAGTTGCCGTTTGTACTCGGCGTGCTAGGCGATTACTCGGGGCATAACGTCGACGCAAAGAAGCCCCTAAAAGACCGAAAGTTCGCACAGGTCGATGCCGAAAATTTTAATGATGTCATGCGCAAAGTGAACCCTAAACTTAGCATTAAAGTCGCTAACCAACTTGAGGAGGAGGGCGGCGATCTTGCAGTCGATTTGAACTTTACTAGCATGGAAGATTTTGAACCGCATCGGTTGGTGGAGCAAGTCGCGCCCTTAAAGGCGCTGCTGGCGGCGCGCAACAAGCTTCGTGACCTTATGAGCAAAGCCGATCGCTCGGAAGAGCTTGAACGAATTCTTGAAGAGGTTCTAAACGATTCAAACGCGCTCGCCCGAATCCACGAGTCACTCGAGCGCGACGAAAACAAGGAGAACAACTAGCATGGAAGCGCAAACCCTAACGGCCAACGCCCAAACGACATCAGAGACCTCTGAGGCCAGTCTTCTCGAGCAGGCCATAGAGGCCACCCGTCAAACTTCAAGGCCCGAGGTCGAAGATCTCCTTAAGAACTTAGTCGAGCAGGCCATGAGCGGCACCGTAACTTGGGATAAAAACCTCACCGTGACGGTCAACGCCGCCATCGAAAAGCTCGACCAGCTTTTATCCAAACAGCTGGCCGAACTTCTGCATAACCCGAGCTTTACTGCGCTCGAGGGATCTTGGCGCGGGCTTCAGCACTTGGTATTTAACGCCGAGACCTCAAGTTCACTGAAGATACGACTTTTTAATCTGAGCAAGAAGGAGCTCTCGCGTGACCTAGAGAAGGCCGTAGAGTTTGACCAAAGTCAGCTGTTTAAAAAAATCTACGAGAACGAGTTCGGCACCGCCGGCGGTGAACCTTACGCAGCTTTGATTGGCGACTATGAGTTCTCCACCGCGCGCACGGATATTGAACTGCTACGCAAGCTCTCGAACGTTTCGGCGGCCGGGTTCTGCCCGTTTATCGCGGCCGCGTCACCCAGCATGTTTGGCTTTGAGGGCTTCGACGAACTCAGTCGGCCGCGCGATCTCGAGAAAATTTTTGAATCAGCCGAGTACGCCAACTGGCGAGCACTGCGCGAGACCGAAGACTCTCGGTTTGTGGCTTTGACGCTGCCGCGTGTACTGGCGCGCGCGCCCTACAGTTGCCACAGCAATCCGATTGAGGATTTTAATTTTGATGAGTTGGAGGTCGATGCCTCAGGCACAGCGAAAGCGGCGGATGCCACTCGCTTTTGTTGGATGAACGCCGCCTACACCGCAGGGGTGACACTCGCGCAAAGTTTTTCTCAGTACGGTTGGTGTACCAGCATTCGCGGCGCCGAGGGCGGCGGTAAGGTGACGGGTCTACCCATGCACTGCTTTACCAGCGACGACGGCGATTTGGATCAGATGTGTCCGACTGAAATCGGCATTACCGACCGCCGAGAAGCCGAGCTCAGTAAACTCGGGTTCTTGCCGCTTTGCCATTATAAAAATTCCGATTACGCGGTTTTCTTCGGTTCGCAGACCACGCAAAAGTCGAAGAAATTTGCGAATCCCGATGCCACCGCAAACGCGGCCATATCGTCGCGGCTGCCCTACATCATGGCCACCTCCCGAATCGCGCATTTCCTTAAAGTGATGGCGAGAGACAAAATCGGAACCTTTATGGAAGCCGAAGACGCCCAGGCCTGGCTCAACCGCTGGTTGAATCAGTACGTAAACGCAAGTCCTGGCGCCAGCGCCGAGATGAAAGCTCGCTACCCGCTGGCCGAGGCCCGCGTCGAAGTGAAAGAAATTCCAGGTCAGCCCGGAGTGTACAACGCGATTGCGTGGATGCGCCCGTGGCTGCAAATGGAAGAGCTAACCGCGTCAATGCGCTTGGTGGCAAACCTGCCCTCCAGTCGGTAGCTCCACTTCGGGTTATCAATGCTCGCATAACTTGAGTTTTTAATGGTGGCAAAACAATGGAAGCCCTAAGTCAATCGTTGCCTTCAGGACTCGGCGATATCCCGCGGTTAGAAGCCCATAGGGGCGAAGTGCTACTGTGCGACATTGATAACCTGATATCCGATCAATTGAACCGCATCATTCATCACCCTTCTTTCCAGGCGTTAGAAGCCCGTTGGCGGGGGCTCGACTATCTGGTGCGCGCCGGGTTAACTGCCCCAAAATGCAAAATTAAACTCTTTGATGTCACTTGGCGCGAGATCGGCAAAGACGCAACGCGCTCTTTGGAGTTTGACCAAAGTGAGATGTTTCATCGCGTTTACAGCGATGAGTTTGGTACACCCGGAGGCGAACCTTTTGGCGCACTGATTGGGGATTTCGAGGTTACCCATAACTTCGAACCACCCCAAGACCACAGCGACGCCATTATTCTTACGCATCTGGCACAGATCGCCGCCGCTGCCTTCGCGCCGATCATCCTTGGTGCCAGTGCACGAATGTTTGGGGTGAAGCGCTTTGCGGATTTACGTCCGAGCGTGTCGCTAGAAGACGTATTTGCAAGCGACGAATACCGGCAATGGAAAACACTGCGACTGCACCCCGACTGCCGATTTGTCGGTTTGACCTTGCCGAGAATTCTTATGCGCGAGCCCTATACGCGTCGACCCGATCACCGCAACGGCTTGTATTTCCACGAGCGATTAAGATCGGCCGACGACCGCCTATGGGGCAATGCCGCGTTTGCGTTTGCGGCCATTCTTTTGCGAGAGTTCGCCGCGGTTGGCTGGTTCGCCCACATAAGAGCCACGCCACGCGACGAATTGGGCGGGGGCCTGGTCACTCAGTTCCCCAGCGATTTGACCGAAGACGGTTTGGCGCCGCCCGGGTCACCGATGCGCACCGAATGTGTGATCACCGATGGCTTTGAGAAAGACCTGAGCGAGCACGGGTTTATCCCTTTGTGTCAGGGCTACCGCACGGCCTTCGGTGCTTTCTTCAGCAACAATTCCATTGCCAAAAATCGGGTGAGTGCGATTCGAGACAAAACCTCGCGACCGAACGACACGCAAATGTTGCAGCACCTATTGTGCGGCTCGCGCATTGCGCAATACATCAAGGTGATCTTCCGCGATAAAATCGGTTCGTTCAAAAATACCGAGGCTTGCGAACAACACCTCACGCAGTGGCTCTACCATTACACCACCGGGCGCAGCGATCTCGACTGGCAGGCACAGGCGCGCTACCCGCTTCGAAATGCGAAGGTCAAGGTCAGAGAACACCCGGATAAGCCCGGCCACTTTATTTGCAAGCTGCGGCTCACCGCGCACCATCAAATCGAACAAATGTTTTCTGAGCTTGAACTCGTCACGGAACTGGCACATATCAAGGAATAGAAATGCCCCAATGGCTTAACAATAAATCGCAGATACGAAAATCGTTACTCGATGTTTTCGCCGAAGCAGATACGAACACGCCCGCGCGCCAGTCGCGCTACTCGGCATTAGACTCCATCTGCAAAGACCTAGAAATGCTGCTAAACACGCGCTGCCCGATGGTATCACCCCCGAGTGGGCTTAAGCAGCTGGAGGTCAGTCTATGCAATTACGGGATTGCCGACCTCGCTTGTGTGAATCTTGGCGACGCCGACCAGCGCTTGCGGTTTACCCAAGCCATTCAACATACGTTGTTGAATTTCGAACCGCGATTAAAGCATGTCCGGGTGATACTTTTGGATAGCCCTCGCGAGCGGGATTCGAACCTCCATTTTCGTATTGAAGCGGTGCTAAGCGGCGGCGATCAGGCGTCGAATGTGGTGTTTGATTCGAGCTTTGAACCGGTATTGCACAACCTTGTGCTAAGAGGGCGAAATGACTGACAGACTGTTAAGTTATTACGAGAAGGAACTCGCGTATATTCGCAACAAAGGCGCGGTGTTCGCAAAAGAGCACCCTAAAATTGCCCGGCACCTCGGCTTGTCGGGCGATACCGCTGAAGACCCCCATGTATCGCGTTTGATAGAGAGCTTCGCGTTTTTAAACGCCCGCATCCACGCGCGCTTGGACGCGGACTTTCCGGAGCTTACCGAAGCGCTGCTCTCGGTGGTATTTCCGCATTATTTACGGCCAATCCCCGCGATGGCCATTGTCCAGTTTGTTGCCGACCCCGAGCGACTGGACGACCGGCAAACGCTGCCCGCGCAATTCGCGCTTGAGACCGCCCCGGTAGAAGGTGAGAAATGCCGCTTCACCACTTTGTATCCACTGGAGTTACTGCCCATAAAGGTTGCTTCGGCACAGGTCATTAATGGGCCACTGACGACACCCGGAGCAAGCTCGGTAAAGGGCGCAAAAAGTGTGCTTAAAATAGCGTTCGAAACCCTAGGTTCGGCACGCTTTGAAAACCTACAGCCGAAATCCATTCGCTTATATTTGCACGGCCAAGCGCATTTTAGCCACAAACTATACGAATACCTTTTAAGCTGTTGCACGGGGATTGCCGCGCTCGGCGATGACGAGCGCGGCAATCCGCACTGGCTGCCGCCCGAAGCCGTTAAAGCGGTGGGGTTCGACGAACAAGACGGCCTGTTGCCATACCCGGAAAACTCGTTCATCGGTTATCGTCTGCTTAGCGAATTCTTTTCGTTCCCTCAGAAGTTTCAATTTTTAGATATCGACACGCAACAACTGCCCTTAGCGAACGTAAAAGATCGCTTGGTTCTGTACTTTTATTTCGACCTATCGGACACGGAGCTTGAAGACAATGTCGACGCGGATAATTTTGCATTGGGCTGCACGCCGGCAATTAACTTATTCGCCCACAGAGCCGACCCGATAAGATACGACCATAGCCTTTCGGAGTATAAGGTTCTACCCGACAGTCGCAAGCCCGAGAGCTACGAAGTCTACAGCGTAGAAAAAGTCACATCCGTCGATAGAGAAGGCGCCTTGCGTGAGTATTTGCCCTTCTACGGGGCAAGACCCAGCACTAGCGATAACACCAACAATGGCTATTGGTTAGGCCACCAGCGGCCTTGCGATGTTGGCGGCGCGTTTTCGACCATCGCCACCGATATGTTTTTAAGCTTAGTGGATTTAGCCTCTAACCCTTTGGTGTGCTCGGAACAGACGGTGTTAGTCGATACCCTTTGCAGCAACGGCGATTTGCCGGTAAAGCATTCTTTGGCGCACCCTAATTTGAAATTGCAAAGCGTTGGCGCGGCACCCGCGGTGGCGGATATCCAATTTTTGGTGCGACCGAGCAAAACACTCCGGCCGAATTCACGCGACGGTCTGGGTTGGCGTCTTATTGCCCATTTAAATCAGAATGCTTTAGCCTTGACCAGCGCCCGAGACCCCGCGCAATCTCTGCAACAAATTCTAAGTCTTTATAATTTCATAGATACAGACGCCCACAGCCGGTTGATCGAATCTGTAATTAAAGTCCAAACACGTCAGGTAACCGCACCTTTGTCGACAGAGGGGCGAACGGCGCTGTGCCGAGGCATCGAGATCGAAGTCGTCTTGGACGCAACACTTTTATCGGGCGCGAACCGGTACCTGTTCGCCTGCGTGCTCGATGAATTCTTTGCACTTTACTGCCCGCTCAACAGCTTCACCCGCACACGCGTCAAACTTAAAGGACAGGAAGGTTGTTTAAAAGTCGGTAAACCTAGAAGTGGTGTCAGAGCGTGGCCATAATCGATAGCCTAAGTCGCGAACCCACCGCGTTCGAGTTCTATCAAGTTCTTCGACTTCTCGAGGTGTGCGCTGCGCACTCAGGTGTTCGCTATCCTTTAGGCGAATTCGTTCCGCCACGCGAGGAGCCCTTACGCATTCAAAGCACACTGAGTTTTGGCTTTGCAACCGAAAATATCGAGGAGGTTCGCGTAGTTTCGGGCGTGAAGCAACAATGGCAGGTGGCGACTTCCTACCTGGGGTTTTTCGGTGCTCTTGGCACTTTGCCGTACCCCTACACCGAATGGATGCAACACCAAATAAAACGCAAGAACCCTGCATTTCTGGCGTTTCTCGAATGTTTTCACCATCGCGTTGTTTCGCTTTACTATCGCGCTTGCGGGCAGTATCGCCTGCCGCCTAGTTATGAACGAGCGCGTCTTAGTTTTTCCAAACAGAAAGTGCGTTGTCGGTTTACAGAGTTTGTCGCGAGCTTGGCAGGACTGCTGCCAAAGGATGCGACCGTAGCCGATATGGATCAATGGCACCCCTTCTTGTACTTTTCGGCGTTTTACGCAAGCAACCTTCGAGATAAAATTTCGCTTCAAAAAATTCTGGCGTATACGCTGGGCGTTGCTGTCGCCGTTGACGATTTTATCGGTGCCTGGTTTGTATTGGATACCGAAGCCAAAAGCCAACTCACCGGCAACGGCTCGGCGGGTGCCAAGCGCTTGGGTGTCGATTTTCTGATAGGCGAGCGGGCTTGGTTCACTCAAAGTAAAGTCATTGTCCGGCTCGGACCCATGACGCACCTAGAAGCCGAGCAGTTTTTACCGGGTACAAAGGCTAACAGCACTTTGAAAGCCTTATGCGAACGTTTTATTGCAGCGCAGACCACAATCGAGTATCGCTTGGAAGTAGCACGCGCGAGCCTCGCCAAACACACCGTGATTTCAAGCGATAACAAGCTTAAGCTCGGCCGAAATTTGTGTCTTAGCGCGCAAGGAAAGGAAGCAACAACAAAAGGGTTGAAATTTTCGATCAACATATAAATTAACCATGGAAGGACAATAACATGAGCAACGTGAAACTCGATGTCTTAGTTTCGAGACTGGATGCCGAAAGCACAAAGGCTTTGGAGATGGCCGTGGATTCTGCCGCGGCACGCGGCCATTTCAATGTCGAAATAGAACACTGGCTAGTCAAACTGATGGAAGGCGACAACGACCGCCTGAAGCAATTGATCGACCTTTCGGGGCTTGATGTTCACCCGCTTTCGCTGCAACTTAAAGACGCACTCGATAAGCTCAGCGTGGGCAGCGGTCGAACCCCCGGTTTATCGCCGCTGTTGGTCGACTGGCTTAAAGCCGCCTGGATGCTGACATCAATCGATTTCAAACAAGTTCAAATAAAGCCACCTCACCTTTGGCTCGCCTTGGTCACTGACGATAAACTGTTGCGCTTGACCGATATTAAAGTGGCAAAGAGACCGCCTTTCGAAGCGGTAAAGTCGATCATCGCGGAAGAACAAACCGTTGGCGAGACGACGCCCCTGGCACACAACAACGGTGAAACGAAAAGCGACGCGGCTTTAGCGGCCTTTACCATTAACTTAACCGCGCTCGCTCGTGAAGGGCGCATCGATTGTGTCGTCGGGCGCGATCACGAAATTCGCCAAACCATCGACGTGCTGATACGCCGTAGGCAGAACAACCCCATACTCACCGGCGAAGCGGGGGTCGGCAAAACCGCAATTGCCGAGGGCTTGGCGATACGGATTGCCCAAGGCGAGGTGCCGGAACCGCTTAAAAATGTGGCCTTGCATTCACTTGATATCGGTCTGCTGCAGGCTGGCGCAGGGGTAAAAGGCGAGTTCGAGCAGCGCTTGAACGCGGTTATAAGCGCGGTAAAGCATTCGTCCAAACCGATTATTTTATTCGTGGATGAAGCGCACAGTTTAATAGGCGCCGGTGGTCGCGAAGGCCAAAACGATGCGGCCAATCTGCTTAAGCCGGCCCTTGCGCGAGGCGAACTGCGAACCATAGCCGCCACCACCTATTCGGAATACAAACAGTATTTCGAGAAAGACCCCGCGTTATCGAGACGGTTTCAAATGATAAAGGTGGAAGAGCCTAACGACGCGCAGGCTGTCGAGATGATGCGCGCGGCCGTCGCCCCTCTGCAAGCGCACCACGGCGTGAGAATACTGGATGAGGCCGTTATCGACTCAGTACACCTGTGCAGACGTTTTGTTACGGGCCGCCAATTGCCGGATAAATCTTTAAGCGCTCTCGATACCGCTTGCGCCAGGGTGGCGTTAAGTCAAAAGCGAACGCCTTGTGACATCGCGCAGTTGCAATCGCGTCTGAACGCGCTGAATAAGGCCATCGCCAGCCTTCAGCAAGAGCATCATCTTTTCGATGGCCACAACCACAGTCTAGCGCCGATTCTGGAAGAGAAGGAGTCAATACACCTTAGACTCAAACGCTTAGAGCGGCAGTGGCGGCAAGAGCAGGCGTTGATCGGCCAAATTCGAAACCTGGAGAAGACCATCGCACAGGAAGACTCTTTAAACTTTCACTCCGGTCACGGCCAAGCCGATGAAACAGCAGAAAGCATTGCCTTGTTAAGGCAGACATTGGAGGAATTAAAGCGGGTGCAAGGCGATCGCCCGATGATTCACGCCTATGTGAACCGCCACGCGATCGCCGATGTCATTGCCAACTGGACGGGTATTCCAGTGGGGCGCATGATCGACAGTGAAATTCAAT
>CAZING010000001.1:27585-46435 GCA_964540505.1 uncultured Cellvibrionaceae bacterium | reverse complement strand
ACGCGTGCGCGCACTAGAAAAAGGCTTTTTAAGGTCTTGGCAAAGCGCCGCGCATTCAGGGCTTGCCACCGCGCGAGGGCTTAAGCCTGACCGAACCGCGCGATAAAACGATCGAGCGCGTTTGTGCTTAAAAGCCGCTTTAAAACACTGAGTGTCTGAGTGGGCACGGTCACCCGATATCTTGCTTTTGGGCGCGAGTCTGTCAAAGCCAACAGGAGTTTTTCGACAACGGCCTCCGGACCAAGCGTAAACCGGCTGCTACTTTGGCCGCTTGCGAGACGCTGCTCGGCCGCACGATACATAGGTTGATGACGACTTTGCTGATAATCGATGTTGCTTCGAAGCGCCCGCAGCGCATTGGCGCGAAACTGTGTGGCGATGGGACCAGGCTCCAGTAAGGAGACTTTCACATTGGTGTCGCGAAGCTCTAGCCGCAAGGTATCTGTAAGGCCTTCAAGCGCGTATTTGCTCGCGCAGTAGGCGCCTCGGCCCAGCAAAGGTACAAACCCGAGCACCGAGCTGTTCTGCACGATTCTGGCATCCGGCATGGCCAGTAACGCCGGCAGTAACTTACAGGTCAATTCGTGGGTGCCGAAGACGTTCACCTCGAACTGCTGACGCAGTAGGTCACGAGACAAATCCTCGACCGCACCGGGTTGCCCGTAGGCGCCGTTGTTAAATAGGCCGTAGAGTTTGCCTTGCGACAGCGCCAACACTTGTTCGACGGCCCGCGAAATACTGTCGCTGGATGCGAGGTCGAGTTCGACGACCCGTTTAACACCTTCCGCTTTCAAGCGTGCCACGTCGTGCGCCTGGCGACAGCTGGCAATGACTTTGTAGCCGTTATCCTGAAGCGTTCGTGCGGCTCGATAACCGATGCCGCTCGAACAACCGGTGATCAGTACAAATTGTCCGGTCACTTAGTCAACAAAAGCTGCATCAGGAATTTCGTGTGGCCTATCGCATAATCGGTCTGCACCGCGACCACTTCTGTGGCTTGCGCATTGTACTCGGGGCTGTGGTAACGGCCCTCGGCTTGGTAGACGTTTTTCTGGGCTTTGCGGGCGAGGTCTTCGGCAGTGGTGAATTTGTACACATTGGTCGGATGACGCTTGTTCAGCCAAACCGGCTGCTGATCAAAAACCCCGAAGCCTTTGTCCCATAATTGGTGCAGGTTCATTGCGCACTTTTTGCCTTTCTCGCCCGGCACAGCACACAGCCCGTTGCCGCCACGGTCGAGGTTGCACTTTTTATCCACCGCCGACATTAAATGCAAAGGCTGATAGGCGTCAGCCGCGAAATGCAGTGCCAACGCAAGTATCACATTCTTATCGCGCGGGTCATCAACCTCGGAGAAGGCTTCCAGCAGGTGCGGCCAGCCGCTTACGAGCTTGCCCGAGGGTTTTGGCTGACACTTGCCGTTGTAGTCCTCGCCACTGGCATCGACAAATATCACATTGGCGTAATGCCAATCCGCGCCCGAGCGCTTGCTATAGGCCTTAAGCGCATTCGGAACCGTGCCCGAGCCGAAGGTGTTGAACAATTCCTTTATCGTCGAATCGCGCTGGGAATCAGGCCAAGCTGCCAACGCTGCCAGACGTTCAGACACAGGCGCGTGATAGAGCTTGGCGGGGACAACCTTGCCGCCCTTTAATAACGCGTCATAGGCCTCGAGCTCTCGCGGCGCCAAGTGCTCTGCCGCGCTCTGAGCGATCCATTTGTGACCTTGAAAACTCCATGAAAAGGCCTGTGCTGAAAAGCCGAAAAGACACATTACCAGGCCCGCCTGGGTCCACTGCATGAACCTTCGAGCGCCGCGATTGTTTGTTTTTTTCATTTTAAACTCACTTTTAATCGATCTTATGACAGCTGTTTCACCGTGCGAGTCCGACCAAGGCTTAGGATTTCTGACGGTGCTTTTTGATCAGGTCGTAAGCGGTTTGAATCTCTTGCGCGCGCTCGGTGGCCACTTTCACCATATCTTCGGGCACACCCTGACCGGTCAATTTATCGGGGTGGTGCTGGCTCATCAAACGACGATACGCCTTTTTTAATTCAGCATCCGCGATACTGGGCGAAACGCCGAGCGCATCATAGGCGCTGGCCAGTTCATCGGGGCTCGACTGGGCTCTATAGCGCTCGCCACCGCCTTGGTAAAAGCGCGTTTGCGCTTTTACCATGCGCAAAATCTGCGCGAACGCGTGAGATGAAAAGCCGAGCCGCGCCGCCACATCTTTTAATACGGCTTCCTCTTGCGAGTGCAAGTCGCCGTCGGCCATCGCCAAGGTAATCAGATAGACCAGGGTCAGTTGTTTTATATCCGCATAACGACCGCAGACTTCTAGAAAACCCGACAAGGTCACATCAAGGTCGAACGCTGGATCCGCGCCTTGCTTGAACAATGCAATTGCCTCCTGGCGCTGCGCGGCACTCAGGCGCATATTGCTCATCATCTGTTCGGTGGCGGCCACCTCTTCTTGCGACACCCGGCCATCGGCTTTGGCCATATGCCCCAGCAGTGGAAATATGCTGCCGAACAACGCCTGTTCGACGCGTTTGCGGTTTTCTTCGCTGTAATCCCGACGAAACTGACTTCGGGCCTTGTCAAAATAAAATCCGGCAAAGTAGCCGACCACAGCACCGAGCGCGCCGTAGATACTCCAACCGAGAAATACACCGATAATGCGTCCTACCCAACTCACAAACACCTCTATTGCCAAGGCGACCGCTCGCGCGGTCCCTGATCATCGTTTATTGAATGAACCAAATATTGAATGAACCAAACTTCTCGCTTCGCTTTTTGATGGGCCTGTTCTCAGGCGCGTCAGCAGCGATTGCATGAGTGTCAAGGTTGGCGATATTAACACGGGTTTCACCCGGCTTTCGGGTCACCGCACCGATTCTCGTAAGCTCGGACTCTGCGACCGGGTTCAAGGCTTCAACCCAGCTCCCTGCGTGAATGTTTTATCGCCAGCGATTCGTAGGCTTGCTGGATGCCGATAAAATCCTCCTGGCGACCGCCTTTATCCGGGTGTGCGCTCGCGACGAGTTTTCGATACCGGCGTTGAATCTGTGGCCAATCCGCGTTGGCCCCTAAGCCAAGTACGCGCAACGCGTCGTCTTCGGCATCGTTCGCATGAAAAATTTTCCAGAAGTTTGCGAGCAAACCTTGCACGCTGTCATCCGTGACGTTTCGCAGATGACCCAAATCCAAATAGTAGCTCGCAAGGGACCCCAAAGACGGGTCAATCTCGGTGCCCTCTTGCGCGCTCGCATCTGCCAACCACGCTATCGCGAGCGGGTTGACCTGCAAGTATCGACGCTTGCTCAGCCCTTCGGCTTGCAATGAATAAAGACAGTGCATGATTAAAAAGTGCTTGTAGAAGAGTGTCGTCGCGGCGCTAGCTTCTTGTAAAAAGTCAAATGCACCGCGTTGTGAGCAATAGCGGATCAGATCGTATTCGCGTAGAGGTGCGGGGCAAGCCGGCCGGCGCTTTGACGCCTTTAGTGATGGCTCATCGCCATCGATTTGTTTTTGGTCGGACGGATTATTGCGGTTTACGCAGCCGGGGTCTTCGAGCGCCGCCTCACATAGGAGACGCAGGCGTTGTATCGCCAGGTTAAGTTCGCGCTCGCTGTAACCCACAGTTCTATCGCTCGCTTTTTTCGGTTGCGCCTGACGGCGAGTTCGTTTTCTTTACGCGGATAAAGCAATAGCACCCCGGCCTTGCGCCTCGACATTCGGTTGGCCCGCTCCCAAAAAGGTTTTAAGCGCCCGCGCAGCCAGTTTTCGGCATTAGGAGTCGATGCGCCATTTAGTGCCGTCGCGGGAATCCTCTAACACCACACCGGCTTGCGCCAATTCCAGGCGCAACGCATCGGCTTTTGCGTAATCTTTATTTCGCTTGGCTTGTTGTCTTTGTTCGATCAGGTCTTCTACCCAAGCGACATCCACCGAGATGGCGCCCGCCTCTTTCTGAAACCAGGCATCTGGGTGCTGCTGAAACAAGCCAAGCAACTCGCCTATAGCAAGCAATTCCCCTTTCAGTGTGACAATGTCCCCGTCTTTTTTATTGATACGCGAGACCAGCCCGTGCAAGTGGCTGATGGCCAAAGGGGTATTTAAATCGTCTAGAAGCGCGATGAACGCAGGCGACTTGTGCAGGGCCTCGAGCGTTAATGTGGGTGCTTCGACCTCGGTATGCCCACGCAATGCCGCGTAAACGCTATCGAGCGTGGCTTTAGCTTGATCGAGCACCGCGGCCGAGAAGTCCATCTCCGAACGGTACTGGGCGCTAAGAAGTGCGAAGCGAATCGCTTCGCCGGGGTACTGTCCAAGCAAGTCTCTAACCATCTTAAAGTTGCCGAGCGATTTGGACATCTTCTCGCCGTTAATATTGATGTAGCCATTATGCATCCAGTAATTAACGTAGTGTTTACCGCCGTGCGCGCAGACACTTTGGGCGAGTTCGTTCTCGTGGTGCGGAAAAATCAGATCGCGCCCGCCGCCGTGGATATCAATGGTATCGCCCAGGTGTTGTTCGATCATCACCGAGCACTCCAGGTGCCAACCTGGACGCCCCCTGCCCCAAGGACTGTCCCAGCCGGGTTCCTCTTCACTTGAGGGTTTCCAAAGAATGAAATCACCGCCGTACTTTTTATAAGGCGCAACTTCAACCCGAGCCCCCTCGAGCATATCTTCAAGAGAGCGATTTGAAAGCTTGCCATAAGCGGGCATGGACTTTACGTCGAACAGCACATGCCCGTTTGCTTCATAGGCGTGTCCGAGATCGATCAGCGTTGCCACCATCTGGACCATTTGGGGTACATGGTGCGTTGCGAAGGGCGTGATGCTCGGCGCCAGACAATTCAGCGCCGCCATATCGCGGTCGTACTCCTGGGCAAAGCGCGTGGTTAATTCGCTGATCGGTTCATTATTTGCCTTCGCCGCTTTCATAATTTTGTCGTCAATATCCGTGATATTACGCGCGTAAGTTACTCGCGGATAAAGCCGCTTCAGAAGTCGAAATAGCGTATCAAAAACGACCGCAGGGCGAGCATTGCCTATGTGAACAAGGTTATAAACCGTGGGTCCGCAGACATACATTTTCACGTGACCGGGGTCGATAGGTTCGAAAACCGACTTGGCTCTAGTTTGTGAATTATAAAGCGTGAGTTTCATAAATTAATCGTCGTCGCCCATTTTTGCCCAAGAGTCCTTTAAACCAATGGTGCGGTTAAACACCAGAGAAGCTTCGTGAAGATCTCGGCAAAAATAGCCCTCTCGCTCAAACTGAAAACTCTGCCCCGGCATGGAGTCGCCAAGCGCGAACTCGCCCTTACAACTTTCGCGCACCACTAAGCTTTCGGGGTTGACGCAATCGAGAAAATTTTTGTCGCCGCTGTCGGGCGCCTCGTCAAGAAACAGCCGCTCATAAAGGCGCACTTCGATGTCGACGTTTTGATGCGCCGCCACCCACTGAATAACGCCTTTGGGCTTATTGCCATCCTGTGGGTTGGCGCCAAGCGTCCCCTCAACCAAATCGGCGATTACCGCCGTAATATTGCCTTGATCGTCGCGCTCGACACCTGTGGCTTCCACCACATAGGCGTTGCGCAAGCGTACCCGTTTACCCAACACCAGACGTTTATACTTTTTATTGGCTTCTAATCGAAAATCGCCCGCGTCAATATATAACTCCCTGCCAAAGGGCAACTCACGCACCGGCAAGTCGTCGCGGTTTGGGTGACCGGGCGCGGTCAAAGTCTCGAACGTATCCGCCGGGTAGTTACTGAGAATCACCTTGAGCGGCTTCAATACCACCATCGCCCTAGGTGCGCTTTTATCGAGATCATCGCGAAGCGCGTGCTCGAGCATGGCAACGTCAACCATGCCGTCGGAGCGTGTGACGCCGATCATTTCGCAGAACTTTCGTATGGATGCGGGGGTGTAGCCGCGTCTTCGGTAGCCCGCGATGGTGGGCATGCGAGGGTCGTCCCAGCCGTCAACTATACGGTCGTCCACAAGTTGTTTGAGTTTGCGTTTTGAGGTTACGGTGTAACTCAGGTTCAATCTGCCGAATTCGTATTGACGGGGCTTTTTTGACACCGGCAGGTGGTCGATCAGCCACTCGTAGAGCGGCCGGTGATCGGCAAATTCGAGCGTGCAAATCGAATGCGTTATGCCCTCTATGGCGTCGCCCTGACCGTGAGCAAAGTCGTAGGTGGGGTAAATGCACCAGGCATCACCGGTCTGGTGGTGGCTCTGTTTACGCACGCGATAAAGCGTCGGGTCTCGCAAATTGATGTTGCCGTGTGCCATGTCTATTTTTGCCCGCAGCACACACTCGCCCTCGCCGAGCTCGCCGTTGCGCATTCGCTCGAACCAGGCTTTGTTCTCTTCGGGGCTTCGGTCTCGGTAGGGCGAATTTCGTCCGGGCTCGGTGAGCGTGCCTCGGTACTCGCGGGTCTGCTCGGCGCTCAGATGGCAGACATAGGCCAAGTTCTGGTCGATCAGGTACACCGCCCACTGGTAAAGCTGTTCAAAATAATTGGAGGCGTAACGCACCTCACCTGCCCAGTGAAAACCGAGCCAGCGAATATCGTCTTTAATCGCCTGAACAAACTCCTCGCTCTCTTTGGCGGGATTGGTATCATCGAACCTCAGGTGGCAATCCCCTTGATACTTCTGTGCGAGCCCAAAATTCAGGCAGATGGACTTGGCGTGGCCTATGTGCAAAAAGCCGTTGGGCTCGGGCGGGAATCGGGTAATCACCTTATCGGTGACTCCTTCAGCAAGGTCTTTTTCAATTATCTGTTCGATGAAATTCAGCGGTTTAACGGGTTCAGTCATAAGTCATTTCCAGGCGTGATTGCTCTGCCCTGTCGGTTTCCGATTGCCATTCAAACGCGTATTATAGCCGCCGGAAGCGCTGCGGAGCCAAGCCCGCGCGACGACACCACCCCTATTAACCCCTAAGCCGAGGCCTGGACTATCGGCATACCTGGGAATCACAGGAGCTCGTGAATGATTACACTGCACACCAATCTCGGCGACATTGCGCTCGAACTCGATTTTGACAATGCCCCAGAAACCGCTGCCAACTTCAAGAAATACGCCGAAGACGGCTTTTACGATGGCACCATTTTTCATCGAGTCATCGATCATTTTATGATTCAAGGCGGCGGCTTTGACGAGCACATGGAGCAGAAGAGCTCTGGAAGCCCCATCAAGAACGAGGCCGACAACGGTCTGAAAAACGACATGGGCACCATCGCCATGGCGCGCACCATGGACCCGCACAGCGCCACCGCTCAGTTTTTCATCAACGTGAAAGATAACGACTTTCTCAACCACAAGCGCAAAGATCCCGAAGGCTGGGGCTACTGCGTGTTCGGGAAAGTGACATCGGGCATGGAAGTGGTCGATAAAATCCGAAAAGTCAAAACAGGCTCAAAAGGCCCACACCAAGACGTACCAAGCGAAGCCATCATCATAAAGTCGGTGAGCGTTGCCGCCCAGTGATGGCCACTTACTTTATTTCCGATTTGCACCTAAGCCCCGCGAGACCCGACATCACCGCCGGGCTTTTCGCGTTTGTGCAGACGCATTTACGCGACGCCGAAGCCTTGTATCTGCTTGGCGACATATTCGATGCCTGGATCGGCGACGACGATGACGAACCGGGGCTGCAAGCCATTAAAGGGGCGCTCGCGGCGTTGACCGCCGACGGTCTTGCCGTTTACTTCCAGCGCGGCAATCGCGATTTTTTAGTGGGTGAACAGTTCGCGGCGCAAACCGGTGTCGAGCTGCTGCCCGACAGCACCATAATTGACCTCTACGGTCGGCAAGCCTTACTGCTGCATGGCGATACCTTATGCACGGGTGACGCCGAATATCAAAAATTCCGAACCATGGTGCGCGACGACGCTTGGCAGGCGCAAATTTTGGCTCTGCCGTTACTGCAACGTCGGGCACTGGCGGCCAAGATGCGCGCAGAGAGCCAGTCGTTGAACGCGATCAAGGCTTCGGACATCATGGATGTCACGCCATCGGAGGTTGTTAAGGTTATGCGAGACGCGGGTGTGGACCTGCTGATTCACGGCCACACGCACCGCCCCGCGAAACATGCGCTAACCCTCGGGCAAAGCCCGGCTCAGCGCATCGTCTTAGGGGATTGGCACCATCAAGGCTGGTACCTAAAAGCCACAGCGGACGGCAGCTTGGCACTTGTGGAGTTTCCGCTTGGGAAGTTAGATGACCGAGGCGCATAGCCGGCACGTTCAGATCAAGGTGGGGACGCGCGGCAATAACGGGGCTTTTTCAAGCTCGCACAACGCCCAGATGAACGCGCGAGTGAAGCGAAAGTTACCCGATTTTCCGCATGACCCGCTAGACACTTGAGTCAAAGCCCGTTGCTTCGCGCGGAGGCCGAAACGGGCACGCCCGAATGAAAGCGAAATTCGCAATCGTCACTTTCGATCAATCGCCTTTCACGTTCAAGCAACTGCGCGACTCTTGGGGCTATGTCCGAAACGGCCGCCTTTTCGGCAAGCTTTAGGTAGTCCTGGAAATGACGAGACTCCGACTTTAACAAAGAGCGGTAGAAATCGCCGAGCTCGTCGTCCAAGTGCGGCGCAAGCGCCGCAAAGCGCTCACAAGAACGCGCCTCGATAATCGCGCCAACAATTAAAGTTTCGACCAGCCTGTCGGGCTCGTGCGGGCTAACCTCGCGGCGCAATTCGCCGGCGTAACGCGACGCGCCGATTTGTTCATAGGCAAAGCCGCGCTTTTTCATTAACGCGATGACCTGCTCGAAATGACGAAGCTCCTCACGGGCAAGGCGCGACATTTTATTTAGCAGCTCGTAATTATCGACATAGCGGTACATCAGGTTCAGCGCCGTACTGGCGGCCTTTTTTTCGCAGTTGGCGTGATCGGTCAAAAGCAGCTTTGGCTGTTCAAGCGCCGCGCGCAGCCAGGCATCGGGCGTCGCACAGAGCAGAAATTCGTTTGCAGTCGCAGCCATCATCACAGACACCCCGGAAAATAGCGCTGATAATGCGCACACGAAAGTTCATAGAAGGTGAGCTCAAGCCGCTCTTTAAGTTGGACTATGGGTAAATCGGCCCACTCGCCTTTCGCCCGACAGCCGATCGCCTCGAGGTTCGGCAGCCGAGCGCCAAAACTTCTAAGCGCCAGGTAGACCAGAGCGTGGGGTGGCGTTTGCGGCTGATAGGCGAGGTTGTGCTGGCGAAGTTCGTTGGCCAGGCGTAGGCCGTCGAAGACCTCGATTCTCTCGGCCACCACGGTCGCCAAATGCGAATCAATCCGTTTTAAAATGGCTCTGCGCTCATCAACCTTGTAGGCATTCCACTGAATCACCTCGTGAGCGTAGCGTTTACACCCTCGACAGACACTGTCGCCGAGCCCGGTCGAACACACGCCAATACACGGGGTTTTTACACCCGCCATACCCGGAGTTTTTACTTCCACCATTAGTCCACTCACCCTGCCGCCGAAAGCCATCGCGACCTTGGAACAAAAACGCGAGAAGGTATCAGATATACCCGCCTAGCAAAAGCGCGCCCGGGATTTGAGCGGCGTACATAGCGGTTTCAGAGGGCGGCGGATAAGTGCTCGCGGCGTCGCGTTATTAACAGAACCGCCCGTTTGGTGTAAAGTGCACCCCCCCGCAGACCCCTCCCGCGTCTGCGCAGGGCTTACGGCCCACCGATCGATGCCCGCATCGATAGCCTCACGCATCAGGGATCCTGGCTGCGCGAGTAAACCCAATCAGAAGAGGACCCCTTTGTGCTAGAAGCATATCGTGAACACGCGGCTGAGCGCGCTGAACTTGGCATACCCCCGAAACCGTTGACACCCGAGCAGGTGGCCGAGCTGATTGAACTGGTAAAATCCCCGCCCGAGGGCGAGGGCGCGTTTCTGCTGGAGTTGCTGTCCCAGCGCGTGCCGCCCGGGGTGGACGAAGCCGCCTATGTAAAAGCGGGTTTTTTGAGCGCGATCGCCCGCGGCGAAGCCGCGTCGCCTCTGATAGACAAGCTGACCGCCGTCAAATTGCTGGGCAATATGCACGGCGGCTACAACATTGAAACGCTTGTGGAACTGCTCGATGACCCCGAGTTGGTCGAGGCGGCGGCAAGCGAGCTTAAGCACACGCTGTTAATGTTCGATGCCTTCCACGACGTCGAAGAAAAAGCAAAGGCCGGCAACAGCCACGCCCAAGCGGTGATGGCAAGCTGGGCGAACGGCGAATGGTTTACTCAGCGCCCGGCGGTCCCCGAGTCGATTAGGGTGACGGTTTACAAAGTCACCGGCGAAACCAACACAGACGACTTGTCGCCCGCGCCCGATGCCTGGTCGCGCCCCGATATACCCCTGCACGCACTGGCCATGTACAAGATGGCGCGCGATGGCATCACCCCCGAAGAGCAAGGTGTGCGCGGCCCGATCGACGCGATTATGCAAATAAAGGACGAAGGTCTGCCCGTGGCATTTGTCGGCGATGTCGTCGGCACAGGCTCGTCGCGCAAATCCGCCACCAACTCGGTGCTTTGGTTTTTCGGGGAAGACATACCCGGGGTGCCCAACAAACGCGGCGGCGGCATATGCATTGGCGGCAAAGTGGCGCCGATCTTCTACAACACCATGGAAGACGCCGGCGCGCTTGTTTTTGAGGCGCCGGTCGATGACATCCACATGGGCGACGTCATCGACATTCGCCCTTACGACGGCAAAATTCTTGCTGAAGACGGCTCTGTAATCAGCGAGTTTGAGTTGAAATCGCAGGTGCTACTCGATGAAGTGCGCGCCGGTGGTCGAATCAACCTAATCATCGGTCGTGGGCTTACCGCTCGTGCGCGAGAAGCGCTCGGCTTAGGCGCCTCAGATTTGTTTCGCGCGCCTAGCTCTCCGGTCGACACGGGCAAAGGCTTTACCCTCGCCCAGAAAATGGTCGGTCGGGCCTGCGGTGTCGAGGGCATTCGACCCGGCACTTATTGCGAGCCTCACATGACGACCGTAGGGTCTCAAGACACCACAGGACCGATGACGCGCGACGAGCTGAAGGATCTCGCCTGCCTTGGCTTCTCCGCGGATCTTGTCATGCAATCGTTCTGTCACACTGCGGCCTACCCGAAACCTGTCGATATCAACACTCAGCACACGCTGCCGGATTTTATAATGACCCGTGGTGGTGTGTCGTTGCGCCCCGGCGACGGCATTATTCACTCTTGGCTGAACCGCATGCTTTTGCCAGACACAGTCGGCACAGGCGGCGATTCCCACACGCGCTTTCCGATGGGTATTTCGTTTCCGGCAGGCTCGGGGCTTGTCGCATTCGCGGCGGCCACAGGCGTTATGCCGCTGGATATGCCCGAGTCGGTCCTAGTGAAATTTAAAGGCGAAATGCAACCGGGCATCACGCTGCGAGACCTGGTGCATGCGATACCTTACTACGCAATTAAAGAAGGCCTGCTCACCGTCGAGAAAAAAGGCAAAACGAACGTCTTTTCAGGTCGAATCCTAGAGATCGAAGGCTTGGAGAATTTGACAGTTGAACAGGCTTTCGAGCTCTCGGATGCCTCGGCTGAACGCTCGGCCGCCGGATGCACGATTAAACTCTCGCCCGACACCATCGCCGAGTACCTGCGCTCCAACATTGTGCTTTTACGATGGATGATCGCCGAAGGCTATGGCGATGCGCGCACCTTAGAGCGGCGAGCCGTAAAAATGGAACAGTGGCTCGCGCAACCGACCCTTATGACCGCCGACGCCGATGCCGAGTACGCCACGGTACTTGAAATCGATTTGGCCGAAGTCACCGAGCCTATCGTCTGCGCGCCGAACGACCCCGACGACGCGCGTTTGCTGTCGGAGGTTGCTGGCGACAAAGTGGATGAGGTGTTCATTGGCTCTTGCATGACCAATATCGGTCATTTCCGCGCTGCTGGAAAATTGCTAGAGAATAACAAAGACGGACTTAAAACCCGCTTCTGGATGTCGCCGCCCACCAAAATGGACGAGCAAACCCTGATCGAAGAAGGCTACTACAACATTTATGACGCCAATGGCGTACGCACCGAAATGCCCGGCTGCTCGCTTTGTATGGGTAACCAGGCCCGCGTCGCTGATGGCGCTACGGTCTTGTCCACCTCCACTCGAAACTTCCCCAACCGCTTGGGCAATGGCGCCAATGTGTATCTGACCTCGGCCGAACTAGCGGCCGTTGGCGGCATACTCGGCAAGTTGCCAAGTGTTGCGGAATATAGGGAATACGCAGATCAAATCGACTCCATGAGTGCGGAAATTTTCCGTTACATGAATTTTGATCAAATCAAGGAGTTCGTAAAAGGCGCCGAAGATGGCAAGCGCATTGCCGCAACGCAAATCGAAGAAGTGCGGGTTTAACCCCGCGCTTGTTTGGTATGCATCGTTTATCTGCCTTCAGGCGTTACGATGCCCATATAAACGCGCGTGCGCAGCGAACCGTTAGTTAATTCGTGCGTGGCCCGCTAGAGGTATCAGTCGCGCGCTCGGCCCCGCAATAGGGCGAGCGCTGCCAGCCAAGCCTTGGCGCCACAAGTAGCGCCAAACGGTGCGCAGACGCCGCATGGCGACGCCTGCGGCCAATCAATCAAATACCGAATTCAAAAAAGACGCCAGGCGCTGCCAGGAATCTTCATCGGCTTCGCGGTCGTACGCGAGTGGCAAACCGAACTGCTCGCCTTTGACGCTTGCCTCTGGGTTAGTGAACGCATGTTTGGCACCGGGGTAGTCGACAAACTCGAAGGCCGGAACCGACTGCATGCTTTGAATGAACGCGCTCTTGGCGTCCTCCGGCACCATTGGATCCGCGGCCCCGTTTAGCACCAGATAGGCAGGGTCTCTACCCACTTCGGTCAGCGGTAACAGCCCGCTTAAACCTCCGTGAAAACTCGCGACGCCCGCAAGCGCAACACCCGTACGGGCCATATTAAGCACTACAGAGCCGCCGAAACAATAACCGATCGCGGCAATGCGCTCGGCGTCTGTCTGCGGCATGGCTCGCAAATGCTCCAACGCGGCAACAAAGCGGCCTTCAAGAAGATCGGCGTTACCCAGCACTTGCATCATCAGCGCGTTGGCGTCCTTGGGATGCTCGGCCCGCTTGCCCTGGCCGTACATATCGAGCGCCAAAGCCGTATAACCCAACTCGGCCAACATTTTTGCTCGTTCGCGGGCGTACTCATTATGGCCCCACCATTCGTGCACCACCAAAACGCCCGGGGCGGCATCCGCGCCGGTTGGATATGCCACGAAGCCTGCGAGCGTCTCGCCGTTGTAGCTGTAGGTGACGTCAGTCGTGGTAATGGCGTTTACAGATTCCACTTTTGTTTTCAGGTTCTGCAAACTTTTTCCGAGTTCGCCGCCTATGCCTTTATCCATCAATAAGCCCATATAGCGACTCATCAAATTGTCGCCGTGGGCGACATCAAAACCCCAAGTGACCGCTGTGATATCGTCGTGCGCATCGAACTCGAAATAGCTCGTGGCCTTACCCATGGCCGAAAAATCCAATGCCATTTCGACGCGTTTGTTGGGCACAGAGGCGGTAATGGTACGCGAACCGGTGCCCAGGTTTGGGTCATCGCTGAACCACAAAAAGGTCGCGCCCTCCCCCGATTGCGGGCCTCTATACTCGGTTTTCATCGAGGGGTCTTGATGAGACCAGGAGGTCCAAGAATTAAAATTTTTAAGATTATTAATTTGCGCGAAGATCACCTCCGGGCTTTTCTCGATCACAATGCGCCTTTCGATATGAGTCGCCGCCGGTAAAAACATCCCGATCAGCGCCGCCCCTATGGCGGCAAAGAAGGTTATAAAAAGAAAATATTTAACTAAGCGCACTTAGGCCCCCAAATCGTTATTCGATGAATGTTTTAAATCGCGAAAGCTTTAAACTCGCCTGAAGCAGACTGAGCGCAACGACCGAGGCGGTACGACCAGCGCCTTAACTGGGTTTATCGTTCAGAAAGAACCGCTCGATGGATGCGCGCTCCCACATCGCATCTTGATAACCAAGCTCCATCAACTCTGTACAGAACCCCTGTGAAAACAATAAATAACTGGCCGCAGCCGAACCGCCGCCTCGCGCGGTGGCACCGGTGTTGCGCAAAAAGAAGCGAAGGCTCGAGGGCAAGTCGCGCACATGGCGCCCGGCGATTTTATCCAAGGCTTTGGACGGCGAGATGATCAGTGTATCGACTGCACGCAAATGTCCTACCTCGTGAATCCGCTTTTTGTCGATGCGCTCGAGCAGTGTGTTGACCCTTTCCATATGCTCGATATCACCTTCGAGCGCATCGATAAACGCACTGTTAAACATCTGCCCGACGATTTGCGCCATTGAGGGCGAGTGTCTCACCCGTAATTTGCGCTTCTCCCAAGTGCCGGGGTGGCGGTTGCTACTGACGCCTATGACTAGCACTCGGTCTGCGCCCAAATGCAGCGCCGGGCTGATCGGCGACATTTGTCGCATGGCGCCATCTCCGAAATATTCCCGGCTCAGGTGCACCGCTGGAAATATGGTCGGAATGGCCGAAGACGCGAGCAAATGGTCCACAGAAAGAATGCTGGGTGCCCCGACTCTGCGGGCGCGCCGCCAACCGCGCAGCTGCGGATTGCCTTGAAAAAAACTGACCGAGTCCCCCGAGTTATAACCGAGTGCGGTAACGCTCACCGCTTCAAGCTCACCCGAGGCGACTTTCTGCGCGATATTGTGAAACGGTATCTTCCGCGTCAGCAATTCACGCAAAGGCGAATTGTCCAAAAGCGCAAGCGGCCTACCTTGCGCCACCCCCTGATTGAATAAAGATGCGCCCACTTTGGCCAAACCGTAGAGCTGGGCCGACCATCCGACTTTCAACACTTGGCTGACATCCAAACCGCGCCACAGGTCCGCGATATCAACCGCGGCCCTCTGAAACGTCCCCGGGTGCGCGGCCAAAGCCACGGCGTTAATAGCGCCGGCGGACGTGCCGCAGATGATTGAAAATGGGTTGTCGAGGTCGGGGATTATCTCGGAAAGTGCCTGCAAAACACCCACCTGATAGGCAGCCCTGGCGCCGCCCCCCGAGAGAATAAGCGCGTTAATGGGCATGCACGTGGCCCCGCACCGACGCTTGACACAATAGCTCTAGCCGAGTCGGCCAATCATCGATTAAGGTTTTGCAGCTTCGCCTCGACACCATTAATACCATCGGCTCTAGCAGGCCTTGGAAGCTTTTAGGGCCGCTGGTGTAACCTCCAGCTCTCGCCCGTGCCAGCCGATGACTTGCACCAAACTGCCGGCTGCGAGCGCTTGGTCGCAGCGAACCGTCCAGACCGCCCGGTTAATTTGCGCTTTGCTCTTACCCGCCTTCACCGGGTGAATCAAAGATGCGCGCGCACCGACAATTTTTTGGAGTTTTTTAGGCGCGCGCGAGGTCGCAG
This sequence comes from uncultured Cellvibrionaceae bacterium, assembly GCA_964540505.1. Taxonomy (GTDB): domain Bacteria; phylum Pseudomonadota; class Gammaproteobacteria; order Pseudomonadales; family Cellvibrionaceae; genus CAYZQH01. The sequence continues at coordinate 30,942 of CAZING010000001.1, read as the reverse complement.
TTTCCGGAACTGGCGCCCGCCACGTTCGAACATAGACGGCCCCGCTCAATAACGATACCGCAAATGCGCACGCGAGCTGTGTTAAAAATGCGATGGGGTAGAACGCCCAAAACAAGGCCACCGAGACACAGCTCACCGCCAGCACAAGAAGCGACCAGCGGCGCATAATCAGCGCGGCCATCGCTGCGATTACGGCTATGGCAAACCACAGATAACCGGGGTTAGCGATTACCGCGCTCACGATACCGGCACCGATTTTACAAGTTCTTCGCGCAACTCCTTTCTAAGGATTTTGCCTATAGGTGATTTCGGCAGCTCCTTACGAAATTCGACCATCCTCGGTACCTTATACGGCGTCAAGTGCAACCGACAATGCGCGATTATGTCGGTATCGGTGACCGACTCGTCGGTGCGCACCGCGTAGAGCTTAACGTGCTCGCCAACGGTTTCGGCAGGCACGCCTATCACCGCCGCTTCGATCACCCCCGGGTGCAACATCACCACATCTTCCACTTCGTTCGGGAACACTTTAAAGCCCGAAACCATGATCAACTCTTTTTTTCGATCCACAATTCGATAATAACCGTCTGCGCGACGCACGCCTATGTCGCCGGTTTTAAACCAGCCGTCCTCCATGACTTCCTGTGTGGCGGCGTCGTTTTGCCAATAGCCAAGCATGACTTGTGGGCCTTTTACCCAGATTTCGCCGGGAAGCTCGTCGCCTAATACTTCCCCTTGATCGCCCACGATTCTTATCTCGGTGTCAATCAATGGAATACCGATAGTCCCCGCCTCTATCGCGCTGTCGGGGTTGGTGATGATCACCGGGGAGGTTTCGGTTAAGCCATAGCCTTCGCAAATTTCGCAGCCGGTCACTTCGTGCCAACGACGCGCGACATCCGCTGTTATCGCCATGCCGCCGGCGGCGCTGGTCTTAAGATGGCTGAAATCGAGTTTGGCAAACTCGGCGTTTCGCGCCAGCGCGTTATAAAGTGTATTCAACGCGATATACAGTGAGATGCGATGCGGTCTAACCGCTTTAATCAAAGCCGGAAGGTCTCGTGGATTTGGGATCAATATATTGTGGCCGCCTTTAACCAGAATACAAAGCGCATGCAAATTGAAGGCATAGATGTGATAAAGAGGCAGCGCCGCACAAGCGACTTCGTTCGGTGTGTGGAACAAGTTCTTCAAGTGACCAAGAATCTGGCGGACATTGGAGCACAAATTAAAGTGCGTCAACATCGCCCCTTTTGCAACGCCCGTGGTGCCGCCGGTATATTGCAATAAGAACAGGTCATCGGCTGCGGGTTGGTGTACCTCGACCGGTTTATCGCCGAGCGCCAGCGCGTCAGAAAAACGAGTGGCGCGGGCGAATTCGTAAGCCGGCACGGCTTTCTTTACGTACCTTAGCGCAAAATTGATCAGTGTCTTTTTCGGCCAAGGCAGCATATCGCCCACTTCTGTGACAATGACCTGCTCGACCGAGGTATCCGCGATCACCGCTGCGGCCGTGTGCGCGACGTTCGCGAGCACCACCAACGCGCGCGCGCCACTGTCGGTCAGCTGGTGTTTGAGTTCCCGCGCGGTATAAAGCGGGTTGGTATTGACGATTACAAGCCCCGCCAGGCACGCGCCGTATACGACGATCGGGTACTGGAGAATATTGGGCATTTGCACGGCTATGCGATCGCCCGGTTTAAGATCGGTGTGGTTTTGAACAAAACTTGCGAAGCGCTCGGCCGACTCACTTATCTCGGCGTAAGTCATGGTATGTCCCAAGCATGTATAAGCCGGGTGCTTGGCGTGTTGGGCAAACGCGAATTGAATTAACTCGACCACGTTGGCATGCTGGATTGTACTCACAGAACACTCCTAGAAGGTATCGGCGCCGTTAGATCATAAGCTAGGGCCTTTCAGCACATCGCGACTTACCGATGGCTTGACAACACGCAGACGGCCGGATCAATTTCATTATTATCAGTGTAGTTATGTTTACCCAGTGTCGGTCGATTCGCGTCGCTCACCAGGCGCTTATACCGGGGCGCTGCGCGAGATTGCCGTTGACTCGGGCTAACCCTCGTCCGGGGCAAGCAAAGGCGTGGTCAACGCAAACGCCTCGTGTAAGTCGCGACACCAGCGATCAAGCCGCTCGCCGGTCAGCTCCGGCTGTTGGTCCTCGTCGAGCCCCAAACCGACAAAAAGACCCGCGCTCGGAATTTCCGCTTTGGACGCATCGAATTCGTAACCTTCGGTTGGCCAGTGGCCGACCACTGTGGCACCGTTGGCCAACACCAGATCGTGCAGCATGCCCAAGGCATCCAAAAAGAAATCGCCGTATCCGAACTGATCACCCAAACCGAACAGCGCCACCGTTTTGCCGACAAAAGACGTTTCAATAATATCTTGCCAAAACTCTTCCCAGTCCGACTGTATTTGGCCGAAATCCCAGGTCGGGATGCCCAAAATTAATTTGTCATAACCGGCTATATCCAATTGCGTGATGTCGCTGACGTCCAAGACATCCACCACATGGTCGCCCAACCGCTTCTGGATACGGTAAGCGATGGCCTCGGTGTTGCCTTCGTCGCTCCCGAAAATGAGACCAATCTCGGCCACAGAAAACTCCTCTTATTTCATTGGCGAAACGCCGCACATTGTCGCAACTTAATTTGCAACAGACAACAATTGCTACGTCTAACGCGGTGAGCGCGATCGCGCCCCGCCCTCGCCCGAACGCGAGACGGCGGTGTCGACGCCGTTAGGTCGACAAGCCTCCGCACGGTAGATACGCGTTTTCGTGTTCAATGCGTCAGTACCGGCAAAATTCCGCCACCAACCGAACGCCTGGCCGCCAAACGGTCGTCAATAAACCGACACAATCGACCGTTTGGTCGAAACGGGAACGTCTAACATTTTGATTATCATCAAATTTTTATAAAAATTAAGTTTGGCACGTATTTCGCTGTATGGACGTAAATCGCACAAGGACTGTGCCAGATAACAGTCCCTATACAGCAGCGGTGAAAAAAGGCGCAGAACTTATGAATACCCAAGGCAATAGCACTCAGGCTCACTCGGATGAATTGTCCGAGGTCAGCCACGCCCGAGAATTATTAAGCAACACACTGCTGACCTCGCTGGACCTCGAGCTCACGCTGGCCAACTTCTTCCAGATCGCGCAGCCGTTAATGCGTCTCGAAGGCATGCGCTATCATTTCGACGCCAGGGCCGTGCGCTGCGAATTCGGGACCGTAAGCGAGCTTCAGGCCACCTACCAGTTGAAGATTGCCGAAGCACCCCTGGGCGCGCTTAAGTTTTTTCGCAAGGAGCGCTTTATCGAGTCCGAGCTTGAAA
>CAZING010000001.1:25777-27485 GCA_964540505.1 uncultured Cellvibrionaceae bacterium | reverse complement strand
CGCTTCGCCAAACCGATCAGGTGTTTCGATTTGGCGGAGAGGAGTTTGTTGTGGTCTTAAGTGATAGCAGCCATCGCGCCGCTTTGATGATTGGCGAACGAGTCCGACGTGCGGTTGAATCGGTGGCGGTGCCATACCCGCAAGGGCCTGGCACGGTGACTGTGAGCATAGGCGTGGCGAGCTCTCGGGCGGGTGACACTCGAGACAGTTTGGTCGACCGGGCCGATTGCGCGCTGTATCTTGCCAAAATGACCGGCCGCAACCGGGTGGTCAGCCAGTCTTTAGAGGGCGAGCTGCCCGACACCATGCATAAAGCCGATTACACTTCAGCTCGTTGACGATTTGGTTCGATCACGGGCGCCTTGCCTGCGCATGCGGCGGATCTTTCGCGCACGCTTTTCGGTTTGGCTCTGAGTCACTGCGCGCCGCGGTGGCGGCGCCAGCCCGACGGTTTTGCACAAAAGCGCGATGTCTTTGTCTTCTAGCTCGAGCCAATGCCCTTGACGAACGATGGACGGAATGAAAATTGGCCCGTAACGAACCCGCTTCAAGCGGCTTACGCGCAGCTCCTGAGACTCCCACAGCCTTCGCACTTCGCGGTTTCGCCCTTCCATAACCGTGCAATAAAACCAGCTGTTGCTGCCTTTTGCTTCGGTCCGCAGGCCGGATTTCATCCTGCCCCCGGAAGGACCGCCAGGGGTGATATCGCTGAATCGCGCGACGCCGTCATCAAGCAGCACACCTTCTTTAAGCCGTTCGATCGTGTCATCGGTGACACTGCCTTGGACCCGAACCAAATACTCTCGATCGATATTGCTCGACGGGTGCATCAGCCGATTGGCTAGCTCACCGGAGTCGGTAAACAGCAACAAGCCGCTGGTATTGAAGTCGAGCCGCCCGACCGAGACCCAGCGCCCGGCCTTTAACTTGGGTAAGCGGTCGAACACGCTCGGGCGCCCCTCGGGGTCTTTCTGGCTGCAAATTTCGCCTTCGGGCTTATTGTAAAGCAGCACCCGAATCTCTCGGGCTTCCAGCGTCGGCACGGTAAACTTTCGTTTGTCTATGACAATCGTGTCGCCCGCTTCCACGCGCGCGCCAAGAATCGCGACTTTGCCGTTTACTTTAACTTGCCCCGCCTCAATCAGCCGCTCCATCTCTCGCCTGGAACCCAATCCCTCGGCAGCCAGCACTTTCTGTAACTTTTCGTTTAGTTCGGTCATAGCAGGGGCTTGTCTTCATTGGTTAGCTGGGCGTCCAGACGCTGGTCTTCGTCTAGCTCGGGCGCCTCGGAGCTTGATAAAGTTTCTCGCAAGGCTTCATCGCGAGCCATTTCTATCTGTTCCCGGTCTGTGGTTGTTGGTTGCTCGAGTGCGTCGTTGGCGCTGTGACCATCGGCTACAGCGAGCTCACGGGCTTGGTCGTCATGGCTGCTGGCCTTGGCTTCGGCAATTTGATCGAACTCGTCGTGGTCGAGGTTCAGCTTGGCGTTTAGGCTGTCGATATCTTTTAGCTCGCCAAGCGCCGGCAGCTCGTCCAGGCTTTTCAAGCCAAAATAATCCAGAAATTGGCGCGTTGTCGCGTAAAGCGAAGGTCTGCCCGGCACATCGCGATGACCGACCACTCTGATCCATTCGCGCTCGGCCAAGGTTTTAATAATATGGGAACTCACAGCGACCCCTCGCACCTCTTCGATGTCGCTGCGGGTCAG
>CAZING010000001.1:5278-25677 GCA_964540505.1 uncultured Cellvibrionaceae bacterium | reverse complement strand
ACGCTCAACGCCTCACCGGTGGCCAGCAAAGCGCCTTCGACTATGCGTTTTAAGGGTTGTAATGAGTCACTCATAACGAAATTAGCTTTCTTGGCTCACTCGAGCTTTGACGTGAATTGGGCCTCGCTCTTCTGTTTGAACGATCTCAACGAGCGCCTCTTTAATCAGTTCCAACACGGCGAGAAACGTCACCACCACACCCAGACGCCCTTCACTGGCTTTAAACAGGCTGACAAAAGGCACGAAGGGTCGTCCGCGCAACTGCTCCAACACCTGGCCCATGCGTTCACGGGTGGACAGTCGCTCGCGCTCTACGTGATGACTTTCAAACATGTTCGAGCGCCGCAGCACCTCGGACAGCGCCAACAGCAGCTCTTTGAGATCGACATCGGGATCGGGGCGGGTAAGATTTCGATCGGGCGCGCGGGCCTTGCCTATGTGAAAATCGCGCTGGTTGCGCGGCAACTCGTCGATTTCCTCAGCGACTTGTTTGAACCGCTCGTACTCCTGCAGCCGGCGAATCAAAGTAGCGCGAGGGTCGTCCTCTTCTTCATCTTCGGCGTTGGCGCTGCGCGGCAGCAGCATGCGCGATTTGATTTCCGCCAACATGGCCGCCATAACGAGGTACTCGGCGGCCAACTCGAAACGCATGACGTCCATCAATTCGACATAGGCCACGTACTGCGCGGTAATTTCCGACACGTCGATTTCGAGTATGTCGATATTTTGTCGGCGGATGAGATACAGCAGCAAATCGAGAGGCCCTTCGAACGCCTCGAGGATCACCTCCAAAGCATCGGGCGGTATGTAGAGGTCTTTGGGCAAGTCCGTAAAGGCTTTGCCATACACCAACGCGAATGGCATTTCTGCCTGTGAGGGCGCAGCGCAGTTGTCTTGGATTGCGGAGGGCGCGAGTGCGACGGGGTCGGACGCATCCGTGGCGCTTGCGTTATTCAATGTAAAAACCTCGGCGCCTGACAATGCTCTTCTCCCGAAGGGTTGGTTTAGGCCGGGGCCGATTATAGCGGTTATAAAATTACCTAAGCCAGCGATTCCTGCAAGGCGCTACAGCACGATCTCAAGCAGAACATTAATTCCTATACGTAAACCACTGATTTTAAACGATTCCTGATATATCCCCGCAACCTTCTCGAGTGACGACCGGAACGTCCGCGGTCATATCGACCACAGTAGTGGGCTCGAGCCCGCAAAAGCCGCCATCGATAATCAGCTCGACTTGGTGTTCCATCAAATCTTTGATGTCGTAAGGGTCGGTCAGCGGCAATTCGTCATTGGGCAGAATCAATGAACTGCTCATTAAAGGCTCGCCCAGCGCCGCCATCAACGCCAGCGCTATGGGATTATCCGGTACGCGCAGCCCTATGGTCTTGCGCTTAGGGTGCATCAACCTTCGCGGCACCTCGCTAGTGGCGTTTAATATAAAAGTGAAGGGGCCGGGCGTGTTGGCTTTGATTAAGCGAAACGCGGCGTTGTCCACCTTGGCGTAGGTCGCAAGCTCCGAAAGGTCTCGACACATCAAAGTGAAGTTATGGTGTTTGCCCAACTGTCGAATAGCTCGGATTCTATCCAGCGCGAATTTGTCGCCGATGTGACAGCCCAAGGCGTACGCCGAATCGGTTGGATAGACGATCAAGCCGCCACGACGCAGCACTTCGACCGCTTGTGAAATCAGTCGAGATTGTGGGTTCTGTGGATGAATGCTGATGAATTGAGCCACTCAAAGTCCTTAACTCTGCCAGTAGATTCATAATAGCCGGGCGCCGCCAAAGCCCGACGCGGGCGCCTAAAGCCTGTTAGCACGCTCCGGGCACTTCGCTTCTTGATTGGCTTACTTTAAGCCGCAACAGGCGCAATCGAATGCGCGCCTAGTTTAATCAGCTCGGCAGCGCGAAGCGAATATTAATTCGGCCTCTGCTTTAAAACACGGGTTCGGGCTGGCGCGCCGAAGATAAAACCCGTGCGATTCGCTGGGCGCTTCAGCAGACGCGCTCCCAAAGCTGCCAAATCGGTGTGCACTGCGCAGGAATGCTGGTGTACTCACCGAGCTCTTGCCAAGGCTTGTCGGGGCTATGAAAGTCGCTGCCGCCGGAAGCCAACAGCCCAAAACCTGTGGCCAAACGCGCGGCTGCGTCAGTCTCTGCCGTTGACTGTTTGCCCGAGCAGACCTCGATCGCCGCGCCTCCCGCCTCCTTGAACGCCCCCACCAAGCGACGCAAACGCGTCAAAGTCAGTTTGTACTTAAGCGGGTGGGCGAGCGCCGCGACCCCGCCGCTTTCAGTGATGGCCGCTATCACCTCGGGCATTGTCAGCCAATACTGTTTGACGTCGCCGGTTTTTCCGGCGCCGAGATAGCGCTTAAACGCGGTTTCGACATCGGGTACGATCTTCTCGGCCACCAGAAACCGGGCAAAATGCGGGCGCCCGAGGGTACCCCCAGAGGCTATGCGACGGGCACCTTCAAAGGCGCCCTTGATGCCCAGCCGCGCAAGCCGATCGCCAATCTCCAGCGCCCTGCGCTCGCGGGCCTGGGCTTGACTGCGAAGTGTCTCGGACATCGACGGGTGGTCGGGGTCGATACCAAGCCCGAGCACATGGATGCCCGCGCCGCGCCACTCGGTCGACAGCTCCACCCCGCTGATCAACTGCACGCCTTGCGCGTTTGCTGCGACCGCTGCTGCCTCGAGACCGCCGACCGTATCGTGATCGGTGAGTGCCAAATGTGTCACGGAGTTCTTCTTGGCTCTCGACACCAGCGCTTCAGGGCTTAAAATACCGTCCGAGATGGAACTGTGGGTATGCAGGTCGTAAAGCAAACGTAGCTCCCGAAAGTGAAACGGTCGATTTCTGGCAGGCAGCCTGCGCTTTAATCGTTTCAGATGAATTCACAGGCATTCTAGCCTTCGCGGCAGGTGTCGGCAAAAAGTAGGCTTCATGGATTTCAATAAAGCACCCGATGCAACCAAACCGGAACCCCCAAAGGAAAATTTTTGGGCCAACTTGATACTGAACATCATCATACCGACATTAATTCTTACCAAAGGCAGTGGTGACGAGGCTCTTGGGCCAACCTTGGGGGTGATTGTCGCGCTCGCATTTCCTATTGCCTACGGGGTGTACGACTTCAAGCGTTCGCAAAAAATCAACATCTTCTCCGCGATTGGTGTTGTCAGTGTACTGTTAAGCGGCAGCATGCTGGTGTTGAAAGCGCCACCTGAGTACATTGCAATCAAAGAGGCCGCGGTGCCGGGTCTGATCGGCATAGCGCTTGCGGTGCTGACCTTCACGCGCTACTCCCCAATCCGTTTTTTATTGTTTAATGAGCGTCATATCCGTGTCGACCAACTGAGTTCGGCGCTCGCCGAGCGCGGCGCGCAGGCTAAATTTGAGAAAGCCGTACGCCTGGCGTCACTTATTCTCGCAGGCTCTTTCTTTTTATCTTCGGCGTTAAACTACATACTCGCTAAAGTTTTGCTTAAAAGCGCACCGGGTACCGAAGCCTTTAATGCAGAATACGGCAAGATGATGGCAATGAGTTTTCCAGTGATTACAATTCCCTCCACCTTAATGTTCATGGTTGCGGTTTTCTATCTGTTTTGGAAGATTGATAAACTCACCGGCATTTCGTTTGATGAGTTGTTCATAGCGCCGGAAACTAAAAAGTCAAAATCGAACCCATAAAAAAATTAGAGTCCTCATATGCTTTATGCCATCATCAGTGAAGATGTCCCCGACAGCTTAGCCAAGCGCAAAACGGCCAGGGCCAAACACCTGGCTCGCCTCGAGCAGTTAAACGCTGAAGGCCGGCTGGTGCTTGCCGGGCCGCACCCGACCGCAACAACCCCCGAGAAGCCCGAGGGCTTTTCAGGGAGTCTTGTGGTCGCGCAATTCGAATCCCTCGATGCGGCCCGCGAGTGGGCCGACCAAGACCCTTACGTTGAAGCCGGCGTCTATGTGCGGTATATGGTAAAACCTTTCAAAAAAGTGCTCCCTTGACACAGGACTAATTTAACCAAAATGAAATCACTATTAATGGGAATTCTATTCCTATCCTTGTGCTGCCCTGCGCTAGCAGAAACTCGATACGTAACAGATGTGTTGTTTGTGCCCATGCGAAGCGGCGCCGGCAATCAGTTCCGGATTATTCACTCGGCCATTAAAACGGGCACCAAGATGACCGTCTTGGATTTACCGGCCGATTCAGAATGGGCGCATGTGCGAACCCCCTCGGGGCTCGAGGGCTGGATACCGACACAATATTTAATCGAGTCGCCAACCGCGCGCATGCAACTCAACGATGCACAGCATCAAATGAACGTCGCAAAAGCACGCGCCGATGAACTGGCAGAGCAGCTCAAGAGCCTGCGCGGCGACCACAAGACCCTATCAGAGCAGTCGCAAGCGGCCGCGCAAAGCCGAGATCAACTGGCCGAAGAACTGCGCAACCTCAAAACGCTTTCGGCCGATGCGGTCAATTTGAGCCAGCGGTACAAAGAATTGTTGGCGCAGTACGATCTTATCCAAACCGATTACGACACCGTCAGAGCGGAAAACGATCGTCTCCGAGGCGAACAAACCGTCAATCAATGGCTCTTTGGTGCGGGTCTGGTAGTGCTAGGCATGTTTTTGATGCTGGTGTTGCCGGCCTTGAAGTCAAAAAAACGCAACACTGAATGGCGAGATTAAGTCTCGCCGAAACCCAACTTAAAAAGCCGATTATGACTATGTTCAAATACCTTATTCTGGCACTCGCGCTGCAACTGCCAAGCTTGGCAAGCGCGCAAACCGAAGCACAAACCCCGTCCGCCTCATTTGACACCACAAAAGACACTAAAGCCAAGGCGCCAGTGCCCAAGCCTCAGGTATCGATAGAGACCTCAATCGGGCTCATTCTTATAGAACTTTATGACCAACAGGCACCCGTGAGCGCGGCCAACTTTTTGGCTTACGTTCGCAGCGGCTTTTACAACGGCACCATTTTTCACCGCGTGATCCCTGGATTTGTCGTTCAAGGCGGCGGCTTCGATAAACAGTATCAGCGCTTGGCGACCAACCCTGCGATCATTAACGAATCGACAAGCGCTTTAAAAAATAAACGCGGCACCTTGGCCTTGGCCCGCCTGCCAGACCCAAACAGCGCGACCTCGCAATTTTTTATTAACCTGCAAGACAACCCGAGCCTGGATTGGCATCCGAACCAGCCCGGCTATACCGTATTCGGCCGGGTCGTCAGTGGGATGGAAGTGGTCGATAAGCTCGCGCAGCTTCCGCAAGGCGAGCACTCGGGCGTGTTTGTCAACGCACCAAACGCGCCCGTTGCGATCATCAAAATGACCCTTGTCGAAGACGAGCGCTGACAATGGCCGTCGCCCTATCGGTCAATCTCAACAAAATCGCACTGCTGCGAAACAGCAGAGAGGGGAACTTCCCTGACCCTGTACGCTTTGGCAGAACCTGTCTGGAAGCCGGCGCCGAGGGCTTAACTGTGCACCCGCGGCCCGACCAGCGCCATATTCGTCCAGACGATGTCTATCGTCTGCGAGACTTGGTGCGCGCGTCCCCAGGGGCCGAGTACAACATTGAAGGCAACCCCTTTGCGCAGGCCAGCGGCTCGTACCCGGGTTTTATGGCGCTGGTTAGCGAGGCGCGACCCGACCAATGCACGCTGGTGCCCGATACTGACTCGCAATTGACCTCGGACCACGGCTTCGACCTGCGTAAAGATTCCGTGCGTTTACAGCCCATCATTGACGCGCTGCACGCATGGGGGGTAAGGGTCAGCCTCTTTCTGGACCCCGACCCAGAGCAAATCACCCTCGCCCAGCGCCTCGGGGCCGACCGGATCGAGCTCTACACCGGCCCGTTTGCGCAGAGCTTCGCACAGAATGAGACACTTGTTGGGCCGCTTTTGCAGCGCTATAGCGAAGCCGCGCAACAGGCGGTCGGACTCGGTTTGGGCATTAACGCAGGGCACGACTTAAACCTCGACAACCTGCCAGCGTTCATCGCCACGCCCGGGCTGCTCGAAGTCTCTATCGGTCACGCGCTTACCGTAGACGCGCTGAATATGGGCATGGCGCAGGCAGTGACGGCCTATCTGGCCATCTGCCGAAATAACCCCTAGACGCCGCTTAGCACGAGCAAGTCCCGCTGGCCCGCTCAGCCTCTAAAGCCGAGGCCGGTAAAGTTTTCTGTGGCTCCATTTTGACCGAATGCGGTCGCGGCACTTTTGCGTTAAACCAATGAGATAAAGGCGGCTCGTCCTATGGTGACCGACTCCGAACACTACCTTGCAAAAAAGCAGGCCCTGGCGAAGACGCTGACAATCTTTGGGCGCAAGCCCGTCCAAGAGGCCATGGAGGACCGCTCGCTTAGAGCGCAGAAGTTGCACCTCGCCAGCACCAACCAAAACTCGGAACTGATCGCGAAACTGCTTGCGCTCGCCGAGCAGCGGCAGGTCCCCGTGCAGCGGCACGCCAACCGCGAGAGTCTTGCGCGCATCTCCAAAAACGGCAAACAGGACCAAGGGGTGGCGCTTGATATCGAATGCCCCGAGTTCGACACCTTTGAGAGCTTCTATGCCGACATGCCGGAACGGTTCTTTCTTCTGGCTTTGGATAAGGTCACCAACCCGCAAAATCTGGGCATGATTGTGCGCTCGGTTTGCGCCTCTCCGGCGACGGGCCTGCTGTTGCCCGCCAAAGGCTGCGCCAAGCTGGATTCACTGGTCATCAAGGCGAGTGCCGGCACGCTCTTTAAAACGCGGATAATACGCTGTCAAACGCTTGGCGAAGCGCTGACCCAACTCGCCCGAGCAAGAACCGATATTTTAGGGCTCGCGGCCGAGGCCACCGAGTTCTGGCCGCATCTAAAGCCTCGGCCACGGAGCGTTTTCGTTTTGGGAAATGAGAGCAACGGCTTGAGCCCCGAGGTGCGCGCCTGCTGCAATGGCTTAGTGGCCATTCCGATGACGCGCGGCGTGGAGTCGCTCAATGTCAGTGTCGCGGCGAGCCTGGTTGCGTTTCAGCCTCTACTGAGCCGGTAAACTGCCACAGAGACTTCTGCCAAACGACCACTGCAAATAGCACACAACTGGCCACGGCCATCACCTTGAGCGCAACCAAAGTCCCGGTAAGTTCCACCAACTGACCGCAAAAGAGCGCGCCAAGGGGCGCGCTGCCAAACAGCGCCGTCTGATAAAGGCTCATAGTTCGCGCGCGAAGGTTTTCCGGCGCCAAGCTCTGCACCACCAGGCGCGACAGGTTAGCCGATGCGCCGGCGACCACGCCCCAGCAGAAGATCAGCAAATAAAGGCCCGCGGGCTTGGGCCCGGCGGCCAAAGCAAAGCCTATGCCGCCGGTATAAAGCGCGGCAAATAATACATGCTGACCCGCGTGCGTCACCGGACGACCGAACATCAGTCGACCGCTGATCAGAATTGAACCCATAATAAACGCGAGCTGCAGGCTCGCGTAACCCGACGAGCTGTAACCCAAGGTGCGTGTCGCCAGCAGTGGCAGCAGCACCAAAAAGAAGCCCATATGCGTAAAGCCATTGAACGCTATGACCAATAACATTGTGCGCAGCGGCGCAATGCGAGCGACACTTCTTATCGCATAGCGAAGCGAGGGGTCGGGCGAAAGCTGTCGCGGTCTTCGGGCTTTGTGTAACAGGCGCGCGCCGCCGTACAAAACGCCCGCAAGCAGACACAAGAGCGCTTGCACGGCGATAAACAATCGAACATCGAACCATTCGAACAACATACCGAGGCTGACGCCGAGCGCCTGCGCCCCAAATTGCACAAAGGCGACGCTGGAGATGTGCTTTTGCAGCGCCCGCAGGCTAGACAGCCGCCCCAATAATGTTTCCCGGGCGTTTTGGACCAGCGCGTTTAGCAACCCCAAGAGCGCGGCGTAGAGAATAAGCTCCGGCAAACCTACGGCGTCACGGCCCAACAGCCACCAGAACGAAATGTGCACAAACGCCAACGCGAAGTTGGCTAAGCGTGCGACCACGCAGGCGTTCGCCCGCTCCACCCAGCGCCCGGCAACGGCCAGCATAACAATATTGGGTACCAACACCGCCGCCTGCACCCAGCCGACGGAAATCGGCGGCAACTTCATTACCCCCACTGCCAACCACGCGAGCAATACAATCTGAATGCCGATATTCAAAGTGCTGCAGCCGTGGGCGGCTAGGAAACGCATAAATACGGGCATATCAATCTCTGGCTGTATCGAGGTTTTCACATATCAAATGAGCGCCCTTTAGAATTCGTACGGTATGCCGGGCGATCCAGTCATCCGGCACCGTATACAAGTGCCCTTTAGCAACCGCTTGCAGTTGGGGCCAGGTGCGCCAGGCCCGCGCCCACTGGGCGTGCTCGGCGGCGCGTCCGCCGCGCACGATCGCCGCGGGGTCTTTTTCCAATAATGCCTCGCGGCTGATGATAGGCGCCAAGACCGTTTCCTCGCCAAATATATTCATGCCGCCGCAAAGTCGCAACACGTCGCTGATGATATGGTCGTTATTCAAGGTTTGCAGCGGGTCCGACCAAACCTCGTAAAACACGCTTAAAGGCTTGGCGCTGGTATAGCGTTGGCGCAACGCGTTCAGCTGCTTTAGGTAATTCTCGGCCGCGCGCTCGGCCTGTTCTTCGGTCCCCGCCAGGCGACCGTAATCGCGCAACGAGCGGGCGACATCGTCGAGCTTATGAGGGTCGCTTGCGTAAGCATTTATCCCTAACCGATTAAGCGTTTCAAGCACCTCTCCGCCGCGCGTGGCCATCCATACCACTACAAGATCGGGCTTGAGCTCGATAATTGTCTCGAGGTTGTAATGGCTGATTTGCCCGACCCGAGTGAGCGCCTTGGCGGCCTCGGGGTAGTCGCTGTAACCGACGGCGCCGACCAGCGCGCTGCCCGCCCCGGCGCTGAAAAGATTTTCGACTATATGCGGTGCCAACGCGACGATACGCTCTGCGGGTTTTTGCAAAACTACTGTTCTGCCAAGATAATCGACCACCTCAATCGCAGGCGCGGCGAACACAAGCGGCGCCGCACACAGCATCAGCAGCGCGCCCAGTGCACGGTAAACCTTAACAATCATACAGTACACACGGGCACTCCTTGTCGCAACGGATGCGCGAACACCTTGATATCGGCACCAAAGAGCGATTGCAATAATGCCGGCTGCGCTATGTCACCGGGCAGACCTTCGGCCAATATATGGCCCGCCTGCAACGCCAGCACCCGACCGGCCGCCGCAAATGCGATGTTCAAATCGTGCTCGACCAGCACGATCGCGTGGCCGCCGGCGGCGAAGGTTTCAAGCGCGCTTAACAATTGTTGCTTATGACCTATGTCCAAGGAGGTGAAGGGTTCATCTAGCACCAGCAGCCGCGGCGAGTCGTCGTCGGGCCAGCTCTGCGCGAACACCCGCGCAAGCTGGGTGCGCTGCTTTTCACCGCCCGAAAGCTCGGTGTAAAGCCGCCCCTTAAGATGCGCGATGTCCATTAATGACATTGCTTGGTCGACGATCTCCGCATTGTAACGGGCTTCGGTGGCAAACGGCATTCGTCCGAGCGCCACTACCGCTTCAATGGCAAAAGGAAAGGCCAGATCACTGGCTTGCGGCAGACAGCTGAGGTGTTGGGCCAAGACCCCAAGGGACCACGAGTGAAGCGGCTTATCGACGAACAACACGTCGCCCGCAGCGACTGGCCAAAGCCCGGTCAAAAGCTTGAGCAGTGTCGATTTGCCCGAGCCGTTCGGGCCTATAACGCTTAGGATTTCGCCCCGACGCACAGCAAAACTTGCATCCTTTATCACCGTTTTGGTGCCGCTGTGATAGGCAACATTTCGTAGCTCGGCAATCGCCATGATTCACACCTGAAATTGATACCGCTGACGCAGTAGGTATAAAAACACCGGTGCGCCGATCATCGACACCACCAAACCCGCGGGCAACTCTGTGGGTGCCATTAACGCCCGTCCTAACAAATCGGCCACCGCCAGAAAAATTGCCCCAAGAACGACCGTCACGGGCACGAGTGTCCTATGGCGCGGCCCGACAACCGCCCGGGCGATATGAGGAATCACCAGCCCAACAAAAACGATCGGGCCCACCAGCGCGACGCAGGCGGCTAACGCAGCGGAAATGCCGATGAACATTTCAATTTTTAGCGCTCGAACATCAACACCTAAATAGCGGGCATTGGCCTCGCCGAGCAGTAGCGCATCCAGTGCATCCACCCGCAAGAGCACGAGCCCGGTCACCGGCAAGGCGACAGTGGCGACCAGCAGCCACTGCGGCCAGCCCACACCGCTCAGCCCGCCCATGCGCCAGAGACTGAGTTGACGCAGCATTTGGTGGTCGGCGAAATACTCGAGCATGGTGGTGGCGCTTCCGGCCAAAAACGCCATGGCGATGCCCGCGAGCAGCAAAGTGGCGACGCTCACCCCGAATGGACCGCGGGCTAAACGGTAAACCAAATAGACCGTAACCAGCGCGGCTACGAATGCGCTAAATGGCACCAACGAAAGCCCCAGCCAGTTCGATAGGGTCGCCGGCAGCAACACAATGGCGATGCCTGCGCCCAATGCCGCGCCAGCGCTTACACCAATCAGCGAGGGGTCGGCTAAGGGGTTGCGGAATAGTCCTTGAGACGCGACGCCACTGACAGCAAGCAACGCGCCGAGAGTGAGCGCCATGAGCGTGCGCGGTAGGCGCAGGTCACGCACTATGACGGCCTGAACCGTTTCGGGGTACGACACGACCTCGGCCAGTTCGCGCCAGGTCATACTCACCGCGCCTAGCTTAAGCGACAGCACAAAGCACACCAGCAATACCGACATTAGCCCCAACAGAAGACAGGCGTAACGCCCGGGCTTCGCAAAATAGCCTGACAACGGTTGGTTCATGGCTCGGCTCGGCGTGAAGCGCCGAGAACCAGGCACGCCACCATCAATAGTCCACGCCTTTGCGCGCCGAGATACCTGCCGTAAACGCGTGCTTGACGTCTTTGATCTCCGCGACTGTGTCGGCTATGTCTCTTAGTGCGCGTCCGCCCCCCCGACCGGTCAGCACGACGCTTTGCGCTGGCGGACGATTGCCAATTGCCGCAAGTATCTCGGCCTCCTCCAAATAGCCAAAGGCGAGCATATAAGTGATTTCATCGAGCACGACAAGATCGATAGCGGGGTCTTGCAAACAGTTTTGCGCCTCGCGCCAGGTCGCCTGCGCGGCGATGGTGTCGGCGTCACGGTCCTGGGTGTCCCAGGTGAACCCGGTGCCCATTTGGTAGAAGAACACTTCGGGATGCTGTTGTTGCAGGTAGAGTTCTTCTCCCGATTTTATCTGGCCTTTGATGAACTGCACCACCGCGACCCGATGGTCGTAACCGAGCGCGCGCATCACCATGCCGAATGCGGAGCTCGATTTGCCTTTGCCATTGCCGGTCAGCAGCACGCAAACCCCGCGCTCGGTATTGGCCGCGGCGGTCGCGGCATCCACCTTGGCTTTTTGCCGCACCATGGCGCTTTTGTGCTTTTGCTGATCGGTCATAGTTTTGCCTCTAAAAAGCCCATTGCAGCCCTGCATAGGCGGATCTTGGGGTCGGGTTGTAGGAGCCAATCTCTACGTAGTGTTTGTCTAAAGCGTTGTCCACGCGCAGATACCCTTTCAACTGGGCCAAAAGCTTGAAACTCGCGCTTAAATTCAACAAAGCGTAATTGTCGAGAGGTTTGCCATCCAAGTCCAAACTGTCGCGTGCACCGCGCACATGCGCACGCAATTGCAACCGGTCTTCGAACCCGGCCGCCGCCAGCGTCAGATTGGCGAGGTGCTTCGGACGGCGCAGACGAAGCTCGGCGTCCCGAGTGAGCGTTTCATTGTAGGTGTAATTGGCGATCACCCGAACGAACTGGCCCAGAGGCCATTCCACTTCAAACTCAAGCCCGCGCGAATGCGCCTCACCTTGCCCTTGAAAATAACCGTAATTGATCGAATCAAAATAAATTTCATCTTCGATCTTCTGGTCAAATGCACCGATCGCGACTTTCGCGCCCTGCTGGTCGTAAAGCTCGAAGCCAAACTCGTAGCCCCGGCTTTGCTCTTCTTCCAAACGCGTTTCGAGAGCGTCGCCAAGCGCCCAAGGACCGCGATTGAATGCCAGCTCGTATAAACTTGGCGCACGAAAACCTGTGGCAAAACTGCCGCGATATTTCACCGTCCAGCGCGAACCCCACTGCTGAACCCAGGCGGGCGACAAGCGCACGCTGGTATGCTCGCCATAGTCGTTATTTTCGTCCCAGCGCAGGCCTCCGGCCAAAAAAAATCGCTCGTCCCAGGCGCTTTGAAACTCACCGAAAACACCTGTCTGGTGGCGCTCGTCGGGCACATCACTAATATGGTGCGCGGTTTTGTAGTCGCCGCCCCAAACCAATGTGAGGCCGGTGTTGAGCTCTGCTGCACCAAGGTAGCTCACTTTTTTAATCGCACCATCGTTGCCGTAGGAGTATGCATCGGCGCTGTAGGCTGTGGTCACAACATCGGTCAGAGCATACGCGAACTCACTGCGGTGTTTACCGGTGTCGCGAACGAGTGCGACTCGTGCGGCTTTCTGGCGGCTCTGCTCGGTGCAATCGTTAATGTAGGTAAGCGCGTCGTCGGCCCAGCAATAATCGAACTGCGTTGTCGCGTCTACGGACCGCGCGACGGCGGTGAGCTGCCAATCCGGCGTCAAAGACGCGGCCGCTTTGGCGTGTACCGTGGTATTGCGATAGCCGTCGAGGTCCTCCGTCGGATCGTCCGGGCGGGCATTGAAGCCATCGGTGGTGAAATGGTTCACCGCGATAGAGGCTTGTATATCGGCGTTGCCCGCGCCGGCAAAGCCCGACACACCACGGCTTGAGAACGACCCACTTTCAACCGAAAACTCCGCCGTGCCTCCCTCGGGCGACTTCGACAGAATATTGATCACACCACCGGCATCGGCGCCGTGTGCAAAGCCTTGCGGGCCCCTCAGAATTTCAATTCGCTCGACACCCGTGGTACCGCCTAGGTGCTCGATTCGGGTTGACGCCTGAGGCGTGCTTGGGTCGGTCAACTCGATACCGTCAAACAAAAAAAGGGTACGGTAGCCCTCCTCCCCTCGCACTCGCAAAGTGGTCACCTTGCCGGCGCCGCCTTGATTTGACACACCGACGGCCGTTTGGCTGCGCAACACTTCGCCAAGGTTTTGAAACGATTGCAGTTGCAGCTCCTCCTCGTTTATCACGCTGACCGCGGCGCCTATTTGACGCAGTGACGTGGGAATAGGAGAAGCGGTGATTACTACCTCCTCAAGCGGTAAGGCAACAAGAGAAACCGGGTTAAACGCGAAAAGCGCAACCGCAAACAGCATAAAAAAACGCATTAATATTATCCCCAAAAGCAGAAAAACTGACTCGAGCCTATTAACATTCTTTCAGGCGCAACGGGCGTACGCGAATGAGTGGTAACAAGCTCTAGGGAGGCAACTAAAAGTCTGAAGGAATTACAATGCTTGGCAACTATGCCCGACGGCGTGATTCCAAGACGGCAGCCCTCCGCTCCATCAATGAATAGCGATTGGCTGGTATCGGGCTGGCATCGAAACTCGATGTTTACCGTTGCGGGGGCAGCTCAGGCATCGCACCTGATTCCCATTTAAGCTGGCGGCGAAACCGCTGGCACCAAATAGCTGCGCGCAAAGTAAGTGCTGCCCGAGGGGAAGTCAAGTATCGAGCCAGTGGAGCAGGAGTTAGGTGGCTAAGAGGTACAGCACGCGCGTGCAGCTAAAGTCGGCAAGCGCAAAAATTGCGGGCCTATTTCACTCTTTGCCAACCTAGAGCTGAACGCGCGGGCGAAGCTAACAGTTACCTAACCTTCTGCATGGCCATTAAGGGCGCGGCCGCTCGAAAGTGGTCGGCATAAAATAAAGGCGGCCGGTCGCGGCCACTTGGGATGCTTCGAAAACCCCGCCATATAAGCCCGCGACAAAATTCAAATCCGCTTTGTCTGAGCTTAATTCAATTTTTTTACGTTGTTGAAACGATGGGTAGTAACCGCAAATTTCGCCGATGTCACAAATCACACCGTCGCGATTGATATCGGTACCGGCCATTAGATAATAGCTGCCCGCCGGCATGTCCGGGAACATAAATGGATACTCACCGCCCTCGCCTTCGCTGAGTAAACTGGCCGCGGTTTCCTGGGTGTCTGCGTCGATCAACATGACATACAGCAAACCGGCGTTACCTGTTTCCATCAAACTGCCAACGCGCAAAGTCACCTCGACGCTGAGATACGACCCGTCGGAGGTGTGGAACAGGATTTGATCGCTGTAATTACCCTGGGTAAGGCCTTCACGACTGACGCGGACGCGGTAGGTTCCAAGCCGATCGCCGTCGACTTCGAGCGGCTCAAGCGTCAACCAGGATTCGTTGGTCTCGGTGCTGACGACAGCCAACGCCCCGTCGCCGACGCGGGTGACCACCAGCTTAAGCTCGTCTGTGGCGAAATCAAAAACAAGCGTCGAAGGCTCGGCCAATATCGCTACAGTTGCGTCCCCCCGCGCCAAAGACTGAGCGGCCTGCACAGCTTTGAGTGCGTCCAGAGCACCGTGGCCGTACTCGTCGTCGCGACCCGGCGGACCAAGGTCTCGCGTGATCACGCCGTTAATCAGCAGGCTGTCCACTTGATCGGGGGAGAGATCCGGGTAAATGGACTTCATCAATGCCAGCACGCCGCTCACCTGGGGCGCGGCAATTGAAGTGCCTTGCGAAAACGCGTAATCCGCTGACAGCGCCCCCGACCAAGACACGCCCACCGTCAAGCTCAACACGCCATCGCCGTAGCCGTCGCGGTTTCGGTCGCGACCGAGGTCGCCGCCGGGCGCCATGACATCCACTTTCGAGTTGAAATTGGAATAGTATGCGCGGTTACCCAGAAAATCGAGGGCGCCGGCCGAGATGACGCCGTCGTATGACGCGGGGTAGAAGTGTTCGGACGAATTGTCATTGCCCGCTGCCGCAACCACCAAGATACCGCGGCGTCGCACTTCGTTATAAAGGTTCTGGGAAAACTGCGAGTAGCCTGGCCCACCGAGGCTCATATTGATTATGTCGGCGGGCTTGCTGGGCACGGTGCCACTGTCGTTATCCATGCCCGCGGCGTATCGCACCGCCTGAATAATATCGTAACCGGCGCCTCCGTCTTTGCCTAACGCCCGAACCGGCATCAACCGGACACCCGGTGCGACGCCCGCGCCGCCTAAACCGTTATTCATTTGCGCCGCTAAGGCACCCATAACGCTGGTCCCGTGCCACGAAGACTGAGACAGGGTTGCGCCATCGCCCGCGTCCGCTGGGTCTGAGTCTATGCCGTCGCCGTCGCCGGCATTCGCCGCCGAGGAGATAAAATCGAAGCCCGGCTCCACAGCGTCGGCGTTAAACTCTGGGTGTGGCCAGTAAATTCCGGTGTCAATCACGGCGACCGTCACGGACATATCACCGGTGCTCAGATCCCACGCCTGCGCCATATTCATCGCCGGATGATGCCATTGCAGACTGTAAAAGGGGTCTGTGGGTTGAAGCTTGGTGCTCACTCGATAGTTCAATTCAGCCGCCGCAACCTCACTGTCGCGTCTAAGCGCTTTCACGGCTCTGATGGTGTTGATTTTCTCGAGCGTGCGAGGGTTCTCGCGCGCGAGTCTAGCCTCGAAGCCCGCGTCTGCGGCAAGCCCGAGGCGGTTGACCGTTTGCGGGTTTAGGGTGTTAATACGCGCGAGCGACGCGCGGTGGCGCTCGCGGTGACTAAAGTTGAGCTGCCCCTCGCGAACCATCGATTTGGCCTGCTTTGTTGCCACAGCGGGGCTCGGATCCTGGAGCTTGACAACCGCCTCAAGGGGCACGAAATCGCCGCTGTCGCCATTGATGGCACGCCCGGGCTTTAACGACTCGTAACCGACCTTCAGCAAATAACGCGACGCCCCCGCTTCGGCGCGCACCAACAACAGATATTCGCCGGCCATCGGAATGCGCAAGGATTCAAATTCTGAAAGGCTTGTGGAGCTTGCCACGACGGTGGATTCCGAGCGATCGAGCAGATAGAGGTCAAGATCCGCCTGCTCTGGCTGCAACACTTGCAGCGACACATATTGCCCCGCTTCCATTTCGAGCGCGTAGATGTCGCTGTGGTCGGGGTAAAGCTCGAAGCGATCCCCTGCCCGACCGGTGGCCCTGTGGGTCAGATAACCGTTTAACAGAACTGGATTGCCCAAAGTCTGCACATCGCCGGGATTTTCACCGTTGTTCGGGATCGACGGTGCCGCTGGGTCGTTCGTGTCGCCGTCGACCTCCACGTAGGGCATGGCCACCACCGTGCCGCCCAGACTGAATTGTGCATCGGCCGCGGCCACCTCAATGACCACCTCAACGGCGGCGTTATCGCCAAAGTCATCAACCACGGTGAGCGAGACCGTGTAGCGGCCAGGGGTGGTGAACGAATGGCTAACGATTGCCCCACGGCTTTCGCCGCCGTCGCCGAACGCCCATTGGTACTGCATTATTTCGCCGTCCGGGTCGCCGGATTCAACCCCCGAGAACTCGACAAGTAACGGCGCGACGCCGCTGACAACCGACGCCTGAACCCGAGCGACGGGCGGCTGGTTGCTCTGTTGCTGGCCCAGCTCGCCACCGCATGCCACCAAAAACCCGCCTAAAAGCAGGATCACCGGGCGAAGCACCGCGACACACTCAATAAAAATCTTCACATTTGGGCTCGTGACCAAGGGATTTGAAACGGCTTTTTTGAGCGGCGGGTTCGCACAACCGACCTAATCTCAAGTTCGCGCCGAGCGATCCGACGCCTCCGAGTACGAGTTTGCCTGTAGACGCGAGCGATAACAGTGACCTGCGACTCAATTGCGACAACTGCAGGCGCTTGCGCGCCCGCCCGGATTCGGTCTCGATAGGCACGTTATGCGAATCCAACAAGCGGCTATCGACGCAAACGGCTTTCGCGCTTGTCAACGCGCAAAGAAGTGCGGCGAGCATACCATGCGCAATAACGCCGCCGATCGCGGCCAAACGGGGGTAAGCAGGCTGATCCTGGCTGTTGCGCCCGATGAACGGTACAATTCGCCTCCCTCAACGCGACGCTCAGGCGGGAACCCCTCACCGACATTGACGACTAAGCTTCTGGGAAGCTCGAAAGCCCCGAGGCGGCCGAGTGCCACGGCCTTTGAGCCGTCCTCAAAACTAGTACGGCACGCGGCAATTCGAAACCATTGCGGCTATGCTATAGTCTTCACCGCCGTATTTTCACTTCCGCAGGCCGGTTTTACATTTTTAAAGTCACAGAGTTCTTGCATGTCGAAATTGTTGAAATTCGTATCACCGATAGCTTTAAGCGTTGTTTTTTTTGGCCCACTCGCGGCTCAAGCCAAATCCGAAGAGGTCATCGCGCCGACCTCAGCGCAGGCGATCACCACCATCGACATTCTCGAAAAACTGAATAAAAGACACTATCGCGACCTCGCGATCGATAACGAAGTCTCAAAACGGTTTCTCAACGACTACCTAAGAAGCCTGGACCCGGCTCACTTGTATTTTTACCAAGAAGATATTCGCCGGTTCAACAAAACTAGCCAAATGCACGACGATTATCTAAAAAAGGGCGACCTAAAACCCGGCTTCGAAATATTTTCGGTTTATCGCCACCGCTTGGAAGACCGGCTGCAGTGGGTGCTGAACCGCCTTAAAGACGACAAGTATGAGTTTAAATTCGATACCGACGATTCGATCTCAATCGACCGAGAAGACGCCGCCTGGCCGAAAGACCGCGAAGAAGCGGATCTCTTATGGGAAAAGCGCTTGAAATTAAGCCTTTTGAATTTAAAACTCGCCGGCAAAGAGGTGTCGGAAGCTCGCGAGACCTTAATTCGACGGTATAAAAACCAGTTGAATCGGGTTTCTCAGCAAAACAGTCAAGATGTGTACGAAACGCTGATCAACACCTTCACCATGCTTTACGACCCACATACCAACTACTTTTCGCCCCGCACCTCCGAGAACTTCAACATTAATATGTCTTTGCAACTCGAGGGCATAGGCGCGGTGTTGCAGTCTGAAGAAGAGCACACCAAAGTCGTCCGCCTCGTTGCCGGAGGCCCCGCCGACAAACAAGGCGGGCTCAAACCTGCCGATAAAATCATAGGTGTGGGTCAAGGCGCCGATGGCGAGATAGTCGATGTAATCGGCTGGCGCTTGGATGAAGTCGTGGATTTAATCCGCGGTAAAAAAGACACCACAGTGAAGCTCGAAGTGCTGACGGGGGAGACCGCGCCTAAAGTTCTGCAAATCAAGCGCGGCACCGTCAAGCTCGAGGACCAAGCCGCGCAAAAAGCGATTATGGAAGTCAGCGACGGCAAGACCATGCGCAAATTGGGCGTGATCAACATCCCGGCTTTTTACCACGACTTCGACGCTTACAGACGCGGCGACCAGGATTTTCGCAGCACCTCAAGAGACGTCGCACGACTGCTTGGCGAACTCCAAAAGGAGGAAGTCGAAGGCATCATCCTCGATTTGCGCAACAACGGCGGCGGCTCGCTGCAAGAGGCCACCCTGTTGACGGACCTGTTTATCGACCAGGGCCCGGTGGTGCAAATCCGCGAGTCGACGGGCAGAGTAAGCCAACACCACCGGTCTCGCTCCAGAGCGCTTTACCGAGGCCCGCTGGTGGTGCTGATCAACCGTTTAAGCGCATCGGCCTCCGAAATTTTTGCAGGCGCCATTCAAGATTATCAACGCGGCTTAATTATAGGCTCGCAATCGTTCGGCAAAGGCACCGTGCAACTGTTAAGCGGTCTGCCGGAGGGCCAGCTTAAGTTGACCGAATCGAAATTTTACCGAGTGTCGGGTGAAAGTACACAACATCGGGGCGTTATTCCAGACATCCCCATGCCGGTGCTGATCGACCACGAGCAAGTGGGTGAATCGACGTATGAAAACGCCTTGCCATGGGATAAAATTCCGCCTGCCAAACACGGTGTCTATTTT
Organism: uncultured Cellvibrionaceae bacterium; assembly: GCA_964540505.1. GTDB lineage: Bacteria > Pseudomonadota > Gammaproteobacteria > Pseudomonadales > Cellvibrionaceae > CAYZQH01. Next base: position 6,574 of record CAZING010000001.1, on the reverse strand, counting down.
GACTTTAATGACATGCTGCCCGTTTTGAAAAAACTGCATCAAGAGCGCTCGGACCACGACCCGGATATCCAACTTATTCTGGATAAAATCCAATTGGCAGAAGAAAGCAAAAGCAAGAAGACCATTTCTTTGAACGAGCAAACCAGAGTCGCCGAAAAAGAAGCGCTTGAATTAAAACAAATGGCGATCGAAAACAAACACCGAAAAAGTAAAGGTCTGAAAGTCTTTGAAACCATCAAAGATTATCGCGATTACGAAAAAGTTGACGAAGAAAAACAAGAGGCCGCAGCAGCAGAACCCAGACAGGCAATCGATTTGGAAGGCGATGCGATTCTTAACGAAACAGGTTACATAATGCTGGATATAATCAGGATGCAGGCCAACGACAAGCCCAGCCAAGTCGCGAACTTCTAGCGTGCGTACCTCCTTGCCGAGCGTTTTGGATTGTTGGGTTTAACGCTCGACCGCCGCCTGTAAGCCGCAGCCAAATTTAACTCACAATAGTATCATCGCAAGCGCGCCTCAACAGGCGCATTTTTTTTGGGGAAATTGTATGAGATGTGTTTCATTCAATGTCAACAGCCTGCGCCAGAGGCTGCATCAGTTGGAGGCGGTCATCGCCGAGCATCAGCCGGATTTTATCGGTCTTCAAGAAACCAAAGTCACGGACGGCGACTTCCCTAAAGACGCGCTGGAAGCCATGGGCTACCACGTTGCGTTCATAGGTCAAAAAACACATTACGGGGTTGCATTGATGTCGCGCTACCCTTTCAAAAAAACCATCAAAGGGTATATCACCGATACGCCCGACGACCAGAAGCGTTTTATAGGAGGTGAATTCGAACTGCCGTCTGGTGAAACGCTTACTGTTTTAAACGGCTACTTCCCGCAAGGGGAAAACCGCAACCACCCAATTAAATTCCCTAACAAACGCCGCTATTACGCCGATCTTCTTTCGCACCTCGAAGCCCACCATTCGCCTTCGGAGTTGCTGATACTCATGGGCGACATGAACGTGTCGTTCGAAGACAAGGACATCGGCATTGGCGAAGACAACCGCAAACGATGGTTAAGCACGGGCAAGTGCAGCTTCCTTCCGGAGGAGCGCGCGTGGTTGCAAGCGGTGATGGACTGGGGCTTGGTGGACACCTTCCGATTGCACCATCCCGAAGAGAGCGGCGTGTTCAGTTGGTTCGATTACCGCAGTCGCGGTTTTGAACGCGAACCCAAGCGCGGTCTGAGAATCGATTTAATTCTTGCCAGTCGAGCGCTCGCCGAGCGCGCGATCGCAGCCGG
>CAZING010000001.1:0-5178 GCA_964540505.1 uncultured Cellvibrionaceae bacterium | reverse complement strand
CCATCGGCGAACCGTTCCAAAAATACCCCTTTGTGCGAATTATTCGTTTTGGGTTTGCAGGCGTCTTAACACTTTAGATGTTTCACCGGTAAGCTCTTGGAAATCTTTGCTAAGCGTTTCCAGGCTCATCGCTTTGTTATCGATATTCTTTCTTACGATATCATCGAGCGACAAGCGCCCCTCGGAAACACGCACAATTTCCTGGTTGAGCTGAAAGAAAAGCGCTGCCGCTTTGGCTGTTACCGAGCCGGACGCTCGCGGACCGAATAAGGTTTTCGCTTTCTGCCCGCGACTTTCCAAACTGGCGAAAACCGCCTTTTCACGTTCAGCGGTGTAACCGTTTGCCCTCTGTACCAGGTGCACCGAATAATATTCGGCAAGCCCTTCGGTTATCCAGTCATGCGACTTTTTCGCGCGGATTCCGACCAACACATGGAATAATTCGTGAACCAAAGTGGAGGTGCCGTCCTCACTGATCAGAGGCCGGTCGGCGTGAATAAACAACGAGGTGTCGGCGGAAAGACCGCCTCGCCACATCGGATCGTTGCCTGAAACAATAAGAATTTTCGGTGGCCAAACGCCACCGAGCAAAGCATCGAAATGCGGTTGCAGCGTGCCAAACAGCACCAGAAGCTCCATTGGGCGCACACCGTGGTTCGCAGGCCCCGCGATGCGCAGATGAGTACTCGGCCACCGCTCTTGGCGCGAACTCAGTTTTCGACCCGAAATCAGCCAGCCTCCCGGCCGTGGCACCGTCCGCTCACTGTCGACAATAAACCTGTGACCCTCTCGCCGCTCATAGCTTGTATAGACGTTCTGCCAACTCTCGGGAATTGAAAACTCCAAAGTGGCGTGGACCTCCACGCCCATGCGGAACTTTGACTTAAAGGGAGGCACAAGATCGTCAGATCTCATGATCAGCCAATCGTCGGTGTGATAGGCGGAATACTTTAACGCCTGTTGCTGTTTGCGAGGCTGACGCAATGGCACTTCGTATTGAATACGCGCGTTGCTTGATGGTGGGTGCCAAACTAAGCGGCCGTTGTCTTCGCGCGTTTCGCCCACAGCTTGTATCTGCGCAATCGGGAAATCGTTCAAATTGAAATCCAAACTGCGCAACCAATCGTTGTCGGGCACACGGATTTGCACTTTTGCCACACTCGCGCCAGAATCTATCTCAACATGGTACTCAAGCTTTGCGGCCTTCTCTGCTGCATGACACGTTGAACTCACCAAAAGCCAACAGGCTACCGCCATCGCGCCAAGTTTGTCTTGCCAAAATCGGGGCACTATGGAGACTTTCATTCAATGATCACTACCAGTCTGTTGTTGTCTTTGTTAATCGGTATCGGTTTCGCGGCTCAATGGCTGGCCTGGCGCACTCGCCTGCCGGCGATTCTTTATTTGCTGTTAAGCGGCGCTCTTCTCGGCCCGGGTTTGAATATCCTCAACCCCGATGAAATCTTTGGCGAACTGCTCTTCCCTTTTGTATCGCTCGCCGTGGCCGTCATTTTATTTGAGGGGGCGTTGACTCTCAAGTTCGATGAACTTAAAAACTTAGGTCGCTCAGTTCGTCGGCTGCTGACCGTCGGCGTCGCAATCACCTGGGTTGCCATTGCCCTGCTCACCAAATGGCTGATTGGCGTGGACTGGGGTTTGGCGATACTTTTTGGCGCCATCATGGTGGTCACCGGGCCGACGGTTATTATTCCGATGTTAAGAACAGTCCGACCCAATGCCAATATCAGCAGAATCCTTCGCTGGGAAGGTATCGTCATCGACCCGATCGGTGCGCTTCTAGCTGTGTTGGTGTTTGAATTTCTGGTCAGCGCCGGCTCCGAACACCCAATCGGACATACTGTAATGCTTTTTTTTAAAGTCGTGCTGATAGGCAGCGGGCTTGGCGTCGCCGGCGGCTTTCTGCTAAGCCTTTTTCTTCGGCGCTTTTGGATACCAGAGTATTTGCACACCATGGCAACACTGACGCTGGTGTTTGTCGTCTTTTCCATCAGCAACGCCGTCGCGGAAGAGTCTGGACTGTTATCGGTGACCATAATGGGGATGTGGCTGGCCAACGCGCGCGGGCTGAATCTCGATGAAATTCTTCACTTCAAAGAAAACCTTTCAGTGGTGTTAATCAGTGGTTTGTTCGTGATTCTCGCAGCTCGAATGAACCCCGCCGATATCACCTCAATAGGGCCGCAGGTGCTGTTGCTGTTCTTGGCAGTACAGTTTTTTGTGCGGCCTTTAAGCATATTAATTGCCACGATAAAAACGGAAATCAATTGGCGAGAAAAGGCAATGCTTGGGTGGCTCGCGCCGAGAGGGATAGTCGCGGCCGCCGTATCCGCGCTGTTCGCACTCAAACTCGCGGACGCAGACATTAACGGAGCACAACTTCTGGTACCTTTGAGCTTCACGATTATAGTAGGCACCGTGTTGGTTCAAAGCCTCAGTGCGAAGTGGCTCGCCCGGGCATTAAAGGTCAACGCGCCGGCACCCACAGGCTTTATCCTGATTGGCGCCAACCCCGTGGCGCAAGCCATAGGTAAATCGTTAAAAACCCTCGGGTTCGATGTTTTGCTGTGCGATTCAAATTGGGGGCACATCAAAACCGCACGCATGGCCGGGCTGAACGGCTTTTACGGTAACCCCATGTCAGAATACGCAGAGCAAAAACTGGATCTTAGCGGTTTCGGTAAGGTCATGGCTCTGTCGCCCTATCGCGAACAAAACGCTATAGCTAGCTTGCATTTTCGTTCGGACTTAGGCAAAAACAATATATTCACTCTCTTAGCCGACTCTGACACCTTACCTTCGGAAAAACACAGAATTTCTTTCGGACACCACGGTCTGGTGCTATTTAATAAATACCTTACTTATTCGCGCTTTGCGCAACTGCTGCGTGAAGGGGCCGAAATCAAAAAAACAAAATTGACTGAAGAGTTCGATTTTGACGATTACATCTCGCGAAAAGCCGGAAAATCGATTGCGTTGTTTGCTATGACAAACAAACAGCGGATAGAGATTTTTACAGAAGGGCACCGACTGAAACCCGAGCCGGGCTGGACGATCTTTGGACTGTCGTACCACAAAGGTGAGTAAATTCAAGACCGAAACAGCTCTCTGCTTTTTAACGTTCTCCCCTCAAGCAAACGGTCGATAACTTGTCGGGCAATGGCTTTAGCCGGCGCTCGAAGCGCACCCTCATATACACCTCGACCGATTTCGAGTATTTGGTCGCCCCTAAAGACGTTGACGGAAGATGCCTCGGAAAATACACAGAACTCCTCGCCGTTAAACCAATAGCGCTTATCGGCTTCGATCGGTCGGCCATCTTTGGCATTTAACCAATTGATACCGTAGCCAAGCTCACTGATTAAGGAAAATTCAAACTTTCTTAAAAATGGTTCAGCCTCAGTGAGCCCAGCAATGCCACTGAGGCTTGCCAGACAGGCTTCATAGTTGTCGAATACGCCTTCGCATGCCTGGTGGGTTGGAATCAATCGAGTGAGCAGTTCATTGAGGTATAAACCGCAAAACGCAAGGCTGCCGTTTAGTCGATACGCGCGCGCAACCTGCACCTCGGTTTGGTACAGAAATTTCAATTCGTGTTTGCCACGCCACACCAAGCTGAGTGCCTTGAATGGCTCGAAGCTCGAACGACCTTGCTGTTTAGTAAGTCGCGCAACTGCCGTAAAGCGCCCGAAGCCGCGCGTGAGTACATCCACCAAAATACGAGAATCGGTGTAAGGTCTTAGATGCAGAACAAAACCGTCGGTATCCGCGTCATCTTTCGGTGCGTTCATCATATCCGAGACTGCGCAAAGCGCGATCGTCATCCGACCACCCCGCTTTTACTTTTACCCAGAGCTTTAACATGATCTTCTGATCAAACAGCCGCTCCATATCCAGTCTCGCCGCCTGACCGATACTCTTGAGCCGCGAACCTTTGTCACCGATGATGATGCGTTTCTGCCCTTCCCGTTCGACTAGAATCAGCGCGCCTATATGAATCAACCGCTCGTCTTCGTCGAACTGTTCGATTTCGACCGTGACCTGATACGGCAGCTCCGCACCCAACTGACGTATGATTTTTTCTCGCACCAATTCAGCTGCCAGAAACCGCATCGACCGATCGGTGAGCTGGTCTTCAGGAAAATGGAACTCGGACAAAGGAATTAATTTCCGAATTTCGGATTCGAGCGTCTGCAAGTTGGTTTTCTTTAAAGCACTGATCGGCACAATCGCATGAGGGTTCAGCGACTTTTGCAAATAATCGACATGCGGTATAAGAGAAGTACCGCTTTCCAGTTTGTCGGTTTTGTTTACCGCAACAATGACCTTCGCGCGCGAGCCTTGCAAAGCGGCCATAACTCGTTCGTCGTCGCCGGTCCAAACCATACGATCGATGACAAACACGACTACGTCAACATCCACCGTCGCAGCGTTCGCGCTGCGGTTCATATATCGGTTGATGGCCTTATCCTGCCGACCGTGAATGCCGGGTGTATCCACAAATACGATTTGAGTGTTGCCTTCGGTCTTGATGCCCACCAAAGTATGGCGGGTGGTCTGCGGTTTACGCGAAGTGATGCTCAGCTTCTGCTCAATCAGTTGGTTTAAAAGCGTGGATTTGCCGACGTTCGGCCGACCCGCGATGGCGACGTAACCGGAATAGGTGTTCTCAACCACGAGAAGACGCCCCCAGCTCGAGTTTATCCAACATCGCTTTGGCTGCCTCTTTTTCTGCTTGTTTGCGACTGCTGGCGGTCGCTCGAGTGGCGTTTTGATTGTGGGTCACGCAGGAAACCGTGAAACTTTGATTGTGAGCTTCACCGGTGTTCTCAACTATTTCGTAATTCGGCAGTGGCAAACCGCGCGCCTGCAGCCACTCTTGAAGGCGGCTTTTGGGGTCCCGGGCACTGTCTTCAAGTGATAGATTCGCAAGTTGGGAAGTAAACCAGCGCTGTATGCATTCGCCCGCAACGGCCATGCCGGCGTCGAGGTAAATAGCACCGATTAAGGCTTCCAGCGCATCGGCGAGTATTGACGACCTGCGATGTCCGCCGCTTTTCAACTCACCCTCGCCGAGAAGAAGAAACTCGCCAAGTTGCAACGTTCTGGCCACTTGCGCAAGCGTCTCACCTTTGACAAGGCTTGCCCGCAGTCGGCTCA